>NZ_JBEOZE010000016.1:0-196547 GCF_040297465.1 Streptomyces sp. NPDC001787
GATCCGCCTCGGCGCGCTGGCGCTGGCCGCGGGGGTCTGCACACCGCCGCTCGGGCCGGTCATGCGGACCGTGTGGAGCGGCCTCGTACCGGCACCTCCCCGAGGTGCTCCGCCCGCCCTGGACTCCGTGATGTGCCCGTGGTCCGGGGAGAACGAAGAGTCGGGCTCCGGTGGAACGGGACCGCGTCCGGCGGTCGTGGGTGACGACGGCCACCGCGCCCGTCCCGATCCGCCACCGCTGCCCGTACGACAGATCCTCCATCCGTCGCCGCGCCGACGTCGTGGGCGGTGGGGGCCATCGCCTTCAACCGCCCGTCGGCGGAACCGTCTCCGCCTTCGGCCGCTCCGCCACCCGCCCGCAGCCCGGCGGGGATCATGGTGACCTGGAGGGACGGTGCCGGACGGCGGGGATCCGGTACGAGCCCCCTCCGCGAACAGCGGGACCAGGGCTGAGCGGCGAAGGGACAGCGATGGCGTTCACGGACGAAGCGGGGGGCCGGGACCCTGGGGAGGCGGGGGGCCGGGACCGTGACGAAGCGCTTCTGTGGTCCGCGCCCGTGGGTCCGCCGCCCGCGCCGCCGATCGACACCAGGGCGCAGGTGCTGCCCATCGGCGAGCTGGAATGGTCCGACGCCGAGCGCCTGTTCCTCAGGCTGCTGCACACCGTCCGGCCCGTCCAGTACGCCAAGCTCTTCGGTGTTCCGGGCCAGGCCCAGGCCGGGATCGACGCCTATGCCCGGCTGCCGCTCGCCCTGACGGGCGGGGGGTCCGGCGGCCGGGACTACATCGTCCTTCAGTCCCGGCGGGTCAGAACGATGACCGCGGACAGGATCACGAAGGCCGTCGACGACCTGCTGAAGGGCGAATGGGCCGACAGGGCGTCGATGTTCCACTTCGCCACCTCGTTCGACCTGCAGAACACGAAGCTGGACACCGCGATCCGTGAGGAGACCGAACGGCTGGCCGGGCTCGGGATCACCTTCGTCCCGTGGGGCGTTCAGGAGGTTTCCGGCCTGCTGAAGGACCATCCCCGTATCGTCGACGACTTCTTCGGCCGAACCTGGACGGAGCGCTTCTGCGGCCCGGACGCGGCCCGGGCCCTCGCGGACAACCTGCCCCACCGGGACAGCGGAGAACTGCGCGCCGGGCTGCGCGATCTCTACCGGGCCGTCTTCTCCGCACAGGGCGGAGTCCATCCGGCCGAAGACAGCGAGCCCGGCGGCGAGTTCGTCGTCCTGGACGTCGATCCCCACAGCCGACGGGCAGACCTGATCGACGCCGAGCAGCCCGAGCCGCCCGTGGAGGAGCGGCGCCCCGCGGAGGGATCGGGCGACGGCCACACCTACCTCGCCTCACGGCTGGGCACCCGCCGGCAGTCGTTCAGATCGGCCCGTCAGCTGCTCAGGGGCGGCAGCCCGGCGGCATCGGCCGACCCGGGCGGTCCGGGTCGCCCGGGTGGCCTCCCCGCCGACGAGTGGCTGGCGGGCGGCAAGTACCGGCTGCTCGTGGGCCGTCCGGGAGTGGGCAAGTCCAGCTTCCTGCGGTTCATGGCGACGGACCTGCTCTCGCCCCGGCCCCAGTCGGTCGCGCTGCAGCGGGAACACTCCTGCGACCTGCCCCTCTGGCTGCCGTTCGGTTTCCTGTGCCGCCATCTCGAAACGTCGGCCGAGAACTCTCTCGTCTCGGCCGCCGAGGCCTGGCTGAAGTCGCAGAGCGCCGGCCATCTCTGGCCACTGGTCCGGCGCGCGCTCCGGGACGACCGCCTGCTGCTGCTCGTCGACGGCGTCGACGAGTGGAGCGATGTCGGCGCGGCCGAGCGTGCCCTCGGGACCCTCGAAGCGTTCCTCGGCCGCACCCGGGCATCAGCGGTGCTCTCCACGCGCCCGTACGCGGTCGACCGGCTCAACTGGAGGCGCCGGTGGGCCCAGGCCGAGATCACGCCGCTGTCGGACGGGCAGCGCCGGACGATCGCCGCCGGGATCCTCCGGGCCGGACGGGCCGAGGCCGACACGGCCCTCCCCCCGGCCTGGAGCGCCGGCGTCGGACCGTTCCTCGACCAGCTGGAGGCCACCCCGGAACTCGACGAACTCTCCAGGTCCCCGCTCCTGCTGACACTGCTGGCCGCGACATGGCGCGGCGAACCCCTGCCGCGTCAGCGGTTCAAGATCTACGCGCGGCTCGTCGAGCTGCTCGTCGCCAAGCATCCCCAGATGCGGCAGCGCGCCTCACACGCGCGAGGGGCCCTGCTGTCGGCGACCGACATGACCACGCTGTTCGCCGCCGTGGCCTATCGCCTCCGCGTCAAGGACCCGGCCGGCGCCGTCACCGGGCCGGAGTTGCGCGCGCTCGTCGTCGAGTCGATGACCGACGACGAAGTCCTCGGCTACCAGCGCGCCGAAGCCCGCAGGATCGCCGATGCGGTCCTGGCCGTGGCGGAGGACGAGTTCGGGCTGATCGTGTCGCACGGCGCCGGATACCGCGGTTTCCTGCATCGCGTGGTGCTCGACCACTTGGCCGGGCGGTACCTCGCCACGCTGCCCGCCGACGAGCAGATCGCGGCCGTGCGGCGGTTCGTGCACGATCCGGCCTGGCGCGATGTGCTCCTGGCGCTGCTGACCGCGCAGGCCGGCTCCCGGACGCCCCCGTCCCTCCTGGCGGCGGCCCTCGACACCGACGGCACACGATGGGCGGACATCGACGGATACGAGCTGCTCGCCGAGGCGCTCGCGGCCGGTGTCGCGCTCACGCCGGCGTCGCGGACCGACTACATCCAACGGCTCGTCGAACGGGTGGAGACCCATCCTTCGCTGCGTCATCGGGCGAACCTCATCACCTCGCTCACCGGCGTGCTCGCGAGCCACACCGCGCGCCTCCAGCTGCTGCCGGTCATGAAGCGATGGCTGACGGCACCTCGCCCCGATCCCTCGCCGGCCATGTGGGCGCTGCGCGATCTCGGCATCGCCGACGACCTCGCCTCCGAGTATCTGCTCTGGGGCATTCGGCACCCGGAGGACGGCGTGAAGGTCAACGCCGCGCTGGCCTTCGCACACCGATTCGGTGGCCGGCCCGGCCCGCCGGACCGGCTGATGGCCTTCACCGAGACCGGGCCGACCTCGGCGACCCAGGCCGCCGCCGTCCTCGCCCTCGGCAACGGCTGGCCCGACGCGCCCGAGACCGCACAGGCGATCGACTGGGCACGCCGTCAGCCGTCCAGGGCGCTCCGGCTGGTGGGCCTGCATCTGGTGCAGCGCGGCACGGCGTCGGGTGACGCCGCGCTGTACCGGCCGGAGGAACGGGACTGGCTGCTGTCCCTGCTCCGCCGGGAGGACCACCTCTCCGGGCCGTGGCCCGCGGCGGACCTCGTCAACATCGCCGCCGCCGGGGACGCGCGGGCGGCCGATTTCGCGTGGGAGACCCTGAGGAAGAACGGGCACAACGGCGGCGACCGCGGCCTCGCGTGGACGCTGGCCTGCAACGCCTTCGCCGATGACCCCCGCTTCAAGGACTGGGTGGCCGCCGGGCTCGCGGACCCGGGCAAGCACGGCCTGATCCTGTACGACGTCGGCATGATCCCCCAGCGGTGGCGCGAGGACCCGGCGTTCGCCCGGGTCCTGCACCTCTACGTGGACACCGGGCTGCGCAACGTCCTGCCCGGCCGTGTGGCCGGCCTGGCCACCGCGCTCCCGCCCGCCGACGCCCGCGCGACGCTGTTGCGCGGTCTGGACGCCTCCCGGCCGTACGCCGCGGCCCGGACGCTGGTCGAGCGGTACGGGGACGACGAGCACGTACGCGCCGTCCTCACCGGCCGGCTGCACGGCGACTTCGCCCGCGCCGCCCCGATGGCCGGTGTGGCCGTCGATGTGCTCGGCCACCAGGAGGGTTTCGCCCTCCTGGTGTCGCTGCTGCGGCGGCCCGACGCGGATGCCCGGACCGAGAAGGGCGTGGTCGTGGCCGAGGCCGTGGCCCACGCCTGGACGCGGCTGGAGACCGCCGCCCGGGGAGCCGGTGCCGACGCCGGGACCGCACGGGAGACGCTCGCCGGCTACGACCCGGCCGAGCTGGCGGCGCTGTGCACCGCGGTGAGACCGCATCCCTTGATGTGGCACGTCCCCGCGGTCATCAGTGCCTGGCCGGGGCAGCCGGCCGTCCAGGAATTCGCCCAGCGGCTCATCCATGACCCACGGCCCCTCACTTCAGGAGTTCCGGACACCATTCCGGCCGCGGTCCTCAGGGCCTACTGCGGCAGGACCGAGGCCGCCTCCCGCCGGATCCTCGGCGACACCCTCGATCTGCTCAAGCACATCGGACCGGAACTGCGTGAGGTCCTGACCTACGAACTCGCACGCGGCTCGCTCGCCGCAACCGACCTCATCGACGTCATGACGCGGTGGAAGAGCGAACCGGACACCGAGATCCGCCGACTCTCCCTCATCGGGCTCGTCCAGGCGGTCGGACTCCACCAGCAGGCCCACATCGACCGGACGGGCCCCGGCACACCTGCGTCCGCGATGGACTGGCTCCGCGCGGAGATCAGGGACGAGCTGTGCGCGTACGGCCCTGAACTCGAAGAGCGCCGGCAACTGGCCTGGATCGGCATGCTCATGCTCGGCGACCTCACCCTGATCGACGGTATCGAGGAGACCATCGGTCACACGGGTGAACCCGGCGTCGAGCTGGACGCCCTCTACGACGGTGATGTGGATCAGATCCTCGTCGACCTCGTCGCCGAGAACTGGGAGGGGCTGTGCGCCCACTTCGGCGACAGGGTCTTCGACCGGCTGAACGGGACGTCCAGCCGTGCCCGGCGAACGGCGGGCGAGCGACGGCGCCATGTCATGTCGGCGCTCGCGACGGCCGCCTCCCGGTACCCCGCCGTCGCCGAGATGCTCCGCCGTGAGGCCGACACCGATGCCACGCTCCGCCGGGACGCGCGCTTCCTCCTGTGGGCCAAGGAGGAGAACAGGGGCGACGAGGGAGTCCTCCGTGCGGTCGTGGCCAAGCTCGGACAGCCGGCGGCCCAGGGGGAGGACCGCGTACTCGAATCGATGCTGGACCGGCAGAGCTGGAATGTGTCCGACGAGGTGTTCAAGGAGATCCTCACCGGGGACATGTCCGGCACCCGGTCGGGCCGCGTGCTCGCGAGCGGCGAACTGGCCGCGTTCGCCCAGATCTTTCCGGCGGACAGCGTGTCCGGAGACGCGTTCCGGGACCTCGAGACATGGTTCGGGACAGACCCCGCGCATCGCGGGCGGCGCCACTGGGACGAGACGTTGGCCATCGCGTTCGGCGCAGCCGCGCCACGGGATCTGCCGGCCCTGGTGGCCCGCGCCCACGGCCTGTTCCGCATGGGTCTCCCCGACGTCCATCTGCCCATGTTCGTCGGGCCGCTGATGCGGCGGCTGCGAACGGACACGGACGCCGTCGAGGCGTTCCGGGCCGCCCTGCGCGATCCCCTGGGCATCCGTGAGGACAGCCCCGTACTGGCGGCGTCCTGGGACCCGATCGCCGACGCGCATCCGGAGGTGCGGACGGTGCAGCGCATGTACCTGTTCGCCGTGGTCCTGCACCAGGCGGATGCCCTCCCGCGGCCGGACGCGGTCGCGGCCGTCCGGGCCCTGGGATCCGTGTCCCCCGACACCGTCGTCCACAACCCCTTCACCCACCAGGAGGGCCCTCTCCGTCTCGCCGCACTCGACCTCGTCGCGCGCTGAGAGCGCGACCCGGCAGCGGGGGGCCGCAGCCCTCCCGGAGCCGCACGGCCGTCCGGTCCCTGTTGACCGTGGCGGGCGGCGTCGGCTTCACTGGCGCCGCGCGCACGACCATCGCGCCGCACGACCGCCGCCTCTCCGTCCCCCGGATCCCGCCGTACCGGCCCCCGGGGCGTTGCGCGTGAGCGGCCACGAGGGCCGGTCCGGACGCACCCGCCCCGCCCCGGCGACCGCCAGGGCCGCCCGCCGGGGCGGGTGCGTCCGTCCGACCGCTCGAACCATCGCGACCACCTTGGAGTCTCCGCCGTGCCCATGAACCCGCCCCCCGCCCCCCGCCCCGCCGGTGCCGCCACCGATGCCACCGCGTTCGCCCGCCCGGGTGCCTCGGACCCCCAGACCCGGGCAGTCTGGTCGGTGATCACCGGCATGTACGCGGCCTACACCCGTCAGGACCGGTCGGCGATCGATGCCTGTCTGGACCCGGACGCCACGATCTGGGACTCCGCCGCCGCCCCGCTGCTGTGCGGCAAGGCGGATCTGGACCGTATCCGCGACGAACGCCCCGCGGCGGGCGAGGGCCCGCGCGAGGCGGGGCTGGAGGCCTACGACCCGGTGATCGATGTCTTCGGCGACCTCGCCCTGCTCCGGTACTGGCTTCGCGTCGACTTCGCTCCGGACGACTCGGGCTCGCCGCTGACGCCGGAGATCGTGCGCAACACCGCGGCCCTGCGCCGGTACGAGGACCAGGTCTGGCGCATCGTCCATCTGCACGAGGACGTGCGGCAGGCCGGAGGCGAGCCGGTGCGCTAGCCCACCCGCCTGTGCGCGCCGCATTGCCCGGCCTCCTCGACCGTGCGCCGCGCACAGGCCGCGTCCTGGTCCGTCCGGTTAGCTTCTGCCCATTCCCCGAGACAGCCGGGAGGCGGCATGACATACCGGGTGGCCATGGACATCGGTGGCACGTTCACCGACGTCGTCGCGTACGACGAGACGCGCGGCACCTACTTCGCGGCGAAGGCCCCGACGACGCCGGGGGATCTGGCCGAGGGCGTCTTCGACTCACTGGGACGGGCCGTGTCCGATCCCGGCGCCATCTCCTTCTTCGTGCACGGCACCACGCAGGGGCTCAACGCGCTCCTGGAGCGCAAGGGCGCCAAGGTGCTGCTGCTCATGTCCGAGGGGATGCGGGACGTCTACCACATCGCCCGCGGCAACCGGGACCGCATGTTCGACCTCCACTACCGCAAGCCCGTCCCGCTGGTGGACCGGTACTCCACCGCGGAGGCCGGCGGGCGGCTCGACTGGCGGGGCACCGAACTCCGGCCGCTGGACGAGGACGCCGTGCGCACGGCCGCCCGTCGGGTGCGCGCCGAGGGATACACGGCGGTGGCCGTCTCCTTCCTGTTCAGCTACGTCGAGCCCAGGCACGAGCTGCGGGCCGGCGAGATCCTGCGCGAGGAGCTCGGCGACGAGGTGATGGTGGTCCTCTCGCACGATGTCGCGGGCGAGTGGCGCGAGTACGAGCGGACCTCGTCCGCGGTGCTCGACGCGTACACCGGCCCCGTCGTACGCCGCTACCTGGGCCGCATCGAGGAGCGTTTCACCGAGCGCGGCCTCGGCGTTCCGGTGCAGGTGATGCAGTCGTCCGGCGGTGTCGTCAACGCCTCGTTCGCCCGTTCCCACCCGCTCCAGACGCTGCTGTCCGGGCCGGTCGGCGGCACCATGGGCGGCGTCGCGGCGGCGGACCTGCTGAGCCGGAGGAACGCCATCTGCGTCGACATGGGCGGTACGTCCTTCGATGTGTCGCTGGTCCTGGACGGGCGGCCGGACATCTCCAACGAGGGCACCGCCGACGGCTTCCCGGTGCTGATCCCGCTGGTGAACCTGCACACGATCGGCGCCGGTGGCGG
This sequence comes from Streptomyces sp. NPDC001787, assembly GCF_040297465.1. NCBI lineage: Bacteria > Bacillati > Actinomycetota > Actinomycetes > Kitasatosporales > Streptomycetaceae > Streptomyces > Streptomyces sp. NPDC001787. The sequence continues at coordinate 7,619 of NZ_JBEOZE010000016.1, forward strand.
CTCGCTCGCCTACGCCGAGGCGGGCGGGCTGCGGGTGGGCCCCGAGTCGGCGGGCGCCGTGCCCGGACCCGCCTGTTACGGACGCGGCGGCACCCTCCCCACCGTGACCGACGCCAACGCCGTGCTCGGCCGGGTCGACCCGGACTGGTTCGCCGGCGGTCATATGACGCTGGACGTCGCGGCGGCCCGTGCCGCGATGGGCGGACTCGCCGCGGAACTGTCCCTGGACCCGGTCGCCCTCGCCGGCGGCATCTGTGATGTCGCCAACGCGAAGATGGCACAGGCGATCCGTACCCTCACGGTGGAACACGGGCGTGAGCCAAGGGAGTTCACCCTGCTCGCCTTCGGCGGCGCGGGCCCCATGCACGCCGTGGAGATCGCGCGGGAGCTGGGCGTCGAGGAAGTCGTGGTGCCGCTGTTCCCCGGGGCGTTCTCCGCGTGGGGGATGCTCGGCACCGCCGTACGCCGCGATCTGACGCGGCAGTTCTTCACCCCGGGACACGCCCTCGACAACACCGCCATGGCCGCCGCTCTCGCCGGACTGGAGGCGCAGGGACTGGCCGCGCTCGACGAGCAGGGCGTCCCCGGCGAGCGCCGGACCGTCGAGCACGCGGTGGACATGCGGTACGAGGGCCAGGACTACACCTTGGCCGTACCGCTCACCGGTGCGGACGAACCGCTCACGGACGGCTTCCTCGATGCGGCCTCCGCCCGCTTCGCCGCACTGCACGAGCGCCGCTACGGGCATGCCACACCCCAGGCACCGGTCGAGTTCGTCACCCTGCGCACGACCGCGCTCGGCGCTCCGCCCGAGCGGGAGACCCGCCCGTACGCCCCGGAGACGGGCGACACCCCGCGCGCCGGGCGCACCAAGCCCGTCGTCTTCGGCGGCAAGACGCACGAGACCCCCGTGCTCCGGCGTGAACACCTGCCCGTGGGCGAGCAGTTCACCGGACCGGCGATCATCGTCGAGGCCACCTCCACCACCGTCGTCCCGCCGGACGCGCTCGTCACCGTCGACACGAACGGTTTCCTCGTCATCAAGCTCGGAGGCGCCGCATGAACTCCCCCGCCGGGACCGCCATCGACCCCATCACCACGGAGATCATCCGCTGCGCCCTGCTCCAGGCGGCGGAGGACATGAACACCACGCTGATCCGTTCGGCGTACACCCCGACGATCTACGAGGCCAAGGACTGCGCCGTCGCCCTGCTCGACCGGGACCACCACGTCCTGGGCCAGTCGTCGGGCCTGCCGATCTTCCTGGGCAACCTGGAGGAGTGCACCCGCGCCACCGAGCGCATGTACGGCCGTGACGTCTGGCGCGAGGGTGACGTCTGGGTGCTCAACGACTCGTACATCGGCGGTACGCACCTCAACGACGTGACCGTCTACGCGCCCATCCACGTCGGCGGCGAACTCGTCGGCTTCGCGGCCTCCCGCGCCCACTGGATCGACATGGGGTCCAAGGATCCCGGTGGCTCCATGGACTCCACCACGATCTATCAGGAGGGCCTGCGCATGGGCCCGTTGAAGATCTACGAGGGGGGCGAACCGTGCGTGCTCACACAGGATCTGATCGCCCGGCAGGTACGGTTCCCGCAGCCCACGCTCGGTGACATGCGGGCCCAGGTCGCCTGCGCGCTCACCGGGGCCCGGCGGCTCGCCGAGATCGTCGGGCGGTGGGGCACCGATACGCTCGCCGCCGCCCGGGACGCCATCTTCGAGCAGACCAGGCAGCTGGAACGCGCGCAGATCGCCGCCATCCCCGACGGGGTGTACGAGGCCACCGGCAGGCTCGACAACGACGGCATCGACCTCGGCACCCCGCTGCATGTCACCGTGCGCGTCACCATCGACGGTGAGCGCATGGTCATGGACGTCACCGACTGCGCCGACCAGGCGACCGGCCCGGTGAACTGCGGCGCGGCACAGACCGTCGCCGCCTGCCGGGTCGGCTACAAGCTCCTGGTCAGCGGCGAGGTGCCCCTCAACGGCGGCTCGTTCGATCCCCTTGAGGTGGTGACCCGGCCCGGCTCCATGCTGGCCGCCGTCGAACCGGCCGCCTGCCAGTACTACTACTCGCACCTCGGACTCGTCATCGACCTGGTGGTGAAGGCCCTGGCTCCCGCGATGCCGGACCGGGCCGCGGCGGCTTCGTACGGCGACTCCATGATCGTGCAGTTCACCGGGCTCGACCCCCGCAGCGGCCGGCTGTTCGTCTCCCAGGAGGCGACGGTCGGCGGCTGGGGAGCCTGGGAGGCCGGCGACGGCGAGAGCTGTCTGATCAACAATGTCAACGGCTCCCTGCGGGACATGCCCGTGGAGGTTCTCGAAACGCTGTTCCCGGTGCGGGTGGAGCGGTACGCCGTCCGTCCCGACTCCGCGGGTCCCGGCCGTACGCGGGGCGGCAACGGCGTGGTGCGTGAGTACCGCTTCACCGCCGACCAGAATCTGTCCCTGTGGTGGGAGCGGTCGGTCACGCCGGCCTGGGGGCTGTTCGGCGGCGAGGACGGCGCGGCCCCTCGCGTGACTCTCAACCCGGGCGGCCCAGAGGCCCGTTCGCTGCTGAAGGCGAACGCGCTGCCGGTGCGCGACGGTGACGTCCTGCGCTGCGAGAGCGGCGGGGGCGGCGGCTACGGTCCGGCGTCCGAGCGCGCCGCCGAGGCGCTGGCCCAGGACGTCCGGCAGGACGTGCTCACCGCGGACCACGTCCGGGAGCGGTACCCGCGCTGAACCGTGCGGGGATGGCTGGACGACGGCGGCGCCGCGCGGGGAGGACTCACTCCCCGCGCGGCGCCGCCGTTCATCCGGCGTCCTCGTCGAGCAGCACCTGGCACGCCAGATGCAGCGGAAGCCGAAGCGCGGGGTCCTCCAGATCGCAGCCCAGAGCGCGCAGCCGCTCCAGCCGCGCCGTCACCGTGTTGCGGTGGACCCCGAGACGGGCAGCCGCCGCCGACGGGGCGCCGCCGACGTCGAGCAGGACGGCCAGGGTCCGCAGCAGGGCGCCATCACGGTCGGCGGCGAGCAGGGGAGCGAGGAGCGCCGCGGCCGGTCTGCGCAGGGACTCCCGCGGCAGTGCGGCCAGCAGCTGGGCCGGGCCCGCGCGGTCCGCGCGCACGACCGTACCCGGCCTGGCGACACCCGCGGCGGCGACGGCGTCGTCGAGGGCGGCACCCAGCCCGGTGAGCGAGTCGACCGGTCCGGCGAGGGCCGCGGACACCCGCCAGGGCCCCGCGGCCGTGGCGAGGACCGCGGCCAGCCGCCGTTCGGCGGACGCGAAGAGTCCGGCCGGTGGACCGTCGCCGGCGAGCGTGTGCCAGGCGACCCATACGCCCCGGTACATCACGAGCGGACCACCGATCCCAGCGCGGTCCCACCACGGTGCGAGCAGCGGCCCCGCGTCGGCGGCCGGGGCGGCTTCCGGCCGCAGCGCGCAGGCGACGAAGGGGCCACTCGTCGCCCAGCCCAGCGCCACCGCCGAGCTCAGGACGAGGTCGGGTCCGCTGTCCCCGGAATCGGTGACCTCCTCGGACCGGTCCCCGGCCGGGGGCCTGCGGCCCACCTCCGGCGCGTACCGGGCGAGGAGCGTGCGCAGCAGGGCCGAGGCCGCGCGTTCGGACCGCTCCGCGCCGAGCCGTTCACCGGCCGCCCAGGCGGTCAGCGGCGCGACGGCCAGTTCGAGGATCTCCGTCATGGTCGTGGTCCAGTCCGGAGCGCGCGACCGCGACCGCGCCGTCAGCACGGCCAGCCGCCCGCCGTCGGGATCGGGCACCGGGACCCGGACACGCACCGCGCCGGCCTCGGTGCTCAGGGCGGACGCCCGGCCGGCGAGGACGGCACCGGACGGGCCGGTGAGCGCCACCGAGGTGCGGGGCAGTACGTCGTGCAGGGCGGCGAGCACGGCGCCCGGCCGGTGCCCCGCCCGCGCGATCCGCTGGGCGGCCCGCGCCGTCAGCGCGGTACGGCCCGCCTCGGGCCGCGCCACGGCCGACGCCAGGAGTACGGCGGTGTCCAGCGGGTCGCCCTCGACCACGAGGAGCGGAACACCGAGCCGGCCGGCCAGTTCGACCACCGAGCCGGCGCGGACCGGTCCCGGCGGGACCACGACGCAGGCCGCCGCGTGTTCCCACGCCTTGCGCAGCGCCATCTCCACCGTCCAGGCGGCCGAGGCGACGTGCCCGACCAGCACCACGGCGGTCCCGGGCTGCAGGGCGTCCAGCGACTCGACACGGTCCACGATCCGCACGGAGAGGATCTCCGCGGGCAGGTCGGTGGGGCCGTGCACCGCCACCTCGGGCAGGGGGCCGTGCCGCAGGAGTTCCACCAGTGTCAGCGGGCGGCTCATGGCAGTGCTCCGATCGCTCCGGCCAGCGCGCGGCCCCGGGGGGTGTGCCAGGCGGGTGCCGCCTCGATCACGACCACCTCGACGGTGAGTCCGGGCACGGCGCGCTCCACGTCGAGCACCCGGCCGTCGGCACCGGTGACCAGCAGGATGTGATCGGGGGCGGACGCGAGGACCGCACCGTCGGCGAGTACCAGCAGCACTTCGTTGTGGGCCTCCAGACGGAACCGCCGCCGCAGCCCGCCCTCCTCGTCGACCAGGACGCTGGTCGGCCGGGACGGCAGGGGGACGGGCACGGCGGCGCCCCGCGGGCCGTACGGCCCCGGCGAGGGTTCCAGGGCGACGAGCCGGCCCCGGCACAGACGGCGCGGACGCCACGCGGCGAAGCGCGCGGGCCCCTCCAGCGATCCGACCTCGATCGCCCGGCTGACCGTTCCCCGCACCAAGCAGCGCGCCAGGGCCGCGCCGTCCATGGGGTATCCGGCGACGACCGCCCAGCCGCCGGCGGCCAGCACCAGGGGACGGACCACTTCCTCCACGCTGCTGCGCGCCGACTCCAGCGTGATGACGTCGCCGCCGGGGGTGGCCAGGGCGAGTGGCGCCGCGTTGACGCCCGCCAGGGTGAACAGGGTCTGTTCGAGCAGTGGGAGCACGCGTCCGCAGCCGTCGCCGTCGACCAGGGGCAGGCCGCAGCGGGCGGCCGTGGCGAGGGCGATCAGGGCGTTCTCCGCGGCGGTGTTGAGCGGCACCACGGCCTCGGCGGTCCGGCCGGTGATCCGTTCCACCGCGCGTACGGCGCGCACCGGCTCGTCGCCGGTGGGCAGTGATTCGGCGAGTGCCGCGGAGGCCCCGGCCAGGGTCACGGCGACGCACAGGCCCGCAGGCCCGATCCGGTCGGCGGCGAGCAGGCGCACCGGGCCGTGGGCGGCCAGTTCGGCGGCGGCCCAGTCGAGTGCCACCTGGTAGGCGGACTCCTCGGTCCCGGCGGCGAGCACACGGGCGCCGACGGCCAGGTGCTCCAGTTCGTCCGGTCCGATCACCCGGTCCGGTCCGGACGTCATGAGGGCACGTCCGTGAAGGGTTCGCCGGTGGCCTGCACGGTCACCCGGTGCACTCCGGCGGGCAGGTAGGCGACCGGTGCGTGGGTGAGGGTCCGCACCCGTACGGTGGCGGGGGCGGCGCCCGCGGCGATGGCGAGCGACAGCGCGTGTCCGCGGGCGGCGTCCAGCAGCTGGTCCAGCTCCGCGCGGCCGGCCGCCGAGACGATGTGCTCGATCTCCGCGCGGCAGTCGGCGCGGGCGGCGTGGCGGGCGGCGTCGAAAAGGCTCTCCGGTGCGCCGGTGTCCGCGAAGGCTTCCGCCCCGCCGCCGGTACGGATCACGGGCGCTCCCGGCACCCGCTCCCCGAGCCGTGCGACGACTGCCCGGATCTCGTCGGCGGTCCCTTCCGCCGGTTCGGTCACCTCGGGGGCGCGGAGCTGGACCCGTACGCCCAGGGCTCCCGGATACGGCCGCTCGTGCCGCACGGGCTCCCCGTCGACGACGGTGAGACAGCGCACCGATCCGGCACCCGCGTCCACCACGACGGCACGCTCGCTGCCGGTGCGGGCGGCGGCTCCGCGAGCGGCGCAGGGGGTGGCGGGCGAGGTCGCGATGACCGGATGCCTGCGGAAGTAGTCGGCGGACACCAGTCCCCCGCTGTCCCGGGCGAACAGCAGGGGGGCGTCGATCCCGGCGGAGCGCAGGGCCCGTCGGCAGTCCTGGACGAGTTCACCGGCCCAGCCGCCGAGTGCCGCGTTCAGGACCGTGGCGTTCTCCCGCTCGCGCAGACCCGGGGAGCCGATCTCGTACGAGAGGCTGAGGGCGGCGTCCGGAACGCTGTCGGCGATGATCCCGGCGGCTTCCAGTTCCGGCCCGTGCGCGGTCGGGGCGCCCGCGGCGCAGACGGCGAAGGCCGTGACGCCGGCCGCGCGGGCACGGTGCGCGAAGTCGGCCGTGGCGACGCGGTCGAGCGCGGCCAGCGGCCGTCCCGTCACGGAACTGCCGCCGTCCACGGTCCGGTACGGTCCGGCCACGGCGGCGCGGGCCTCCGGCGGCCATCCGACGAACGGGCCGAGCGCCGGGTGGCAGCCGGGAGAGATCCGCAGCGCCGCGACACGGCGGGGGACGAGCGGGCGGCGTGCCAGGTCGCAGACCACGGCGACGGCCCGGACCGTGCCGGGGAGCGGGCCGAGCCGGGCCAGTGCCCGGCGCAGGCTCACCGCCGTCGTCGGCGCGCTGTCGGCCAGCGCCCGGCCGACGACCCGGCCGGCGGTGTCGGTGAGGACAGCCGCGGTCGTCGCACGTCCCACATCGATTCCGAGCCTCACCCGGTCATCTTCCCATCGGCCGCGCCGGCGGCCAGCCGGGCGCGGATCGGCCGGGGCCTATTCCAGGTCCTTGCCCTCGGTCTCCGGGAGCGGAGCGGCGCAGACCAGGGCGATGGCGAGGAAGGCCATGATGAACAGGATCGTGGACGAGGAGCCGGTCGCACGGGCCAGCAGGAAGCCGACCACGGACGGTGCGAGCGAGGTGGCCCCGAGCTGGGCGGCGGTCGCCCAGGAGTATCCCGTGGCCCGCAGCGCGGTCGGGTAGAACTCGCCGTTCCAGGTGTTCCACACACCCCAGGCGCCGAGACAGAAGAACGACAGGGCGAAGTTGGCCACGTACATGGTCGTGAGGGTGTCCGCGTAGGCGAAGGCCACCCCGGAGACCGCGGCGAGGCCGACGTACGGCAGGAAGACCTTCTTGCGGCCGTAGCGGCCCGTCAGCAGGGACGCCGAGATGTATCCCGGAATCATGAACACGGCGCTCAGCGCGACGAAGCCCAGGCTCGCCGACATGCTCAGCCCCTTGTCCTGCAACAGGGTGGGCAGCCAGGTCTGAAGCCCCCAGTAGCCCCAGTTGAAGGCGAAATTGACGACGAGCATGAGCAGGCTCACACGGAGCAGCGGTCCGCGGAAGAGATCGACGGGCCGCCCCGCACGGGCCTCGGCCGCCGGGGCGGAGGCGAAGACCGTCCCCTCGGGCACATCGGCCCCGAGCCGGCGCAGCACCTCGGCGGCCTCCTGGTGCCGCCCCTGCTCCGCGAGCCAGTACGGGGACTCCGGGACCCAGGCCCGGATGGCGAACACCCACAGTCCGGCGAGCCCACTGGCGATGGTCACCACGTGCCAGCCGAGGCCGCCCAGGACCTGGGTCACGCCGACGGCGAGCAGGACACCGATGGGCCAGCCGATGGACAGATAGACGGCCGCGCGGCCACGCAGCCGGGACGGCAGCAGTTCCAGGAAGTAGGGGAACGTCACCGTGTAGATGCCGGCGAGCGCCAGCCCGGACACGAACCGCGTCACCATGAGCACGGTGAAGTTCGGTGAGAAGGCGCTGGCCAGCGCGATGACCCCGTACGCGGCGAGCGACCACAGGCAGACCGAGCGCCGCCCGATCCGGTCGGACACCGGCCCCCACACCAGGCTGCCCGGGATCATGCCGAGCGCCACCGCGGACAGGGCCCAGCCGATCGCGGACTCATCGATGCCGAAGGCGCCGCCGAGGTCGCCGGACACGTACACCAGCGCCAGCTGTTCCCACGACTCGATCACGAACGCCATGAAAAGGGCGGCGGCGGCAAGAAGGTGCGCCCGTCCCAGGGGCATGCTCTCGAACCACGCGCCGACGGGGCGGTCCGCCGTCCCTGCGGCATCCGCGGCGTGCGTGATGCCACGGCCCGCATCTCTCATGGTGCTCATCGGCTGTCCTTCCGGCCTGCTCAGGCTACGGCCCCCGGGATCAGGGGTGGCGGCACCATAGACATCGGCGGCCTTCCGCACGCGTGCACGACGCACACCCGCCCCGCGGGGAGGGGGTGCGTCGTGCACAGGGCGACCGGATCGTGACCCGGCCGCCCCCTACAGCAGCTCCACGATCTCCCTCAGCTCGCCGGTGGTGGGCACCCACTCCCCGGCCGCCGCGTTGGCCCTCACCTGTTCCGGCTTCGTGGCCCCCGCGATCACCGAGCCGCAGCCCGGGAACGCGGCGAGACCGCCGACCGCGATCTCCAGGACGCTGCGACCGTGCTCCGCGCCCCACGCGATCAGTGCCTCCACGGTGTCGAGCCGCGCCTCCGTCACCTGATAGGCACTCCCGGCGATGCGGGTCCCTGCCGGGATGGCTCTGCCGCGCCGCACCTTTCCGGTCAGCAGGCCGTTCGCCAGCGGGAAGTACGGCAGCACTCCGAGTCCGAAACGACGTGCGGCCGGGACGACCTCCTTCTCGCTGTCGCGGTCCAGCAGCGACCAGTGGTTCTGCGCGGACACGAAGGGCTCGAACCCTCCGGAGCGGGCGGCACACGCGGCTTCGGCGATCTGCCAGCCCGCGAAATTGGAATTCCCGATATAGCGGACCTTGCCTTCACGGACCAGCTCGGTCAACGCCGCGAGCGTCTCCTCGATGGGAGTGAGCGGATCAGGCGTATGGATCTGGTAGAGGTCGATGTAATCCGTGCGCAGACGCCGGAGCGACGATTCGACGGCGCGGCGGATGTACGCGCGTCCGCCCTTGGCACCGGCCGCGGGTCCGTAGCCCATGTCCATGGTCCGGTGCCCGAACTTCGTCGCCAGGACGATGTGCTCCCGCTGCGTCCGAAGGCATGCGCCGAGCACGGATTCGGATTCTCCGTAGACGTCGGCCGTGTCGAAAAGGGTGATCCCCGCGTCCAGTGCGGCGCTCACCGTCGTACGTGCCTCGTCGAGCCCGACGGAGCGGCCCAGTTCATTGCATCCCAAGCCGACCGCGGAGACCCGTAGACCCGAATTCCCCATGGGTATATAGCGCATGGGCTCACAGTCTACGGATGCCTGGCGGGCATTCAAGAGGCCCGTTTCCGCGTGCGTGCCACCTGCCGGTGGTTCACTCGCCGGCCGTGTCCGCGTCGGCTGGTCCGCACTCCGCCCTTCGGGACCCTGCGGATTTCCGGGGCACCCGGGCGTCACGCGAGAGCACCTCCTGAATCAGGACTCATCGGCGTCATCGAGATCGGGGCGGAAGGGAGCGCCAGGTGTCCGTTGCCGTGGAGCGACGGGGTGGGAGTGGTGCGTGGGGCGGGCGGGACGGAGGATTCCGTTCCAGGACTTGGCCGAATCCACCGGCAGGACGAGCGGGGACTCTTGACGGACCCTCATGGCTGCCGACAATCGGATCGGTCGGCACTGATTTCGTCATGCGCCAGGCGGAGAATCCCGGCGGCAGGAGGGCGCGAGCGGTCCGCCGGGCATCACGGAACAGTCCTCGGCACCATGCCGCCCGATGACCCGCCCCACATCACCGCGATGGCGGCGCGGGAGGAAAAGGAGCTGGGCTGTCGCAGTCATGCGAGAACGTTCGCGCAAGGGAAACGGCGCGCCGCGGAATGCACTGTGCTTCGCCCGTCGGTCCCATCTGCCGCAGAGAGGATGTCGGCAATGGCGGATGACGCCACGCCTGTCAGGCTGACGGGCGTCGTGAGCCCGGCCGAGTATTTCCGTTTCGAGGAACGCGACGAACTCGACTGGGACGTATGGTCCGATGTCCTTCGTGGGAGAATTGTCGGCGCCGTCTTCCGGGGCGTCCTTTCTCCGGAGGCCTGCGAGAGTGTCCGGAGCAATTTCCGGAGAAGCCCTCTCCGGAAGGATTCGTCCGATGGACTGTCCCTCAACGGCGACGCGTTCGGCGCCCTGCTGGTGGGGAACTCCAGCCTGTCGGCCTATCTGGACGAGGTGGAACGCAACCGCCCCTGTGTCGAGGAGCTCTTCGCGGGACCGGGCCGCGCCGTGCCGGACCTGGTGGACGGGTGTTCCCGTCATCTGGCACGGCAGGGGATCCGGCTGCGGGTGGCGGAACACCGAGGCCGTCGGGCGGGGGTGTTCAAGGTACGGAGCCGGGGCGGTGACGGATCCTATGTGCTGGCGCCGCACACGGACGCTTCCGCCTTCCGGGCCATGCCGCACCTGCGGGGGTTCGAGATCCAGCGGGCCCTTCGCTACTACTCGGCGCTGGCGTGTCTGAAGAACGACGCGGGGGGTGAGCTGGTGTGCTGGAACATCACGCCCGACGAGGAAAGCAGCCGCGCGCTGCGCTCCGGCCCCGATCCCCGGTACCCGGAGGAGGCGCTTTCCGCGTTCGACAGGATCACGATTCCTGTCCGTACCGGTGATGTGTACCTGTTCGACGTGGGGAAGATCCACGCCGTCGCGCAGCGGCACGACGAGAAGGCCGTGCGTTGTGTCGCTCAGTGGAACATGGGTGTGCTCGACGACACGACCATTCTGCGCTGGGCTTGACCGAAGGGGCGGACTGTGACCGAGGAATCGTTCAGGACCGACGTACGCCGCATCGCGGGAAGGATCGGGGCGGAGATCCGCGGTGTCGAACTGCGGGAGCCGGACAAGCTGGAGCCCGAAACGATGGCGGAGATCCGGGCCGCCCTGCTCCGGCACAAGGTGATCTTCTTCCCCGGCCAGCACCTGAACCACGCCGACCATGTGGCTCTCGCCCGTCGTTTCGGCGAGGTGACCCGCCTGCCGGGCTCGAAGCACGGCACGCATCCGGACGGGTTCCCGGAGATCCTCGTCGTCGATCCGGACGTGAACGACGCACGGCACGGCATGAGGTTCGAGGAACGGCTGCACCGCAAGTCGCTGCGTCATGACTCCGGTTGGCACGTGGACGTGGCCTCCGTGGTGAATCCGCCGGCCATCTCGGTGCTCCGGTGCGAGGTGGCCACGGAGTTCGGCGGCGACACCCAGTGGACCAACCTCGTCGCCGCCTACGAGGGGCTGTCCGGTCCGCTCCAGCGGCTGGCCGACGGTCTGCGCGCCGAGCACGCTCTGCACGCCGGGGTGCGGCTGCTGTTCTCCGACGAGGAGGACCTGGCGATCATCCGCAAGCGGGTCCAGGAGACGCTGGTCTCCCTCCACCCCGTGGTGCGGGTGCACCCGGAGACCGGGGAGAAGGCGCTCTTCCTGCCACCGGCATCCGTCTCGCACCTCGCCGGACTGCTCCCCTGGGAGAGCGACGGTGTCCTCGACGTCCTCCTCGCCCACCTCAGCCGCCCGGAGTACACCCTGCGCTACCACTGGGCGCCCGGCGATGTCGCCGTCTGGGACAACCGCGCGGTCGCCCACCTCCAGCCCGCCGATCTCCACTACACCGACTACCGGCGCAGGATGTACCGGGTACTGGTCCTGGGCGACCGCCCGGTCGGACCGGACGGATTCGTCTCCGAGTCCGTCCGGGGCGAACCGCTCACGCCGTTCCACGGACCCGGGGAGAGCCTGCCCACCGGACCGGCACCGGAATAGAGGTGCGGCGGACGGGGCGTCGGCGGACGGACCGGCCCCCGCCGCGATGGCGTGCCCACGGTGTCCCCGCGGCTGTTCGCCGTCCACAGCCGCGCGAACCGGGCGGCGAACGGCACCGCGAACCCGCTTCCGCGCCCGCCCGCGCACATCCGCGCACCGGGTATCGGCCCGGTGCGCGGGCGCGTCGGTCCGCCGGATACGTCAGGTGCCGGTGAGGCCGCCGCCCATCGGCCGGACGTCGCGCAGCGCGTGTGCCATCAGATGGTCGGGGATGTCGCCGGCGCGGTCGTCCCAGGGGATGGGCAGCACACGGACACCCGGCAGGTGAACGGCGTGGTAGGTGGGGAGCGGCGTCGTGGTGCTCAGCGGGCGGGCGGCGAGGAGGACGCGTCCCTTGGGCACGACCGAGGCCAGGGCCTCACGGATGCCGGCCGTGGTGCCGGTCGTCTCGACGACCACTTCCGGCCGGTGCCCGGTGCCCGGCGCCGGTCCGGGCAGGGCGAGCCGGACGAGCCGGGCGAGCGCGCCGTCCCCCGTCACCTGGACGGCGGCCCCGCCCGCGGCCGTCGCGGCGGCGTGCGCGGTGGCGGCCCAGGCGTGCGCGGCGCGCTCGCCGGCGCCCGTCGGCGGGTACCCGTACGCCCAGGTCTCGGCCGCTTCCGGGTCGTCCGCGAACCACACCGCTTCGGCCGCCGCCGGGAGCCCTTCCGAAGGGCGCGTGACGCGCCGCCAGGTGCTCACGGTGTGCCGCCTTCGAGGAGACGGGCCGGGGAGACCGCGCGGCCGAGTCGCGCGGAGGCGTAGGCCGCCTCCACCACCGCCTGGGTGCACAGCCCGTCGGCGAGGCTCACGTCCACCGGGGTTCCCTCGTCGACCGCCCGCGCGAAGCGGGTGAACGCCCAGGTGCGCAGGTCGATCGCGGTCGGTGCCGCCCCGGTGGCCGCCCCTTCCGCCGGGTCGGACGTCCCCCGCCGGGTCAGTTCGTAGTCCGGCGTCAGCCGCACCTCGCCCTTCTCGCCCCAGACGCGGGTCCGCATGCCCCGGCCGCCGGCCACGCTGGCGCTGCCGACGAGGGTCGCGACGACGCTGCCGAAGCGCAGCACGACGCTGACCACGTCCTCGATTCCGGGAGCCGCGGCCGTCGCCGAGGGAGCGGTCTCGGCGTAGACGCGGTCGGGTTCCCGGCCGATGAGCGCCCGGACCGCGTCGATCTGGTGGATGAGGTTCATGATGAGGAATCCGCCGCCCGCGCGCTCCTTCGACAGCCGCCAGGTGGTGGAGACGCGACCGCTGATACCGCCGAGGAAGTACGCGACCGGCTTGTCGGTGAAGTACGTGGTGGCGACGCCGAGCGGGTCGCCGATCTCCCCCGCCGCGACGGCCGCGACGGCCTGACGGAACCTCGGGTCCGTGCGGGTCGGGAAGAGGACGCCGGTGCGCAGCCCGCTGCCCTCCGCGAGGTCGGCCATCCGCCGGGCCGAGACCAGGTCCTGGGCGACGGGCTTCTCCAGCAGGACGTGCTTGCCCGCGGCCAGGGCACGGGTGAGCAGCGGTTCGTGGGTGTCGTGCGGGGTGGCGACGACGACCACATCGACGTCGGGCCGGGCCAGCAGGGCCGATACCGATGTCTCCCACGCGCCGCCGAACCGGGCGGCGGTCTCCTCGGCCAGCTCCGCGACGGGGTCGTGGCAGGCGGTCAGTTCCGCCTCGTCCGCGGCGGCGAGCGCCCTGGCGTCCTCGATGCCGATGTCTCCGCAGCCGAGCAGGCCGAAGCGCAGCGGACGTGCGACGAGAGCGGGCCAGCCCGGGGCGGGGGGCGGGGTGTCCCAGTGCAGTACGGCGCTGACGAAGGCGCGATCGTCGGCGAGGCGCCGGTAGACCTCCGGGGCCCGGTGCGCCGGGTAGTCGGCCAGCACGTCCCTGACGGTGAAGCGGCGCTGTTCCAGCAGGGAGAAGAACAGGTCGGTGAGCCGGTCCTCGTCCGCCTCCGTCATCCCGGAGACATGGGCGCCGCGCAGGTCGATCCGGCGGTCGTGGAGTTGCTGGAGCGGGACATCAGCCTGCTCGGCCCGGGGTGAACCGAGCAGGACCACCCGGCCGCCGTCCGCGGCCGCGGCGATGGCGACGGCCAGGCCGGGGCCGCTGTCGGTGGCGTCCACGACCAGCGGGGTGCCTCCGTCGAACTGTCCCGGTTCCCCGAACACGGTGGAGGGTTCCGTTCTGCACGTCCATGTCCTGGCCGTGGACGCGGCGACCGCACGCACCCTCGGTGCGCCGAGGGCCGAGGCCAGACGTCGGGTGATGACGCCGAGCAGGCCCTGGCCGATCACCGTCACCGGCTCGCCCGCGAGCTGTCCTCCGGTGTCGAGGCCGTGCAGCGCTGTGAGGGCGAGCTGCCAGACGGCGGCGTCGGCCGGCGCGACACGGTCGGGCACGGCCCGCACATGGCGTGCGGGCACGACAGCCGTGTCGGCGTGGCGCGCCCGTCGCACCGCCACCCGGGTACCCGGGGCGAACCCGGGACCGCCGCGCACCGTGCCGGCGGCCATGTAGCCGGGGAACTCCGGGAAGCGGGAGCCGGCGGTCGGGCGGTCCAGCAGGATCGCGCGTTCGGTACCGGGCGACAGGACGCTCACGCCGACGTCGACCACGACATGCCCGGGACCGCCCGGCGGCTCGTCCCGTTCGACGATCTCGCACCTGCCGGGGCCGGGCAGAACCACCTGTCGCATGCACGCCTCCACGGGGAATTCAGAGATTTCGATCGAGGACAGGATCAGATTTCCTGAGGGATGCCCGAATGCCGCGTCCCACAGGCATGGTTGACCGGACGTTGTTTCTCAGGCACGGTAAATCGGGTGATAGCTTTGACATTGCGAAAGCTGAATTTTGATCCCCGCACCATCGCACTCGTCGAGCATGATGTCTCCCGCCTTCTCGCGCGGTTCAGACAACGCCGCCGGGTACGGAGGCCGGAGGGTGTGCCGCAGGCTCGCAGAATCCATTTGGGCTGTGGCGACCGGCGCGTTGCCGGCTGGCTCAACTGCGATGTCGCCGACTCGGAATTCGACATCGATCTGGCGGCCGGCCGGCTGCCGTTCCCGGACGGCTCGGTGTCGGTGGTGGTGATGCAGCACGTCGTCGAGCACCTCGAACTGCACGGTCAGCTGATCCCGCTGTTCCGGGAACTGCACCGGGTCTGCGCGGACGACGCCACGCTCTGGCTGTCCTGCCCCGATCTGGCCAAGGTCTGCGCCGCCTACGACGCGGACCGGGGACAGGCCCTCAAGGACGACCGGTGCAGCCGCTGGCCGGACTACTCCCTCGGCGGGGCGCCCGTCCAGCAGTTCATCAACGACCTCTTCCAAGCGCGCGGCAGGCATCGCAACCTCCTCGACCTCGAACTGCTCGCCTGGGCTCTCGACCAGGCAGGCTTCACCGCCGGCGAGCGGATCACGGAGGCCGACCTGCTCGCCGCTCACCCAGAGTTCCCGCCGCGGCACGACGACGCGCAGTCCCTCTATGTGCGGGCGTGCAAGTCCCGGTAGTGGCACCACAGGTCGTAGAGGGGGATGTCCGCCGGGTCGGCCTGGGTCGGTTTGACCGGCTCGGTCCAGTGGACCATCAGCGGCGGGGGGACGGAGGGGTGCACGATCGCGCCGTCCTTCGCCCGGACGCCGGGTGTCCAGGCGAAGACCTCGGCCGGGACGGTCCGGTCTCCGGTCGTGGTGCGCAGGTGGTGCAGGCTGGTGTAGGCCAGGCCCGACGTGACGATGAGGTAGTTCAGGAACGGCTGCTCATATCCGAGTTTCATGTGCGGGGCCAGCTCGCGGGCCGCGGGCAGCGCCGCGGTGATTCCGGCCATCGTGAGCGCGCCTTTCCGGGAGGCCACGAATCCCGTGTTGGCGGCGTATTCGTACTGCTCCGCCGTCAGCTTTCCGGACTCCTTGACGCTTTCCAGCCAGGCGCGTCCCGGAAGGTTGGACGTAGCGGTGACGAATCCGTAATCCATGAGGTAGTCGAAGACGAAGTCGATGTTCCGCAGAACTGCCGTGTCGCTGTCGATGTAGAGGAATTCGTCGAATTCGCCCTCCCACGCCGCGAGTTTCCTGAAGTGTCCCCTCCGCCGCTGATGGAACGACAGGCTGGTCCCGTCGCACCGCGCCAGCAGCTGTTCGTCCTCCCACACGGTGAAGCCGTACCGCTCGCCCAGGGCGGCGACCTGCCCGTACTCCCCGTCGAAGGGGATCAGCCGGAGCGGGATGTCGGGGTTGGTACGGCGGAAGCTGCTGAGGAACACGGTGACCAGTTCCACCACACGGTCGTTGGCCACGAAGTACACACCGCGTTTGCCGGGCATGGCATCTCGCCCCTTCTCGTCCGGGAGTGTTGGGTGGGGACAGCCTTCTGGGATCGCGGAGAGCAGGACGTCCCCCGGTGGGTCCGGGGGTACGAGGGGCGGGTGAACCGGTCCGGTGTACGAGGAGCCGGGGCACCGGTCCGGTGTACGAGAGGCCGGTGTACGAGAGGCCGGTGAACCGGTCCGGTGCGCGGGCCCCGCCCGGAACCGCTGGTTCCCGCCCCGCCCGCTTCCCGGGCGCTCCTCAGTAGGCCGCGCTCACCACGGTGTTCGGTGACCCGTGCACCTTCTGCGCGCGCTCCTGCATGGCCATCAGTCCGGCCAGCCCCTCCGGGGTGTAGAAGGCGCTCAGTTTGGTGTACCCGTCGAACTTCACGTCCTCCCCGCTCCATGAGACGGCAGCGGCGGGCTCCGCCAGCAGGCGCGCGTCCTGGGCGACCCAGAGATGGCCCGCCGCGGTGTCGGCGCGGACACGGTCGAAGAGGGCGCGCAGCGCCGTACCGGAGAAGCTGCCCGCGTAGTAGACGGCGCGGCTGCCCCAGTTCAGCGTCGGGTGATGGCTGCCGAACTTCACGTAGTAGCGACGCCTCCCCTGACCCAGCCGGCAGTACTCGTCCAGGGTGATCCAGGTGCCGTCGGGCAGGTGGAACCCTTCGGGGGTGATGATCTCGGTGTGCGGGAAGATCCCGCGGATCTCGTCGGGGTAGAACTCCCGGGCCTTCGACCAGAACGGCCAGGCCATCGTCACCTTGGCGTCGTACAGCGGCGTGGGCGGATGGTCGAAGACGAGCTCGCCCTGTTCGCACGCCTCCATCCACTGGTCGAAGAAGCCGTTGTACCTGAGGTCGTAGAACTCGTGGGCACGGACGAACCCGCAGTCCTTCCAGTGAACGGCGTCCCAGGCGAAGTGCCGGATGCCGGCCTCGCGCAGTCGCTGCACGGTGTAGTGGACGCCGTGCGGCCGGGAGGCGTTGCCGGTCAGGTGGTGGATGACGGGGCTGTCGCCGAACCGGGTGCGCAGGGAGGCCGCGAGGTTGTCGATGAGCGGGTCGAAGCGCCGTCCCGCGGCGTCGAAGTCGTCGGGAAAAGCCCGGTAGAGCGCGTGCACCTGGTCCGCGATCTCCCAGCCGGAGGCCGGACACTGGACCTCCGCGATCGCGCCGGGGGCGGGCTCGTCGGTACGGAAGTAGAGCGGGAGTGCCAGATGGCGCTCCGTCAGCTTCAGATGGAACTCACGGCCCCGCTCCGGCGGCTGTCCGGCCACGATGGTCTCCGCGATGGCGGGGTCGGCCTCACCGTGCAGACTGGCCAGGAAGACGTCGCGGGTGATCCGCTGGAATTCGCGGATCAGGGCGTTCCGGTCGATGAACCCTCGCAGGGTTCCGGGATCCAGTGTGTAGGGACGGCTGGAGATCAGGTTGGTGAAGCCGACGTCGGCCCGGGTCCTGCGCTCGATGTCGTCGCCGATGAAGCGGTACCAGGGGTGTGTGCTCTGTTCCGGCATACGGGTCTCCTTCACTGGGCCGACAGTGCCGCGAGATCGAACCGGTACAGGCGCGCGCAGTTGCCCGAGGTCACCTGTTCCCGGGCCGCTTCGCCGGCGTCGGCCAGGCCGCGGTCCAGCACCTGCGCGGAGTGCGGCCAACTGCCCTCGTAGTGCGGGTAGTCGCTCCCCCAGAGGAAGTTGTCCGCACCCAGCCGGCGCATGGTCAGCACGCCCACCTCGTCCTCGGTGAAGGTGGCGTGGACCTGGCGGCGGAAATAGTCGCTCGGCGGCATCGTGAGGTCGGTGCGCAGCGCCGGGCCGAGCTTGTCGTAGATCCGGTCGGCGTGCAGCAGGTGGTAGGCGATCCAGCCGATGTCGTTCTCGGCCAGGACGACATGGAGGCCGGGGAAGCGCTGGAGGACTCCGGAGAAGATCAGGTCGGTCAGGGTGTGCGTCATCTCCTCCGGGTAGGCCATGTTGCGCTGGATGCGGCCCATCGGTGTCGCGTAGTCGAAGAGCCGGGGACTGTCGCGGTAGCCGCTGAGGCAGTGCATGGAGACGGGCATGCCCAGCTCCTGCGCCTCCCGCCAGAACGCGTCGTTGGCCGCTCCGGCGAAGTCCCGCTCGGCCGGGGCGGAGGCCCAGACGGCAGCGCCCCTGAGGCCGAGGCCGTGGCAGCGGCGCAGCTCCCGAACGGCCTCCTCGGTGTCCCAGAGCGAGATCAGCCCGAGGCCGGCCAGCCGCTCGGGCGCGTACCGGACGTAGTCGGCGAGCCAGTCGTTGTAGGCCCGGAAGCAGGCGCGCTGGAAGTCGCCGTCGGCGAGCCAGAACAGGTGCAGGGCCAGGCTGGGGTACAGCACCTCCCCGGCGACTCCGTCCAGGGCCATGTCCTTGAGCCGCGCGGCCGGATCGCTCCCGCCGGCGCGGGCCGCCTCGACCACGGTCTCCGCCCCGTCGGCGAAGTTCTCCGGCGTGGTGTCGGTGGCATAGAGGGTGTTGACCAGAGCGGGTCTCAAGTCGTCGCAGGTGAAGTACCAGCCGCCGCGTCCGGAGTCCCAGGTGACCCGGGGCGCGCGGTCGCGGTACCGGCGTTCCAGCCCCTCGGTCCACAGCCGTACGGGTTCGACGACGTGGGAGTCCGCTGACAGCACAGGGGCGATCACAGGCCCACTCCTCCCCATGGGTGGAAGCGGCAGGCCCACAACGGCAACCGTGACCTGCGGCGATGACGGAAAGCGGTAGGACGCTTACGCGGAAGGCCGCCGCGGAGTCCCGTTCGGACGGCGGCGACGCTCCCCCATCCTCCGGGTTGCTCATGACCAGTCAAGGGTGCGGACAACCGAGCGCACCGATTCGGACACCCGGCGTGACGGACGGCTGGCGCGGTGAACCGCAGCGTGTCACCATTCGCCGCATGCTGGTCGACCACACGACCGCCCGAGCGCGACAGGGCGCGGACATCCTTCTCCTCAGCGCCTCCAACTACCCGGCGCTGCCCATCTATCCCTACGCCTTCGTCCAGGTCTCGGCGCTCGCCGCGCGGCACGGCCTCTCGACCGCCCGCCTCGACCTGCTGCACACCCCCAAGGAGTCATGGCGCGCGACCCTGCGCGAGGCCCTGGAGCGCACCGACCCCCGGCTCATCGGCATCCATCTGCGCCAGCTGGACTCCATCTTCATCTGGAACTACGCCGACCACGACCTCCCGGGCGCCCCGCCCGTGCGCAGGAACAGCTACTGGCCGTTTCATGACACCCAGCAACTCATAGGAATTTTACGAGAGTTGACGGAGTGTCCGATAATGCTCGGCGGCTTCGGCTTCACCACCCGCACTCCGGACCTGCTGGAGCGGCTCCAGCCCGACTTCGGGGTGACCGGCGAGCCGGACGAGGTACTGGAGCATCTGGACGACGTACTGGCCCATCGCGACGTGGAGCGGATCGGCAACCTCGCCCACCGCTCGGGCGACGGCTACACCCTCACCCCCCGGGTCTTCCTGCCGCCCGCCGACCACACCGAGTACACCGAAGCCGTCCTGAGCGACCTGCTGGACTTCTACGGTCCGCAGCGCGTCACCGGACCGGACGCGGATGTCCATGTCGCGGTGGAGATCCAGCGCGGCTGCCCGTACCGCTGCTACTTCTGCACGGAGCCGATGGTCAAGGGACGGCGCCACCGCGTCCGTGACCTCGATGTGGTGATGGCCGACATCACCTTCCTCGCCGACCGTGGGGTCTCCCGTGTGTGGCTGGTCTGTTCGGAGATCAACGTCGGCAGCAACGAACTGCTCTTCGAGATGGCCGCACGGATGCGGAAGCTGAACCACGGCCGCGCGAAGCCCGTGAGCTGGACCTGCTACCTGCTGCCCAACCCCGCGCTGGAGCGGGGAGAGATCCGGGCGCTGCTGGAGTCGCGCTTCGAGCCGAGCTGGAACCAGTTCGGCTCGTACGACGACGACAACCTCAAACGCACCCGCGTCCCCTACCGCGCCCGGCACGCCGTACGGGCCCAGGTCGACTGGCTGGAAGAGGACGAGGCGTTCCGCCGCGACCACGGTCTGCCCCTGCCGCCCCGGCGGCTGGACATGTTCCTGGGGAACACCTACGCCACCCCGGAGACGGTCTCGGCCACCTTGCGCACCGTCAGTGAGCTGCGCCTGGGCGAGCGCTTCGACGACTCGCTCATCACCCGCGCCACCCGGGTCTTCGACCTGGGCGACGGCCTGATCGAGGACACCTCGGCCGCGGCGTACTCCGTCGGCCCGGACGGGCCGCTGGACGAGGTCGACCTGGTGCACCCCACCTTCAGCTACCCGGCAGCGCTGGTCGAGGCCCTCGGCAGCGCCCGCGCCGTGGACGAGTTCTTCGCCCACGTGGAGAAGACGTTCCTGTCCCGCGCCTACCGGGCCCGCCTCGACTGGCCCGCGTTCCTCGCCCGCCATACCGACGAGGAGCGGCTGTACGAGTGGTGCGAGCGCCTCCGTTCCGCACCGGGTCGGCCCGATGAGGACCGGGCGGCGGGAAGGGTCCGGGCCATCATCGCGGCGGACGGGGTCATGGCGCTGCTCAAGCAGCTACGGGAGAGCGGCCCGGCGCGGGAGAACGCACCGGCACGGGAAAGCGCCCCGGCGCGGGAAGTTACGCCGGCGCGGGAAAGCGCCCCGGCGCAGAAGAGTCCTCCGGCGCGGGAGAGTGCCGGTCCGCTCGCCCGCGCGCTCGTGGAGCTGGTCGTCGGCACCGAGCCGGACAGCACCCGCGCGGTCCTCGCGGCGATCGGTCTGCCGGGCTACTGGGACGACCGCGCCGCCCGGACCGCCTACGACGTCTGCGCCGGGCTCGCCGCCCGCTTCGCCACCGTCGACGCCGTGCGCGACGCGGCGCGCGCGGCGGCGGGCCCGGACGACCCGGCCCTGCCACTGCTGGCCGTGGAGTACTGCCTGTACGACAACAACGTCCTGCTGCGCCCCGACTACTCGCGGGTCATGTTCCCCGCCTGACGGTCCCGTATCACCGGCCGTCGGGCACGGACAGATATCGCGCGGGCCCGCCCTCACGCACGGTGTCCAGCGTGACGCAGTGGAAGGATCCGCCGAAGGTGTAGACATGCCGGAAGTCCACCGGTACGCAGCGGAATCCCCAGGCCGTCAACGCGTCGATGAGCGGCTGTTCCTGGCGCTCGACCACCACCGTCTCCGGGTCGAGTGAGAGCACGTTCATGCTCACCCATGGGCTGCAGAAGTACATCGGCCAGTCCTGGGGAAGGGTCGGCGCCGGGGCGGGCCGGATCTCCCAGCCCTCGAAGAGCTCATGGGGGACGTACCGCTCGGGGTGGACCAGGAGTTTGCCCGGCGCCAGCGGAGCCATGGTGGCATCGATGTGCATCGCGTGCGGGTCGTCGGTGTCGACCACCGTCACACTGAACTCCGGGCCGAGGGAACGCCGCACCCAGTCGATGCCGAACTCGTTGGTGACATGGCTGCGCTGGACCACGAGATCACGGCCGAAGCGCAGGAAGTCGGCGGCGTCGAAGACGGGCTCGAACTCGGTCACCGCCCACTCGCCCGGCTCGGCCCCGGTGCGGTACAGCTCATCGGTCAGCTGCGGGCGCGGAGCCGGCAGCCACCGGGCGCCGCGCCGGAAGTACGACTTGATCAGCGAACGGAAGGCATCCACCTCATGGTGGCGGCAGCGCCAGGACATCGGGGCCTCGATGATGGCGTCGCCGACGACCATCAGCAGATCTCTGGGCATCCCGGCGTAGAGTCCGCCGCCGGAACTCCATCGCGGCGTCCGGAACGGCACCTGGTGCTGAACGGTGTCCGGCCGGACCACCGCGATCCCGTGGTCCTCCAACACCTGGGCCAGGCCCTCCAGTTCCTCCTCGGCCGCTTTGAGAAGGTCTGCGGGCAAGGGGGACCCGCCCAGCTCCCGGAAGACGGACTGGGCGGATTCGGGCACGACGTGCGCCATGGATTCCTGCCAGTCGGGAAAGACCCCGCCCAGCAGGCTCCCCACCACCACCTCCCGCAACGGGTCCCACTCCGTGTACGAGCTGACCGCCGGGAGCAGTGCCCGCTCCGGTGCCTCCGGCTGCTTCGCGTCGTTCATCGTGCTCCCCCACTCATGCGCGGTCCTGTTGTCGGTTCCCTGTGTACGTCGATTGCCCGGGTCCGTCGGGTCCGTCGTGCCGCCGGGCGGCACTGGCCAGTCCCCCGGCCGTCTCGCCCCCGTCGATCACGAACGTCTGGCCCGTGACGAACGCGGCCTCCCGGGAGGCCAGATAGGCCGCCAGGGCGGCGATCTCCTCCGGGGAGCCGAGCCGCTTCAGCGGCAGTGTCCCGGCCTGCTCGGCAAGCTGCGCCTCGGTGTACTCGGCCCGTTGCATGGGTGTGAGCACATAGCCGGGACAGATGGCGTTGACCCGGACCCCCGGTGCCAGCTCCAGGGCCAGGGTCCTGGTGAGTTCGATCAGCCCGGCCTTGCTCACGTTGTACGCGGCGTAGTCGGGCATGCCCACCATGCCGCTGACCGACGCGGTGTTGATGAGGACACCGCCGCCCGTCACCATCCGGCGCCCCGCCTCGCGGGCGACCAGGAAGGCTCCGGTGAGGTTCACCCGCAGCGTCTGTTCCCACTCCGCGAGCGAGGTCTCCAGGAAGGGCCGCCGGATGCTGATCCCGGCGTTGTTGCACACCACGTCCAGTCCGCCCCAGGACGCGTCCGCCTCGGCGAACGCGTCCTGTACGGATGTCTCCTCCCCCACATCCGCGTGGAGCAGCAACCCCGCTCCGGGAGTGTCCTTCGCGAACCGCGCGAGGGCGTCCCGGTCGCGGTCCAGAACCGCCACCCGCGCGCCGTCCCGTACGAAGCGCCGCGCGATGGCGGCGCCGATGCCCGAGGCGCCGCCGGTGATCAGCACGCGCCGCGATTGATGTCCGGCCTTCTCTGCCAAGCCTGGTCTCCTGAGTCGGTGAGGTGTCCCGCTGCGCTGCGGGAAACCCTGGCGGGCCGGCCCTCAAGGGCTGTCCCGGAGTCTCCGGCGGATCAGCGCGCGGCATCGGATGCGGTGCGTCGCGGGACGGAGGGACATCCGCGTACGGGATGTACGCGGACGTTCCGGCGACGCCGCGAGGTGCGGCGGCCGTCGTCGCGCGCCCGCCGGGGATGACGGGCCGGCCCCTAGGACGCGCTGGGATCGTTCCCTCGGGAGAAGTCGCCCGAACGCAGCGCGTCGTAGAGCCGCTTGCCCGTGGACGGGGGGCTGAAGAAGAAGCGGGTCGGCTCCTCGCGGCGCAGCAGCCCGTGCGCGATGAAGTCGCGGGCGGTGGCCTTCCAGTAGGCCGGCCCGAGAATCCCGAGCAGCGCCAGATACTGCGGGAGGCCGATCGGCCGCCCGAACCAGTGGTTGACCGAGACCGACGGGGTGTGTGCCCGGATGTCGTGCCACCAGCCGCGCGGGATGTAGAGCAGGTCGCCGGGGCCCACGCGCACATGGTGGAGCACCGCGTCCCTCAGGCGGGGGAAGCGGCCCATGTCCGGAGCGGCGATGTCCACCTGGCTGTTCACCAGGTTGTCCGGAAAGGGGTACGCGGCCCTGCTGTTGCGCCAGGAGAGCAGGGTCACGCTCTTCTCCCCCCAGAGCTGGCAGAAGAAATTGTCCTTGAGATCCGAATGCAGCATCGACCGCGTCCCGGCGGAGCCGATCCACACCCGTGTATCGGTGGGGTACCGGTCGGGCGGCAGCAGGGAGGCGAAGTCGCAGTCGGCAGGATCGAAGATCTCGTGAGCCCGCTGATACGCCAGGTAGCAGGGTGCGGAGGGCCCGGCCGATTCCATCCGCCCGATGAACTCGGCGAAGCTCAGCTTCCGCTCGTAGTGCCGCTGGTCCCTCGGAAAGAGGACACCGGTGTCCGGGAGGTCCAGCAGGGCCGTCACCTGCCGTGCGCCGTGGTGCTCCGCCAGGGCGGCCGGATTCCACGCGCTGCGGGCCGGCCAGGTGTCGAGGAGGCCGGAACAGAGCAGTGGTCCGGAACGCCGGGCGACCGCACGGCGCAGTGCGCCGATGTCGGAGGCGGCGGCCCGCGCCACCGGACGGGCCTCCAGCCCTTCGCCCAGCGGCTCCATCGCCGTCATGGCCGCCGGATTCGGTACGCCCGCAGGCGAGTCCCGCCGCCTTCCGAACCGTAGTGCTCCGGATCGTTCGATTCGGCTCATGACACCTCACTGTCCGGGCTCACCCGCTCCTTGCCTAGACCCCCTCGTTCGGGCCCCCCGCACCAGCACCCACTTCCGGCCAGCGGTGGACCGGGGGCCCGTGCGCGTGGGGATCAGGTGGCATTCGGGGCAGGCGGTACCGCGTCCGGGCGGGATGGAATCCGCGGCGCGGCGTCCACCACGGACGGCCGGACGCCCCCGCCCGCCGGCGGGCGGGGTTCGGTTTCCCGAACCCCTGAACCGGGGGCCGGCACGATCGATCGCCGTGCCGTGTCCGCCGAGGATGAGGGCATGGCTGGGACGACGACGGAAAACGGGGCGGGAACCGCCGCCCGGACGAATGACCTGCACCGTGAGTACGGGCGCGGCGCTGCCGCGGTGCATGCGCTGCGCGGGGTGTCGGTAGACCTCGCGCCCGGGACGTTCACAGCGGTGATGGGGCCGTCGGGCTCCGGCAAGACCACCCTGTTGCACTGCCTCGCGGGAATGGACCGGCCCACCCGTGGCTCCGTGTGGTGGGGCGGTACCGAGGTGTCCCGGCTGCCCGAGCGGCGGCTGGCGGAGCTGCGGCGCGGCCGGGTCGGGTTCGTCTTCCAGGCGTTCAACCTGATGCCGGCGATGACAGTCGCGCAGAACGTCGAACTCCCCGGTCGGCTGGCCGGAAAGCGACCCGACCGGGGCCGGGTTCTGCACGCGCTCGACCGGGTCGGACTGGCCGGGCGTGAGCGGCACCGCCCCGGGCAGCTGTCCGGCGGGCAGCAGCAGCGGGTGGCCATCGCCCGGGCCCTGGTCTCCCGCCCTCAGCTGCTCTTCGCCGACGAGCCGACGGGTGCGCTCGACCGGGCCACCGGCCACGAGATCCTCGCTCTGCTGCGCGCCGGTGTGGACCGGGACGGCCGGACCTGCGTGATGGTGACCCACGATCCGGTCGCCGCCGGATACGCGGACCGCGTGCTGCTGCTCGCCGACGGCCTGGTGGTGGACGAACTCGACCGGCCCTCCGCCACCCAGGTCGGCGAGCGCCTGAACCGGCTGGGCGGGTGAACACGATGGCCTCGATCGCCCTGGGACAGATGCGCCGGCGCCCGGCCGCCTTCGCCGGTCCGGCAGTCGCGCTCTTCCTCGCCATTGCCACCGTGACACTGTTCGGCTCCCTCTTCGCCGCCGATGTCACCACACCGGCCTCCGTCCGAGAGGCGACCGCAGGCCCCGGGCTGATGGTGATCGCCGGCGCCTTCGGCGAAATCGCCGTCCTGGTCGCGTTCTTCGTCGTGGTCAACGCCTTGGGTTTCGCTGTCCGTCAGCAGCACCGTGAGCTGGCCCTGCTGCGCACCATCGCGGCGTCGCCCCGTCAGGCACGGCGGCTGGTCCGTTTCCAGGTCCTCACGACCACCCTGCTGATGGCCGCGCCGGGCTGGCTCGTCGGGGTGGCCGCGGCCCGGCGTCTCCTCGCCGAGCTCCAGCGGCTGGGGTTGGCCGCGCCGGGCGTTCGGGTACCGGTGACACCGGTACCGATGCTGGTCGCGCTGGCCGCCGCGCTCGCGGTCGGCCTGGCAGCCTCGGCCGTCGCGGCCCGGAGGATCTCCCGCATCGCGCCCGCGGCAGCCCTCACCGCGAGTTCGACAGAGCACGGGCGGACGGGTGCGCCACGCCTGCTCGCCGGAATCGGCGTGCTGGTGGGCGGCGTCCTGCTGCTGCGGCTGGCCGCGACGAGGCCGGCGGAGCAGTCGGACAAGGCGGGGCAGGCGGCGTTGCTCGCTTCGCTGGTCCTGCTCATCGCCGTCGCCCTGACCGGGCCGTTCACGGCGCGTCTCCTGGCGGCCGCGTTGGGAGCACCGGTACGGGCGCTGGTACCCGGTGCAGGATGGCTGGCCGACGCCAACCTGCGCGGGTACGCGCGGCGGATGTCGTCCGCCGTGGTCCCGGTGGCACTGCTCGTGGGACTGTCGGGCACCATGCTGATCATGACAAGCACCGCCGAGCATGTCGCGAACCCGGCGGCGACGAGCGTCACCTCCGCGACGGACGTCTGGCTGCGCCAGGCCGAGTTGGCGCTGCTGGCCTGCTTCGCCGCCGTCTCCACCCTCAACACCCTGGTCGCCGTGACCGCTGAACGACGCCGCGAGTTCGCGCTGTTGCGGCTGGTCGGCGCTACCCGGCCGCAGCTGATGCGCATGCTGACCGTGGAAGCGGCGCTGACCACGGCGGTGGGTGTCCTGCTCGGAGCGGCGGTCGCGGGCGCCGCGTCGGCGGCGTTCAGCACGGCGGTGACCGGCTCGCCGGTGCCGTCCGTCCCGGTGGCCGCCTGCTGGTTCATCGTCGCGGGTGCGGCGCTGCTGACCGTCCCGGGCATCCTGGCCACGGGCCTGCGGGCGGTCAACGGCCCGGCCGCGGAACTGGTGGGCGGTGGCCGTGACTGAGCACGGCAGCGGATCCGTTGCCGGAGATGCGGCGGGCGACCGGACGCCCACCCGCACGGGACTCCGGACCGGGGTGAAGGCACCGCCCGCAGGCTCGGCCGTGCCGCCCGCCACGCGGGACCGGCCGGGGCGCCCGGTGCCGGAGACGGCTGAGCGGCGGCGATACCTGTCCGTCCGGGGCGGCGAATGGGCCTTCGCCGTCGTCGGGCTGCCGTTTGCCCTGCTGGGCGGTGTCTACGCTCTCGCCGTCCTGTACGCGGGGGCGCTGCTCTCGCTCACCGTGCTCGGTCTGCCGTTCGTGGTCGCCGCACTGCTGGGCACGCGGGGCCTGGGGGCGCTGCACCGGCGGCTGGTCGGCCGGTTGCTCGGCGAGTACGTCGAGGCACCGGCGAAGCCGGTTCTCCCGGCGGGCGTCATCGGCCGTGGCCGTACGGTGCTGACCGATCCGGTCGCCTGGCGGACGCTGCTCTATCTGGTGCTGCGGTTGCCCCTCGGAGTGCTCGGATTCGCCTCCGCCGTAGCGCTTCCCCTCGGCTGCGGCTGGCTGATCGGCTTTCCGCTCTGGATCCGCCTGCTGCAACCGGGCCCGCGGCCGGCCGGCTGGCCGGCCGCCGCCTCCACCGTGCTGGGCCTGCTCCTCCTGTCCGCGGTGCCCGCCACGATCCGTTCGCTGAGCGGGGCGAACCGACGACTCGCACGGCTGCTGCTCGGCCCGGCCCGTGCCCAGCGGCGCGTCCGGGAGCTGGAGACTGCCCGTGCCACCCTGCTCACGGACACCACCGACCAGTTCCGCCGCCTGGAGCGTGACCTGCACGACGGCACCCAGGCACGGCTCGTCGCCCTGGCGATCACCCTCTCGTTGGCCGACGACGCGCTCTCGCCCACCGCGGGTCCGGACCTCGGGCGGCTGCGGACCCTGGTGGACCGCGCCCGCACCCAGACCGACGACACCGTCGCCGAACTGCGGCGGTTCACCCGGGGAATCCACCCGGTGGCGCTGGACGGCGGTCTCGGCGAGGCGCTGCCGGGCCTTGCCGCCGCCTCGCCGGTACCGGTCGCCGTCCACCTGGACCTGCGGGAACACCCGCACCCAGCCGTCGCACGGGCCCTCTACTTCTGCGCCGCCGAGCTTCTCACCAACATCGCCAAGCACAGCGGCGCCCGCTCGGCCGGCCTCATGGCCGTCGCCGCGGACGGCCGCATCCGGCTGATCGTGCGCGACGACGGCCGCGGCGACGCGACGCTCGGCACCGGCACCGGCCTGACCGGTCTGGCCGAGCGGCTCGCGGCGGTGGACGGAACCCTGCGGGTGGACAGCCCACCCGGCGGGCCCACGGTCGTCACCGCCGAGCTGCCGACGAATCTGTGCTGAAGCCTCGACCGCCGCTCTCCGCCAAGTAGGTCAGGACGGCCTTCACCCGCCTGTTGTCGGTGTGGGTCGCCCGGAGACCGAACTTGCTGAAGACAGCGGCGACATGCTTCTCCACCGCACGCTCCGACACCACCAGCAGCGCGGCGATGGAACGGTTGGAGTGGCCTTGCGCCATCAGCTCCAGTACCTCGCCCTCGCGCGGCGTCAGAGTCTCCACCCGTGTGCGCCCGCCACCGCGCATCAGGAGGGTGACCACCTCGGGGTCGAGCGCCACGCCCCCTTCGGCGACCCGGTGCAGCGCGTCCACGAACTCCGAGGTCCGGGCGACCCGTTCCTTCAGCAGATACCCGATACCCACCGCGCCGCCGGCCAGCAGCCGGGAGGCCCAGGCCGTCTCGACGTGCTGGGAGAAGACCAGGATGCCGACCTCGGGAGTCCTCGCACGGATCTCGACCGCGGCGCGAATGCCCTCGTCGGTGTGGGTGGGCGGCATCCGGATGTCCACCACGGCCACGTCGGGCCGGTGCTCGATCACCCCGGCGAGCAGCTCGGGTGCCGTCCCGGCGGTGGCCACCACCTCGCATCCGCGGGCGCCGAGAAGCTCGACCATACCGTCACGGAGAACGACGGAGTCCTCGGCCAGCACCACACGCAGACGCCTCTTGATCATGACGCCATTATCGGGCCCGGCCGACGGCCGTCGTTGTGCCCGGTGCCATGGCCCGAGCACATCCCGGGCACGCGGTGTTCGCAGTACTTCCGCGGGCTCCACCGCACGGACCAGGAGTGGCTCCAGACATGGGAAACCGATCCGGCTCCACTCGCGGCCGGGAGGGGTTCGGGGACGCACCCGGGGCACCGACCGCGCCGCCGGACCCGCGGTTCCGATTGACGGCACGGCCCGGGCGGTGTGACGATGCGCCGATGTCGGACCTGCACGCCCGGATGGCCGCCCGGGTCGGTGACCTCACGGCCGTCGTGGTCGCCCGCTGCGCGGCGGAGGCGCCGTTCTACGGGGCGCTGCCCCGCGCCACCCTCCAGGGCGAGGTGACGCGGTCCATCGCGGCGGTGCACGCGCTGTTGCTCAGGGCCCTGCGCGACGGCGTCGGCGAGGGTCCGATGGGGCCGGGCGATCTGACCCGGCTCATCGAGTGGTCGGCGCGCCGGGCCGAGGAGCGCGTCCCCCTGGAGGCGGTGATCGCCGCGTACCTGATCGGCGCCGAGGTGTGGTGGCAGACGCTGACCGAGGTCGCGGAGCCCGGTGAGCTGGCCGGGGCGGGCGGCAAGCTGCTCGCCTGCCTGCACACCGCGCTGCCCGCGGTCGTCCTCGCCCACCAGAACGCCCAGGAGGACCTCCACAGCGAGGACAAGCGCGTACGGCGGGCCCTGCTCGGCGCCCTACTGGCAGGACGGCCCTACGAGGAGCTGGCGGGCGTGGCACGGGTGGCCGTGGTGGGTGAGCACGAGGTGGTCGCCTTCGCGTTCGAGTCCGACCCGCCGAGCAGACTGGTGCAGTCCTCGCTCGACGCCTTCACCGGCATTCCCGTACTGATGGACCACGTCGCCCGGATCGCCTTGTTGCCGGGCACGTCCGACGTGCCGGGCCTGGTGGCCCGGCTGGAGAAGGACGTGGGGCAGCCCGTGCGCGCCGCCGCCGCCCGCTCCTCCGTACCGGCGGCCATCTCCTCGGCGGCGCAGGAGGCCGTCCGCGTGCTGGACCTCGTCCGGCGCCTGGGACGCCCGCCCGGGTGCTACCGCCTCGACGACGTGCTGCTGGAGCACCAGATCGCGCGCCCCGGGGACGGCCTGGTACGGCTGGCGGCCAAGCTCGATCCCTTGGAGGAGCATCCGTACCTGCTTGAGACGCTGCGCGTGTTCGTGGAGCGGGGGCTCAACCGCCGCCGGACGGCGCTGGAGCTGTGCGTCCACCGCAACACCCTGGACTACCGGTTGCAGCGAGTGAGCGCGCTGACGGGCCTCGACCTCGCGATTCCCGCGCAGGCGCGGCTGATCCAGGCTGCGCTCGTCGCCAGGGACCTGGCCGGGCCCGCGGATCAGCGCGGGGTCACCGGAGGGCAGGGATCCGCGGGAGCCGCGGAAGGCGGATGAACCGTGGCCGGATTCGGCGAGCGCCCGGCGTGGGCGAGCAGCCGCCCTCGCCGGGCGCCCGGCCCGTCATCTCTCAGAGCCAGGCGCCGAGTTCCTCGTCACGGGGTGCGAGGACCGGGCCGGTGCCGGGGTGGTCGAAGACCATGACGGGCCGGTCCGCGTTCCAGCCGGACCAGCCCGGCTGTCCGGTCGTGGCGAAGGCGACCCAGGCCCGGTGCATGGCGTCGGCCAGTGGCTGGGGCGCGCCGGGCCCGGTCAGGTCCTCGGCGGCGCGCAGGTTGTCGAAGACGAAGCCCAGTTCCAGCGCATGGCACGCGCCGAGCCCCATCACGGGCGAGCGCCAGCGGAATTCGTAGACGAAGGTGCGGGCGGGCCGGGAGTCGGCGAGTCGGTTGATCGGCCCCCGCAGCAGCAGATCGGTGGCCATCTCCCCCAGGATCTCACCGGGTTTGGCGTGCGGCCGGGTGGCTCGGTACAGGCGTGCCACGCGTTGCGGGACACGGATCTTCAGCAGCGCCAGCCGCAGGGTGAGCCGGCTGATCCGGTCCACGGTTCCGCCGGGTACGAACCACAGCCGGTACTCCTCCCGGTTGCAGCCCAGCAGCAGGTCGGCCTCGGGAAGCGGCGGGGCGGCGGGCACCACGTCGCCGTCGACCACGATATGGAAGCCGGGACCGCCGCCGATGGGGTCGGACCGGTCGACGACGGCGGCCTGCGCGTCCAGCAGCAGGTCCCGGTCCACCGCCGCGAACGCCTCGGCGGTGGCGGGGATCCGCAGTCTCTTCGCCATCGACCGTACGGTCCTCGCGCCCTCGCGGCGCGACACCGTGTGCGGCGGGCCGCTCTGCAGGATCGCCCGGTGGAACAGCCCGGCCGCGCCGGGGCTGGTCATGAGGGCCGCGATGCTGATCGCGCCGGCGGACTCCCCGCACACGGTGACATTCGCCGGATCCCCGCCGAAGGCGGTGATGTTGTCGCGGACCCACTTCAGGGCCGCGATCTGGTCGAGGAGGCCCCGGTTGGCAGGGGCGTCGGGAAAGACCCCGAACCCCTCGACGCCGAGCCGGTAGTTGACGGAGACGAGGACCACCCCGTCGCGTGCGAAGGCGCCCCCGTCGTAGAGCGGCAGGCTCGCCGATCCGTTGCGCAGGGAACCCCCGTGGATCCAGACCATGACGGGCAGCCGGCCCTCGCCGACGGACGGGGTCCAGACGTTGAGGTTGAGACAGTCGTCCCCGGGGATGCTCGGATCGGGTATCAGCCGGTCGAGGGGCGGGCGGTAGGGGCGTTTGGGGGCGGTCGGCCCGTACTCCAGAGCGTCTCGTACCCCTTCCCAGGGCTCGACCGGGGCGGGAGCGCGGAAGCGGTGGGCGCCGAAGGGCGGGGCGGCGTACGGGATGCCGAGGAAGGTGGCGATCCCGTTGTGGAAACGGCCTCGGACCTTGCCCTGCCCGGTGGTCGCGATGAGGTCCATGGCAGTCCTTCTATGTGCGAACGGGAACCGGCCGCCCCTGGTCGCGGTCGCGTCAGGGGCGGACGGTGTGGATCGGGACGGCCGCCGGTCACGGCGGCAGGGGTCTCCGGGAGCGGGTCACCGGTTCGCGAGGCCGTTGCGGCGGACGTCGGACCAGGTGCCGCTGTCGGTGCAGATCCCGCAGTCGGCCCCGAAGAACTGCGCACGCGCCGTCTGGTCCCCCATCAGGTGTGCCTTGAACCAGGCGGTGGTGGGCGCGGCGAACGGGCCGGGGTCGCCCACGACCGTGAGGTGATCGGCGCCGCGCAGTTCCCCGTAGATGGCCGGTATGTGGTCGGCGTCGTTGTAGAAGGCCTTGACCAGGAAGGGGAAGACGATGCTGTCCTTCTGCCCGGCCAGCAGGAGCGCGGGTACGTGTACACCGTCGATGTCGGCGAGCGGTCCGGGCTGGATGGGCAGGATGGTGTCGATGCGCGGGTCCGCGCCGACGACGATGGCGGCGGCGCCGCCCTGCGAGTGACCGGACGCCCCGATGTGCTCCAGGTCGACACGGTCGTGGAAGGGGCTGCCCTGGTCGGCGTTGCGGCGGGTGAGCAGGTCGATCCCGGCGCGCATGGAGATGCCGAGGTTGGACTGCGGGGTGTTGGCGGCGGCGACGATGAAGCCCTGACTGGCCCAGTGGAGCAGCAGGTCGCGGTAGACGACCGGGAAGGCGAAGGTGCCGTTGCCCCACACGATCACGGGGTGGCGGCGGTCGCTGGTCGCGATGTCACGCGGGTAGTACAGGGTGGTCACCGCCCCGACCTCCACGGCGGTGGCGTAGGGGCCGGGAGCGCCGTAGTCGGCCGCGGCCACTTCGGTGCCGGCACCGGCGGGGGAACCGGTGGACGCCGCCGCCGCTCCCGCGCCGGCGGAAGCCGTCACAAGGAGCAGGAGCGAGGTCAGGGGGACGAGCAGTTTTCTCCAGTGCACAGCGGACTCCCGATGTCGTCACGGTGAACTGGATGTTTCATCCGGCTCACGCCTTGTCTGATCGCACATCCTGAAGCACGGTTCGAGACCCGTCTCTGCGCAATCGCGGCAAGCAGCGACGTCGGAGTTTGTGCAACCTACCGAGAGGCCCGAGCGCGGTAGGGGTGCCATGCTCGGTTCCACCACTACGACGGAGAGCCCGCCGCCCGGTCCCGGGAGGAGAACTCGGGAAGGGTCGGCCGCCTCCCGGCCCGGGTCAGCTGGTGGATGAAGCGTTGCGGTAGAAGTCCTCGACCGCGCCGACCCGCCCGGCGTCGGGGTCGGCCCGCGGATCCCCCACTCGACCGGCTTGTCCAGTGCCTTGACGACCCCGTCGAGCTCACCGGGCCGCCCTTCCCCGGGCAGCGTCCGGTCAACGCCGGTACGCGGGGCGTCCGGCCGCCTCCGAGTGACCGGATGCCTTGGACGACGAATCCCCCATGGCTCTTGCAACCGACAGGCCCGGGAGTGCTGATGCCCTGCGTGTGCGCGCCCGCTGAGCTCAGGGGTCCTACTGACGGATGCTCTGCAGCAGATTCCCCGTGGACGTGACCGTCCAGAACGCCCAACCGTTGCGGTTCGGTTTGACGAGCGGGTTGAGAGCGCTCACCACGGCCGCTGCCGCTCCGCTGGGCGACTCGTACTCACCTCGGCCGGGACCGGAGTGAATGCTCACGACGCGGGACGACGGATCGTAGAAGGCCTGGGCGCGCCGGCCCTCGTAGATCGCGTGGATCTCGATGCCTTGTTCTGTCCGGAGCTCCTGAACCCGCGTCCCGACGAGTGTGGGTGCAGCTCTTTCCTCTGCGATCACCGCCTCGTCGTCCGGCAGTTCGTCGGTGTCCTGGTGAGCTGCTTGCCCGGCGTAGGCGGGAAGCCCCAGCAATCTGTTGAGGACATCGACCAGCAGGGCCCTGCGCGCGGCCAGAAAGTCGGGGAACCGATCGAGAGTCCGCAACTCCGGATCGGCGGGGATCCACTGTTCCGCCAGCCGTTCGGTGGCGACGCCCTGCATGTACGCGTCGGGGAGGCTGGACGAGATCATCTTGTTCGTCTGACCGGTGATGAAGGCCAGGTTGGCCAGGCTGTTCCACTCCTCCTTCGCGTAGACCGGCTGCACCCGGGCGCGCGGGAACACATGGTGGAACTCGATCCTCGCGCCGGTGTTCATCGGCTGGTCGTTGATCGTGATGTTGGTCGCCCAGTCCCGCGCTCCGCCCCGCAGCGCGGCAATGTAGAGCAGCTTGAAGAAGGGATGAGTGGAGTACTTCTGCTCCAGGTCCCTGGGGTGCAGAGAGCTGTCGGCGGAGCGGGGGCCGGAGGCCCGGCGGATGAGTTCGGCGAACAGGTCCTCGCCACCCCGCGCCCGGATCAGCCTGGCCTCCGCTTCCAGCTTTCCCTCGACCTGCAGCGAATAGTGGCTGAACGCCATCGCCGTGTAGACCCATCGGCGCAGCAACTGCGCCTCGCCCGGACGGAGCTTGCCGCCCCGATCGTGCAGCAGGAGCGCCGGCACGATGGTGAGGTTGGGAGAAGACAGGATCTCGGACCGGGGGATCGAGCACTCAGCCCGCAGAAAGTCGATGGCGTGGCGCAACGCCGCTTCGGTGGCCTGCCAGGCTTCCTTCAGCGCGACTTCGTCGACCTCCGCCCCGATGAGCTTGATGTGGTGTGCGCCGGTCCCCGCGAGAAGGCTCATGAGGCGCAGCACGGCCTCCCTGTTCAGCGCGAAGTTGCTGTCCTGCAGTTCCTGGTGGAAGGCGTCCATGGCATCCAGGCCGTCGGACCACCGCGCCGCGATGGCGCTGTACACGAGATCCCCCTTGGACAGCCGGCGACCGCCTTTGTTCAGTCGAGCGAAGAGCTCCGCGACCTCCTCGTAGTCATCGGACTCGTAGGTGATGACAGCCATCTGGTGGTGCCTGATGTTGTTCACCTTTTGCAGCCGATGCATCCAGGCGGCGAACCCGGGATCGGTGAGAGGCACGCCAGCGTCTTGCAGAACCTGATAGAACTGCACGTTCTCCTGCAACAGCAGCGACACGGGAAACAGCAAGGGGTCCTTGCGCTGAACCGCGCTCGGATTGACGAACTCCTCGGTACGCACATCGAAGCGCAGGTCGATGTGACGGCCGTCGGCCTTCGATTCCGGTCGGTACACCCAGGCCAGGGAAGTCAGCCGCTGCTGGCCGTCCAGCAAATAGAGAGGCTGATGCCGCGACTTGGCGGTCTGAACGACGGCAGCTGTCTTGAAGGGGACGGTCAGATTGGTCTTCCAGAGCAGCAGGGCTCCGACCGGGTACCCCCGGTACAGCGAATCGAAGAGGTCCCGGACATCGGGCCGCATCCATACGAAGTCACGCTGGATGGAGGGGATCACGACCCTTCCGGTCAGCAGGTCCTCCACCTGCGAGATGATTTTCTCGTTCGCCAGCCCCATGGTTCCCCCACCTCGTGTGTCGCCCAGGGGAATGTTACCGATCGTGAGTGACACGGCATCGGGTTGAACGGGTACTCCCGGCCACCCCGGAGCGACTCGGCGACGCACCCGAAAGCGCACGCCACCCGCTCCCCACTCGTTGACATCGCCCCATCGATCAGAGCCATGCGTCTGCCCGGTGATCTCGTGACGGCCAACACGCTCCTTCCAGTGCCGGGCTCGCCGCTCACCGGATGGCCGGACAGGTGCGTGCGGTCGGGCCCGCGCCTGCCCGGCCCATGCGTCGTCGTGCGTCAGGAGACGGGGAACCAGGCCGACAGGCGTTTGGCGATGACCGGTACGTCGATGATGTCCTGCGCGACCTCCTCGACGAACGGGCCGGCGATGGAGACGGGCGGCGGGGCAGTACCGGCACTGACGCCGTTGAACCGCAGGAAGACGCGCATGGCGAGCCACGCGGTGCGCTTGTTGCCATCGATCAGCGCGTGATTGCGGGCAACGGAGTGCAGCAGTGCCGCCGCCTTCTCGTGCAGCGTGGGATACAGCTCGGCTCCGAACACGTGGGTCCGGGGCCGTTCGACCGCTGACACCAAAAGCCCCATGTCACGCACGCTGTGCTCGGTACCGTTGACCGTGCGGGCGATGGCCAGGATCTCGTCGATCTGGATGTAGCGCACTGCGGTCACTTCAGGTAGTCCAGGATCTCCGCATCGCTGTGCATCAGCTCGGCCAGGACATCGTCGACCTTCAGCTCCGCCCTGTCCTGGGCATCACGGATGGCCTCGATGGCGAGTTCCTGTTTGCTGCGGCCCTCGCGGCGGGCACGCTCGGTGAGCTTCGCATCAAGGTCATCGGGAAGCCGGAGTGTCATCGCCATACAACGATGATACCGGACTGGTATCAAGGTGCGAGGTGATCCAGCCGCTCAAGATCCCGGACCACGGAGCCACGTTGTCCGGCTCGGCCGGGCCGCGCTCCCGGCTCCGAGGAGCGTGGGCTCCGGTGAGCAGCTCGTGCCCTCGCCAGGGATCTGCGGCGGGACGCCCGTACCGAAGTCCTTTGCCCCCTGAAAGCGTCCCCGCCGCAGCCCCTCCCTCATGAATGCGCAGGTCAGGTGGCCTGCGAGAGTCGATCCGTCCACTCGACCCGCTGCATGGCGGAAACAGGCCGAACGACCGCCCTACGCCACAAACCCGCAGGTCACGCGTCTTTCTTCACCGGCTCCAGAATCGCCACGCACTCCACGTGGTGCGTCATCGGGAACAGGTCGAACGCCCGCAGCGTCCGCACCGTGTAGCCGCCGTCGCGGAAGTACGCCAGGTCGCGTGCCAGCGCCGCCGGGTCGCAGGCCACGTAGGCGATCTTGCGGGCGCCCAGGCCCGAGAGGTGCTTGACGACCTGCTTGCCGGCGCCGGCGCGGGGCGGGTCCAGGACGATGAGGTCGCACTCGGTGATGCCGGTGCGGGGCAGGACCTGGTCGACCTTGCCGTGTTCGATGCGGACCCGGTCGAGGTCCTTGAGGTTGTGGCGGGCGTCCTCGACCGCGCGCTTGCCGGACTCGATGCCGAGCACCGCGCCCTTCTCGCCGATGCGCTGGCCGATGGCGCCCGCGAACAGGCCGACGCCGCAGTAGAGGTCGAGGGCGGTGTCGTTCTTGCGAGGCAACAGGCCCTGCATGACCGCGCGGACCAGGGTGTTGGCGGCCTGCGGGTGGACCTGCCAGAAGCCGCCGGAGCCGACCCGGTAGGTGCGGTCGTCGGCGCGCTCGCGGACGAAGGCGCGGCCGTGGACGCGGTGGATGCCGCCGTCGTGCTCGTCGACGCGCAGCACGGAGACCGGCTTGTCGAGCTCGACCAGGGGCAGCCGGCCACCGGCCTTCGGGGTGAGGATGACCTGGCGGTCGTGGGAGCCGGTGGCGGAGATGGCCTCCACCGCGGCCATCTGCGGCCACTCCCGCTTCTCGATGCCCAGCTCGGTGACACCGGGCGCGGCGATCATGCAGTGCTCGATGGGCTGAACGTCGTGCGAGCGGTGCTTGCGCAGACCGGCGCGGCCGTCCTCGTCGATCGTGTACTGGACCCGGGTGCGCCAGGCGGGCACCTCGCCCGGGGGGAGCTTGTCGCCCTCGGCCGGCATGACCGTGCCGTCCCAGCCGGCCTCCTCGGGCGTGAGGCCCGCGAGGCGCTGGAGCTGCTCGGCGATCACTTCGCCCTTGAGCCGGCGCTGGGCGCCGGGCTTGGCGTGCTGCCAGTCGCAGCCGCCGCACATGCCGGGCCCGGCGTACGGGCACGGGGCCTCGACGCGGTCCTTGGACGCCTCGATGATCCGTACCGCGTCGGCGCGCAGGAAGCGGGAGTCGCTCTCGCCGTCCGTGACCCTGGCGACGACCTTCTCGCCCGGGAGGGTGTGCCGTACGAAGAGGACCCGGCCCTCGTCGGTACGGGCGATGCAGTGACCGCCGTGCGCGACGGGCCCGATCTCGACCTCGTACTCCTCCCCGACCAGCGACGACGTGGATTCGTTCTGCATGAGGGGAGGCTCCAGAGCTCAAAGGACAAACGGCCGGGCGTACGGCCGGACAACAGCCCACCAGTCTACGTGTGCGGCGTCCGACCGCTTACCACAATCACCGGCCGGGGCGTCAGCCCCTGTTGCTGGGCTCCTTCTGCCGGCGTTCCACCGGCCCCCGGCGCACCGAACCCGGCGCGCTCCACTCCGCGCGCTTCCTCGCCCGCTTCTTCGCGGCCTCGGAGGACTCCAGCTGGTACGGCACGGAGGTCACCATCACCCCGGGGGTGAACAGCAGCCGGCCCTTGAGGCGCAGCGCGCTCTGGTTGTGCAGCAGGTGCTCGTACCAGTGCCCGACGACGTACTCCGGGATGTAGACACTGACCACGTCACGCGGGCTCTCCCGGCGCAGGCCCTTCACGTACTCGATGACCGGACGGGTCACTTCGCGGTACGGCGAGTCGAGGATCTTCAGCGGTACGTTGATGCCGCGCCGCTCCCAGTCCTCCTTGAGCGCCTTCGTCTCAGCAGCGTCGACGCTGATGGACAGGGCCTCCAGATGGTCGGTGCGCATCAGCTTGGCGTACGCCAGGGCCCGCAGCGTGGGGCGGTGGAGCTTGGAGACCAGCACGATCGAGTGGACCCGGGACGGCCGGACGCTCTCGTCCGAGGGGGTCTCGTCGGCGGCG
The DNA here is from genome assembly GCF_040297465.1 of Streptomyces sp. NPDC001787. Taxonomy (NCBI): domain Bacteria; kingdom Bacillati; phylum Actinomycetota; class Actinomycetes; order Kitasatosporales; family Streptomycetaceae; genus Streptomyces; species Streptomyces sp. NPDC001787. Next base: position 45,921 of record NZ_JBEOZE010000016.1, read on the forward strand.
ATCTCCTCGGCGACCCGGTCGTAGTGCCTGCGGATCGCGCTCATCGTCCCGTAGAAGATCACCATGCCGAGCAGGGCGACCCAGGCGCCGTGGGTGAACTTGGTGGCCAGGACGACCACGAGGACCAGGCCGGTGAAGAAAGCGCCGAAGGTGTTGATCGCGCGGGAGCGGATCATGCGGCGCCGCTTGGCCGGGTCCTTCTCGGTGCGCAGATGGCGGTTCCAGTGCCGGACCATGCCGGTCTGGCTGAGGGTGAAGGAGACGAAGACCCCGACGATGTAGAGCTGGATGAGGCGTGTGGAGTCGGCCCCGTAGATCCAGACCAGCAGGATGGCGGCGCCCGCCAGCAGCACGATGCCGTTGGAGAAGGCGAGCCGGTCCCCGCGGGTGTGCAGCTGGCGCGGCAGATAGCGGTCCTGCGCCAGGATCGAGCCGAGCAGCGGGAACCCGTTGTACGCGGTGTTGGCCGCCAGGAACAGGACCAGCGCGGTGGCGGCGGCGAGGACGATGAAGAAGAACGAGCCGTCACCGAAGACCGCCGCCGCGACCTGCGAGATCACCGGGTCCTGGACGAAGCTCTCACCGACCGCGGCGCCGTTGTGGATCAGGTCCTTCGCCGGGTTCTCCGCCATCTTCACATCGGTGGCCATGGCCAGCCCGATGATGCCGCAGAACATGGTGACGGCCAGCAGGCCCATCGCGGCCAGGGTGGTCGCGGCGTTCTTGCTCTTGGGCTTGCGGAAGGCGGGGACACCGTTGCTGATCGCCTCGACCCCGGTGAGGGCCGCACAGCCGGAGGAGAACGCGCGCAGCAGCAGGAAGACCAGGGCGAAGCCGGCCAGTCCCTCGCGTTCGGGCCTGATCTCGTAGTCCGAGGTGGGCGCGTGCATCGTGTCGCCGAGGACCAGTCCCCGGAACGCGCCCCAGAGGATCATGATGAAGACGCCCGCCACGAAGAGGTACGTGGGAATGGCGAACAGCTTCCCCGACTCCTTGACGCCCCGCAGGTTCATCAGGGTCAGCAGCACGATGGCGGCGATGGCGCAGAGCGTCTTGTGCTCGACGACGAACGGGATGGCGGAGCCGAGGTTCTCCACGCCCGAGGAGATGGACACGGCGACGGTCAGGACGTAGTCGACCAGCAGCGCGCTGGCGACGGTCAGCCCCGCCTTGGGGCCGAGGTTGGTGTTGGCGACCTCGTAGTCACCGCCACCACTCGGGTACGCGTGCACGTTCTGCCGGTACGAGGCGACGACGGTGAACATCAGGACCACGACGGCGACCGCGATCCACGGGCTGAAGTGATATGCCGACACGCCCGCGATGGACAGCACCAGGAGGACTTCTCCCGGTGCGTACGCCACCGAGGACAGCGGGTCGGATGCGAAGACGGGGAGCGCGATGCGTTTGGGGAGGAGCGTTTCTCCCAGCTTGTCGCTGCGCAGCGCCCGGCCGATCAGGATCCGTTTGGGCACGTCGGTCAGTTTGGACACGCAGAGGATCGTAAGCGCTGGGCAGCGGGGTCACCGCCGCCCAAACGCCGTGGCCTCGCATTCTCCTGCGATCAGCGGAAAAGCTCACACATTCCTTAACGCAATCCTTGCGCCAGCCCCTACGAGAACAACGCGCTGTAACCGTTCAGTGCCGGCTGGCCGCCCAGATGGGCGTACAGAACGGTCGACTCGCGGCCGATCTCACCGCGTGCGACGAGGTCGGCCATGCCCGCCATCGACTTCCCCTCGTAGACCGGGTCGGTGACCATGCCCTCGGTCCGGGCGGCCAGCCGCATCGCGTCGAGCGTGGTCTCGTCGGGGATGCCGTACGTACCGGCGTGGTACCGCTCGTCCAGCTCGATGTCGTCCACGGTCAGCTCCCGCCGTACACCGATGCGGGCAGCGGTGGCGCGGGCGATCCTGGCGATCTGCTCGCGGGTACGGGCCGGCTCGGCGGAGGCGTCGACGCCCAGCACACGACGGGGTCGGCCGCCCGCCTCCTGGACGGCGGCGAAGCCGGCGACCATGCCCGCCTGGGTGGAACCGGTGACCGAACAGACCACCACCGTGTCGAAGAAGACGCCCAGCGCGCGCTCCTGCTCCACGACCTCGTACGCCCAGTTGGCGAAGCCGAGTCCGCCCAGCGGGTGGTCGGAGGCGCCGGCCGGAATGGCGTACGGGCGGCCACCGCCTTCCTCGACCTCACGCAGCGCCTGCTCCCAGCTGTCCTTGACGCCTATGCCGAATCCGGCGCGGACCAGACGGATGTCCGCTCCGGCGAGCCGGCTGATCAGGATGTTGCCGACCTTGTCGTAGACCGCGTCGGGCCACTCGACCCAGCTCTCCTGGATCAGTACGCACTTCAGTCCGGCGCGGGCGGCGACCGCGGCCACCTGGCGGGTGTGGTTGGACTGGACTCCGCCGATCGAGACGAGGGTGTCGCAGCCCTGGGCCAGCGCGTCGGCCACGAGGTATTCGAGCTTGCGCGTCTTGTTGCCGCCGTAGGCGATCGGGGAGTTGCAGTCCTCTCGCTTGGCCCAGAGGTCGGCGCCGCCGAGGTGCTCGGTGAGCCGTTCCAGCCGGTGCGTCGGCGAAGGGCCGAAGAGGAGCGGGTAGCGGTGGGGAGCGGAGAGCGCCTCGGGGAGGACGGGGGCGGGCGTGGGAGTGGAGGCTGTGGTCACGGGGGCTCCTGAAGGTGAGGTCGGGTCCGGTCGTCCATGGAGTACGTGAGGTGGTTCATGGGACGCGTCGGGTGCTGGGGGCTCGTGGAGTAAGTGGGGTGCTGGGGGGACGGGGGGTGCTGGGGGTACGGGGGGTGCCGGCGGAGGCGGACCGGCTCGGTGCCGTTCCCGGAGGCCCGGCGCGCTCGGCTGTTCTGGCCGCTCACACCTCCGGGGCCGTGGCGTTCTCCTCCTCGTCCGCCAGCCCCTCCAGCGCGCTCCAGATGTCCGCGGTGATCCGCGCCGCCGCCTCCGCGTCGCCCTCCGCGCAGGCGTCGATGAGGCGGTCGTGGAGTTCCGCCGAGCCGTGCGCCGCGTCCGCCGTGCCGAACTGACGCCACTCCAGCCGGCGGATCAGCGGCGTGTAGCGCTCGATGGTGGCGGCGACCGCGCGGTTGCCGCAGGCGGTGACGAGGGTGTCGTGGAGTTCGTCGTCCGCGCGCAGCGCGGCCGCGACATCACCCACCCTCGTCGCCGCCCGGAACCGCTCGTTCGCTTCGCGCATCGCCGCGATGTCCCGCTCCGTGAGCCGCGGCACCGCCCCGCGCGCCGCCAGCTCCTGCATGGCCTGTACGACGGCGGCGGCATCCCGGACATCGCGCGGGACGAGCCTGGTCACCCTCGTATAGCTCTGCGGCTTGCTCTCGACGAGCCCCTCCCCCACCAGCCGGGACAGCGCGTCGCGGACCGGCGCTCGGGAGAGTCCGAGACGTTCGGCGAGGTCGGCGTCGCGGACGGCGGCCCCGGGTGGGATGTCCCCGCGGACGATGGCGTCGCGGATCGCTTCGTACGCGGTGTCCCGCAGCAGTGTCCGCCGGACCGGGCGAAGAGTGTCCATGAACTGACATGTTAGATGTCTGTTCATCGGTACGGAAGGGTGCGCAGGGCGACACGTTCGGGGACGGGAGCCCGGGGGGGGCGGGAGTCCGACGGGAACCCCGGGGCGGGAGTCCGACGGAAGTCCGGGGGCAGGAGTCCGGGGGCAGGAGTCCGGGGGCAGGAGTCCGGGGGCAGGAGTCCGGGGGCGGCCAAGGGCCGGGGTGGTAGCACGCCCGTCCCACCCCCTTTACTTCCCCTTTGCCGGAGCGTCCCGCCGAACGCACACTCGGATGAGGCAAAGGATTCAAGGCCGCATAAGCTCATCCCGGGGCAACGCCGAAGGTGGTTGCCCCGTTGTTTGCCCGGCAAGCTGAGAGAGAAGTGTGAGCAGGGTGTTTTCGCAGGTCAGCCGGACGACCAGGACTGCGAGGTAGGCGCAAGGTGCACATCGTCATCATGGGCTGCGGGCGAGTCGGAGCCGCGCTCGCGCAGACTCTGGAGCAGCAGGGGCACACGGTCGCGGTGGTCGACCAGGACCCCACGGCGTTCCGTCGCCTCGGGTCCGGATTCGGCGGCCGTCGGGTCACCGGGGTCGGTTTCGACCAGGACACCCTCCGCGAGGCGGGCATCGAGGAAGCCGGGGCGTTCGCGGCGGTGAGCAGCGGCGACAACTCGAACATCATCGCCGCCCGGGTGGCCCGCGAGATGTTCGGCATCGAGAACGTCGCCGCCCGGATCTACGACCCGCGACGTGCCGAGGTCTATCAGCGTCTCGGCATTCCCACCGTGGCCACGGTCCGCTGGACGGCGGACCAGATGCTGCGGCGGCTGCTGCCCTCGGGCGCCGAGCCGCTGTGGCGCGACCCGAGCGGTGGTGTGCAGCTCGCCGAGGTGCACACGACGCCGTCCTGGATCGGCCACAAGATCAGCACGCTCCAGGAGGAGACCGGCGTCCGCGTGGCTTTCCTCACCCGTTTGGGTGAGGCGATCCTGCCGACGTCGCAGACCGTGCTGCAGGAGGGCGACCTGGTCCACGTGATGATGCGTACGGACGAGATCGCCAAGGTCGAAGAGGCCTTTGCCGAGGGTCCTGAGGAAGGCGGTCACTGATGCGCGTGTCGATTGCCGGGGCCGGAGCGGTGGGCCGTTCCATCGCGGCCGAGCTGCTGGAGAACGGGCACGAGGTGCTGCTGATCGACAAGGCACCGACCGCCATCTCGGTGGAGCGGGTCCCGATGGCCGAGTGGCTTCTCGCGGACGCCTGTGAGATCACCTCGCTGGACGAGGCCGCCCTGCAGCGGTGCAACGTCGTCATCGCCGCGACCGGCGACGACAAGGTCAACCTGGTCGTCTCGCTGCTCGCGAAGACCGAGTACGGGGTGCCGCGCGTCGTCGCCCGGGTCAACAACCCCAAGAACGAGTGGCTGTTCAACGAGTCCTGGGGCGTCGATGTCGCCGTCTCCACACCACGCCTGATGTCGGCCCTGGTCGAGGAGGCGGTGAGCGTCGGTGATCTGGTCCGGCTGCTGCGCTTCAGCCATGGCGACGCCAACCTGGTCGAGCTGACGCTGCCGCCGGAGTCGGCGCTGGCCGGCACCTCGGTCGGGGACGTGGCGTGGCCGGAGGACACCTCGCTGGTCACCATCATCCGCGGTACGCGGGTGCTGACGCCCAGCACCGAGGAGACTCTGGAGGCCGGTGACGAGCTGCTGTTCGTGGCCGCCCAGGCGCGCGAGGAGCAGTTGGAGGACCTGCTGTCGGTCCGCCGGGGTCCCGAGGACGACTGAGCCGGCGCTGTCGGCGTCGTACAACCCGCAGACGCCTCGGCTCGTACCACCGCGGACAGCCGGACACCCGCAGATGCACGGGGAGGGGCCGGGAACCGTGAGTCACGGTTCCCGGCCCCTCCCCGTCGGTCTGCGGGTGTCCGGCGGTCAGGCCTCGTGGTGCCGGGCTGCCGCCGCCTGCTCCTTGCGTGCCTTCTCGGCCTGCTCCTCCGCCTCCATCTCGGCGAAGACGTCGATGGGCGGCGGTGCCTTGGCGAGGAAGACCCAGGTCAGATACACCGCGAGCAGGAACGGCGGAATCTTCAGCGCGACGAGCACCCAGCCCAGCTGGGTGGTGTCGGCCCACCAGTAGAGCGGGAAGAGGATCGCGCACTTGGCCAGGAGGATCAGCCCCCAGGCGTAGCTGGCCTTGGCGTACGCCTTCTTGCGGCCGGGGTTCCTGGCGCGCCAGGAGAGGTTCTCCTTGAAGACCGGGCCCAGGATCAGGCCGATCAGCGGCACCCCGGCGAGGGTCGTGACGAGGTAGGCCAGCGCCAGACCGAGCGTGTAGATCATGCCCGGCAGATAGAAGTCCTTGGCGTTGCCCGTCATCATCGCGAAGACCACGCCGAAGGCCACTCCGAAGACGCCGCTGAAGGCGTGCTTGACGGTGTCCTTGCGGATCAGCCGTACGGCGACCAGCGCGAGGGACACGACCAGAGCGGCGATGGCCGAGGTGTGCAGGTTCTTGTTGATGGTGAAGATCGTGACGAAGAGCAGCCCGGGAAGGACTGTCTCCACCATGCCGCGCACGCCGCCGAAGGCCTCGAAGAGTGCGGCCTCGGTGACCGCTTTCGCTTCTGCTTCCTGCTGTTCGGTGCGGTGGGTCTGGTCCGTTTCGGACGTCGGCTTGTCGAGAGACGTCACCGGCTACTCCTTGCCGAGCGGTCGGAGTTCGTATTTGGGGTTGAACAGCACCCGGCGCCCGTGGCTCATGGCGATGCGGCCCGAGGCGATGAGTCTGCGGCCGGGCTCGATGCCGACGATGGAGCGCCGGCCCAGCCAGACCACGTCCAGCGGCGCGGTCCCGTCGAAGAGCTCCGCCTCCAGTGCGGGCACTCCGGCCCGCGGACGCAGGGTGACGGTCCGCAACGTACCAGCCACCTTCACGATCTGGCGGTCCGAGCACTCGGAGATGCGCGTGCACCCCGACGCCTGCGTGTCCTCCTGCAGCTCCTCGGACTCCAGGTCCTGCTGGGAGCTGGACAGCCGGTCGAGCATGCGGCGGAAGCGGCCGGAAGGCTTCTCCGCCTTCCCGCCCTTCTCGAATCGAGGAACAGCACTCATACCCGAAGGGTACCGGTCCCCTGTGCTACGGGCGGGGGCCAGGGAGGATCACTCGAAAGGGTTACCCGGACGGACGCCGCGGGTTGCCGGGCCTGGCCGTCAGCCGCGTTCGAAGCGGTAGCCCATGCCCGGCTCGGTGACGAAGTGCCGGGGGTGCGAAGGATCGGCCTCCAGCTTCCGGCGCAGCTGGGCCATGTAGACCCGCAGGTAGTTGGTCTCGGTGCCGTACGAGGGGCCCCACACCTCCTGGAGCAGCTGCTTCTGGCTGACCAGTCGGCCGCTGTTGCGGACGAGGACCTCCAGCAGGTGCCATTCGGTCGGGGTCAGCCGTACGTCGCGGCCCTCGCGATGGACCTTCTTCGCCGCCAGGTCGACCGTGAACCCCTCGGTCTCGATGGTCACGACATCGTCGGCTCCGCCCTGGCCGACCGGTTCGGCCCGGCGTACGGAGGCCCGCAGCCGGGCCAGCAGCTCGTCCATGCCGAACGGCTTGGTGACGTAGTCGTCGGCCCCTGCGTCCAGCGCCTCGACCTTCTCGTCGGAGGTGTGACGGGCCGAGAGCACCAGGATCGGTACCCGGGTCCAGCCGCGCAGCCCCTTGATCACCTCTACGCCGTCCATGTCGGGCAGCCCGAGGTCCAGGACGACGACATCGGGGTGGCGGGCGGCGGCGAGCTGAAGGGCGGTCGCCCCGTCGGGCGCCGCGTCCACCTCGTACTTGCGCGCCTTCAGGTTGATCACGAGGGCGCGTACGATCTGCGGCTCGTCGTCGACCACAAGCACCCGGGTCATCGCGGACCTGCCTTTCTGCTGTACGGAGAGTGTGTGCTGTACGGGGGTGGGGCTGCCGTCACGCGAGGGGAACCGCGTCACGAGGTGACCCGGGCGGGCAGGTCGGGGCTGGCGGCGACGTATCCCGGTGCCGCTTTCAGGGTCAGCACCATGGTCAGTCCGCCGCCGGGGGTGTCCTCGGCGTCGAGCGTGCCGCCCATGGATTCCACGAAGCCGCGGGCGACGGCGAGTCCGAGGCCGACGCCGGCACCGCGCGGGGCGTCACCGTACCGCTGGAAGGGCTCGAAGATACGCTCCTTGCCCTCGTCGGGGACACCGCGGCCGCGGTCGACGACCCGCAGTTCGACCCGTTCGCCGAGCGCGCTGGCGGCCACGGCGACGGGCTGCCCGTCGGGGCTGTACTTGACGGCGTTCTCGACGATGTTGGCGACGGCCCGCTCCAGCAGCCCCGGGTCGACGGCGACCATCGGCAGCGTCTCGGGGATGTCCAGGTCGACGCTGCCCTCGGGGACGCCGCCCAGGGCCATCGGCACGACCTCGTCGAGATCGATCTCGCGGATCAGCGGGGTGACGGTGCCGGTCTGGAGGCGGGACATGTCCAGCAGATTGCCGACCAGGTGGTCGAGGCGGTCGGCACCGTCCTCGATGCCTTCGAGGAGCTCGGCCTCGTCCTCGTCGGACCAGGCGACGTCGTCGGACCGCAGGGAGCTGACGGCGGCCTTGATGGCGGCCAGCGGCGTACGCAGGTCATGGCTGACGGCGGCGAGCAGGGCGGTCCTGATCCGGTTCCCCTCGGCGAGCCTGCGGGCCTGCTCGGCCTCCCAGACCAGGCGCTGGCGGTCCAGGACGACGGCGGCCTGGGCGGCGAACGCGCCGAGCACCCGCCGGTCCTCGGCCGGCAGCACCCGCCCCGAGAGGGCCAGCGCCATGTGGTCACCGACGGGCATGTCCACATCGGCGTCGTCGGGGCGGACGGCCGGAGCCGGACCGACGGACCCGGCGCAGGTCCACGGGTCGACGTCGCTCTTGCGCTCCAGCAGGGCGACGGATTCCATGGCGAAGGTCTCGCGGACCCGGTCCAGGAGGGCGTCCAGGGTGGTCTCTCCGCGCAGGACGCTGCCGGCGAGGAAGGAGAGGATCTCCGATTCGGCGCGCAGCCGGGCCGCCTGGTGGGTACGGCGGGCCGCCAGATCCACCACCGAGGCCACCGCCACCGCGACCGCGAAGAAGATCACGATGGCGACGAAGTTCTCCGGGTCCTGCACCGTCAGAGTGTGCGTGGGCGGGGTGAACCAGTAGTTCAGGAGCATCGAGCCGACGGCGGCCGAGGCGAGGGCGGGCCGCAGCCCGCCGAGCAGGGCCGCGGAGACCGTCAGGAAGAGGAAGAGCAGGACATCGTTGGCGAGTCCCGGGCCGTTCTCCAGGCTGGTGAGGAGCAGGGAGAGGAGTGCGGGTCCCCCGACGCCGACGATCCATCCCCAGATGATGCGGGCGCGGCCGAGGCGGGCGCCCCGGGCGATGGGCAGGCCGCGCCCCTTGGCGACCTCCTCGTGCGTGACGATGTGGACATCGAGGTCGGGGCCGGACTCGCGCGCGACGGTGGCGCCGACGCCGGGGCCGTAGATGTACTGCCAGGTCTTGCGGCGGCTGGAGCCGAGCACGATCTGAGTGGCGTTGACCCCGCGGGCGAATTCGAGGAGGGCCGCGGGTATGTCGTCGCCGATGACATGGTGGAACGTTCCGCCGAGATCCTCGACCAGGGTGCGCTGGACGGCGAGCTCCTTGGGGGACGCCGCGGTCAGCCCGTCGCTGCGCGCGATGTACACCGCCAGGATCTCGCTCCCCGAGCCCTTCGCCGCCATCCGGGAGGCGCGCCGTATCAGCGTCCGGCCCTCGGGGCCTCCGGTGAGGCCGACGACGATGCGTTCGCGGGCCTGCCAGGTGGTGCGGATGTTGTGTTCGCCGCGGTACTGCTGGAGGTATTCGTCGACGCGGTCGGCGACCCAGAGCAGGGCCAGTTCCCGCAGGGCGGTGAGGTTGCCGGGGCGGAAGTAGTTCGACAGGGCCGCGTCGAGCTTGTCCGGCTTGTAGATGTTGCCGTGGGCCATCCGTCGCCGGAGCGCCTGCGGCGACATGTCGACAAGCTCGATCTGGTCGGCCCGCCGGACGACCTCGTCGGGCACGGTCTCCCGCTGCCGCACACCGGTGATCGACTCGACCACATCGCCCAGCGACTCCAGATGCTGGATGTTCACCGTCGATATGACGTCGATCCCCGCACGCAGCAGCTCCTCCACGTCCTGCCACCGCTTCGCGTTGCGCGAACCGGGAACATTCGTGTGGGCCAGCTCGTCCACCAGGGCGACCGTCGGGGCCCGCTCCAGCACGGCGTCGACATCCATCTCGGTGAAGACCGCCGAGCGGTACTCGATCTCGCTGCGCCGGACCTGCTCCAGACCGTGCAGCATCACCTCCGTGCGCGGCCGGTCGTGGTGCTCCACGAACGCCACGACGCAGTCGGTGCCCCGCTCCACCCGTCGATGTGCCTCGGACAGCATCGAGTACGTCTTGCCCACACCGGGTGCCGCACCCAGATATATCCGAAGCTTGCCGCGCGCCATGGCCCCATTGTCTTCTCGAATCCGGCTTCGTCTCTCCTCAGCCGGCGGCGGCCTGTGCGGCAACCGCTGTCGACGCTACTCCGAGGATTTCGGACATGTGGGACCGAGAGTGGGGGCGGAGGACGTATTGACGGAATTCTGATGCCCGGCCGGTAGCCGGCCGGGCACGGAACGGAGCCCCTGACATGGAACGGACGAACGGACCGCCGCACGGTCTCCCTGAGCGCGCCGCACGGTCTCCCTGCGCGCGCTCGGGTCTTCTACGCGGCTCGGCCTCGCTTACGCGTGCTCGACGATGTGCCCGTCGCTCAGCTCCAGCACCCGGTCGGCGAAGCCGAGCAGCTGCGGGTCGTGGGTGGCCACCAGGGCCGTGACGTTCTCGCTGCGGACGACCGCGCGCAGCAGTTCCATGACCGCGAGCCCCGTCTCCGCGTCGAGCTGCCCGGTGGGTTCGTCGGCGATCAGGAGGGCGGGGCGGTTGGCCAGCGCCCTGGCGATGGCGACGCGCTGCTGCTGGCCGCCGGAGAGCTCTCCGGGGCGCTGCTGGGTGTGGTCGCCGAGGCCGACCAGGGAGAGCAGCAGCGCTACTCGCTCCTCGCGCTCGGCGGGGTCCGCCCTGCGCAGCCGCATCGGTACACCGACGTTCTCGGCGGCGGTCAGGATGGGGATCAGGCCGAACGACTGGAAGATGAAGCCGATCCGGTCGCGTCGCAGTTCGAGCAGCCCGTCCTCCCCCAGATCGGAGAGGTCGGTGCCGTCGACGGTGATCCGTCCGCTGTCCGCCGAGTCCAGGCCGCCGACCAGGTTGAGCAGCGTCGTCTTGCCGGAGCCGGAGCGGCCCTTGAGCGCGACCAGTTCACCGCGCGGGATCTCGAACGAGACGCCGCGCAGCGCGTGTACGGCGGCGGAGCCGGTCCCGTACGAGCGGTGCAGGTCCTCGACGCGCACCATGGGCCCGCGGGCCGGATCCTCGGCGACGGCCGTGCTGCTGTGTCCGCCGGTGCTGCTTTCGGTCATGTCTCTCCCCGTGCGTACGCGTGTTCACCGCCGTCAGTATGTGCATGAGGCACACGGCCGGGCAATGGCCAGTTCTCGGGAGGCCGGACGGATCGCCCCGAGGCACACCCGTCACAGCGGCCCCAGTGGCGCCGCACCGCCATCGGACCGGGCCCGCAGCGGGATCCGGACCGGGCCCGCCCGTAGCCCCGTGCCCGCCCCACCGTGGACCCTCCCGTGGTTGCACGGGGAGTCCTTGCGGCGGGCGGGCACGGCGGCTCGCGGCAGACCTCGGGCATTCGGCCTGGTCAGGCGCCCTTCACCAGGTCACGGAGTGCGATGTTGAGTTGGAGGACGTTGACGCGGGGTTCGCCCATGAATCCGAGGACGCGGCCGGTGGTGTGTTCCTTGACGAGTTTCTGGACCTGGTTGACGTCGAGGTGGTTCTTCTCGGCGACGCGGCGGGTCTGGAGTTCGGCGTAGGCGGGTGAGATGTCGGGGTCGAGGCCGGAGCCGGAGGAGGTGACGGCGTCGGCCGGCACGTCGTCGGGGTCGATTGGGTGGCCGGGGACGGAGTTGTCCTTGATGACGGCGGCTTTGGCGGTGGTGACCCAGTCGATGAGTTCCTTGTTGTCGCCGGAGCGGTTGGTGGCGCCGGAGAGGATCAGTGCGTACTGGGTGTTGACGCTGTTGGTGCCCAGGCCGTTGGAGGGGCGGGGCTGGAACCAGGTGAGGTCGGGTGCGGGGGTCTCCTGTCCGTCCTTGAGGGGGAGGTCGTAGCGCTGGCCGATGAGGGCCGAGCCGACGACCTTGCCGTCCGCGGTGATCTCGGAGCCGTTGGCCTTGGCGGGGAAGAGGGCCTGGGCGGCGCCGGTGACGGCGAGGGGGTAGAGGACGCCGCAGACCAGGGTGAGGACGAGGAGTGCGCGCAGTCCGGCCCAGAGGTGCCGGGCGGTGTTTCCTGCGGTGCTGTTCATGGCGGTTCAGCCGATTCCGGGGATGAGGGAGAGGAGCAGGTCGATGATCTTGATGCCGATGAACGGGGCGATCAGTCCGCCGAGTCCGTAGATCCCGAGGTTGCGGCGGAGCATGCTGTCGGCGCTGGAGGGCCGGTAGCTGACGCCCTTCAGGGCGAGCGGGACCAGCGCGATGATGATCAGCGCGTTGAAGATCACGGCGGACAGGATCGCGGACCTCGGGGAGGAGAGGTCCATGATGTTGAGCTTGTCCAGGCCGGGATAGACGACGGCGAACATGGCCGGGATGATCGCGAAGTACTTCGCGACGTCGTTGGCGATGGAGAACGTGGTGAGCGCGCCGCGGGTGATCAGGAGCTGCTTCCCGATCTCGACGATCTCGATCAGTTTGGTGGGGTTGGAGTCCAGGTCCACCATGTTCCCGGCCTCCTTCGCGGCCGAGGTCCCGGTGTTCATCGCGACGCCGACGTCGGCCTGGGCGAGGGCGGGGGCGTCGTTCGTCCCGTCCCCGGTCATCGCGACGAGTTTGCCGCCGGCCTGTTCCCGTTTGATGAGGGCCATCTTGTCCTCGGGGGTGGCCTCGGCGAGGAAGTCGTCGACCCCGGCCTCCTGGGCGATGGCCTTCGCGGTCAGCGGGTTGTCGCCCGTGATCATGACCGTACGGATGCCCATCCGGCGCAGCTCGTCGAACCGCTCCCGCATGCCCTCCTTGACGACGTCCTTGAGGTGGATGACACCCAGCACCCGGGCACCGTCGGTGTCCTCCCGAGCCACCAGCAGCGGCGTGCCACCGGCCTGGGAGATCCGGTCGGTGAGTGCCTGCGTGTCCTGCGGGACACTGCCGCCGCGCTCCTTCACCCAGGCCAGGACCGAACCGGTCGCGCCCTTGCGTACCTTGCGCCCGTCGACATCGACCCCGGACATGCGGGTCTGGGCGGTGAAGGCGACCCATTGGGCGTGGGCGAGTTCGCCCTGGTGGCGTTCGCGGAGCCCGTACTTCTCCTTGGCGAGGACGACGACGGAGCGGCCCTCGGGGGTTTCGTCGGCCAGGGAGGAGAGCTGTGCGGCGTCGGCGAGTTCGGCCTCCGTGACACCCTTGACGGGGACGAACTCGGCGGCCTGCCGGTTGCCCAAGGTGATCGTGCCGGTCTTGTCCAGGAGCAGGGTCGACACATCGCCGGCCGCCTCGACCGCCCGCCCGGACATCGCGAGGACATTGCGCTGGACCAGGCGGTCCATGCCCGCGATCCCGATCGCGGAGAGCAGCGCCCCGATCGTGGTCGGGATGAGGCAGACCAGCAGCGCGGCCAGCACGATCATCGACTGCTCGCTGCCCGCGTAGATCGCGAACGGCTGGAGCGTCACCACGGCCAGCAGGAACACGATGGTCAGGGAGGCGAGGAGGATGTTGAGGGCGATCTCGTTGGGTGTCTTCTGCCGGGCCGCCCCTTCGACCAGGGCGATCATCCGGTCGATGAACGTCTCACCGGGTTTGGTGGTGATCTTCACGACGATCCGGTCGGAGAGCACCTTCGTGCCACCGGTCACCGCACTGCGGTCACCGCCGGACTCCCGGATGACCGGGGCCGACTCGCCCGTGATCGCGGACTCGTCGACCGAGGCGACACCTTCGACGACGTCGCCGTCGCCGGGGATGATGTCACCTGCCTCGCAGACCACCAGGTCACCGATACGCAGCTCGGTCCCGGGGACCCGCTCCTCGTTCGTTCCGATGACCCGCCGGGCGACCGTGTCGGTCTTCGCCCGGCGCAGCGTGTCGGCCTGCGCCTTCCCACGCCCCTCCGCGACCGCTTCGGCCAGGTTCGCGAAGACGGTCGTGAGCCACAGCCACACGGTGATGGCCCAGCCGAACCAGTCCGTCGGGTCCAGCACCGCGAGCACGGTGGTCAGCACCGAACCGATCAGCACCACGAACATCACCGGGGACTTCACCATCACCCGGGGATCCAGTTTCCGCACCGCGTCGGGGAAGGACCTGAGGAGCTGCTTGGGGTCGAACAGGCCCCCGCCGACACGCCCTTCGGGCCGGTGCCCGGTCGGCACGTCGCTGTGGGGCGCACGGTCGGGACCGGCGTTGACGGTGGACATGGAGCGGTGCTCCTCGGGCTTCTTCACATTGATGTTCATGACGCCAGCCCCTCGGCGAGCGGACCCAGCGCCAGGGCCGGGAAGTAGGTCAGTCCGGTGATGATCAGGATCGTGCCGACCAGCAGACCGCTGAACATCGGCTTGTGCGTGCCGAGCGTCCCCACGGTCGCCGGGACGGGCTTCTGCTCGGCCAGCGAACCGGCCAGGGCCAGGACGAAGACCATCGGCAGGAACCGGCCCAGCAGCATCGCGATCCCGATCGTGCTGTTGAACCACTGCGTGTCCGCGTTCAGCCCGGCGAACGCCGAACCGTTGTTGTTCGCACCCGAGGTGTAGGCGTACAGAATCTCCGAGAAACCGTGCGCCCCCGAGTTCGTCATCGAATTCCCCGGCGTCGGCAGAGCCATCGCGACGGCGGTGAAACCCAGCACGAGCGCCGGAGTGATCAGGATGTAACAGGCCGCCAGCTTGATCTGACGCGTCCCGATCTTCTTGCCCAGATACTCCGGCGTACGGCCGACCATCAGACCCGCGATGAACACCGCGATGACCGCCATGACCAGCATGCCGTAGAGCCCCGAACCGACACCGCCGGGCGCGATCTCACCCAGCTGCATGCCCAGCATCGTGATCCCGCCGCCGAACCCCGTGTACGAGGAATGGAACGAGTTCACCGCACCCGTCGACGTCAACGTGGTGGCGACCGCGAAGAGCGACGAACCGCCGATTCCGAACCGGTTCTCCTTGCCCTCCATCGCCCCGCCGGCGATATCGAACGCCGGCCCGTTGTGGGCGAACTCGGTCCACATCATCAGACCGCTGAAACCGAGCCAGATGACACCCATCGTGGCGAGGATCGCGTATCCCTGCTTCACACTCCCGACCATCCTGCCGAACGTCCGCGTCAAGGCGAACGGGATCACCAGGATCAGGAAGATCTCGAAGAGGTTCGACACCGGGCTGGGGTTCTCGAAGGGATGGGACGAGTTCGCGTTGAAGTAACCGCCACCGTTCGTGCCCAGCTCCTTGATGACCTCCTGCGAGGCCACCGCCCCGCCGTTCCACTCCTGCGACCCGCCCATGAACTGGCCGACCTCATGAATGCCGGAGAAGTTCTGGATCGCACCACAGGCGACCAGCACCAGCGCACCCACCACCGCGACCGGGACCAGGATCCGCACCGTGCCACGCACCAGATCGGACCAGAAATTGCCCAGCTCCCCCGTCCGGACACGGGCGAAACCCCGCACGAGCGCCACCGCGACGGCCATACCGACCGCCGCCGACACGAAGTTCTGCACCGCCAGACCACCGGTCTGCACGACATGGCCCATGGCCTGCTCGCCGTAGTACGACTGCCAGTTGGTATTCGCGACGAACGACGCCGCCGTATTGAACGCCTGATCCGGATCGATCGAAGAGAATCCCAGCGAACCGGGCAGGGACCCCTGCACCCGCTGCATCAGGTACAGGAAGAGAACACTCACCGCCGAGAACGCCAGAACTCCGCGCAGATACGCCGGCCAGCGCATCTCGGTGGTGGGATCGGCACCGATGACCCTGTATATCCACCTCTCCACCCGCAGATGCTTCGGAGAGGAATACACACGGGCCATGTGGTCACCGAGCGGACGGTACGCCAGGCCCAGCGCCACAACGAGCGCGAGCAACTGGAGCACACCAGAAAGAACGGGGCTCATACCGGGCTCAGAACCTCTCCGGATACAGAAGGGCGAGGACGAGATAGCCCAGCAGGGCGACGGCCACGATCAGACCGACAACATTCTCGGCAGTCACAGCTTCGTCACCCCCCGCGCGACCAGAGCCACCAACGCGAACACCGCGATCGTGGTGACGACGAAGGCCACATCGGCCATCGTGTGCTCCTAGATGAGGTACGGATTTTCGGACCTCTTGAGCAAACATCCGCCAGGAGCCCCCGCCGCCTGCGTTGATGCCTTCCTTACGGGAAGACGCACGCCCTTGATGCCGCTCATACGTGCCCGATACGCGCCCCATACGCGCGCCCCTCGGACACGGGCCGACCGCGTGGATCCGGCACGGCCGAAGCCCGGCCGAAACCCGCCCCAGGCCCGGCGGGAGCGCGGCGGAAGAGGTACAGGGGCGCGCCGGGACAGGCCGGGGCGCGGCAGAGGCAGCGAAAAGGCCGGTGGGCCGCACCCGGAAAAGGGGTGCGGCCCACCGGCCGGTGTCTGCTGCGAGCGCTTCTCTAGCGGACCTCGGTGATCTCGGGTCCACGCTGGAGCTGGCCCATACCGCCGGAGAACTTCGAGTTCTCCTGCTCCTCCTGCTGGACGCCCTCGGGCACCATCTGGGCGTCGTTGGGGAGCTTGAGGACGATGGGGTCGCGCGGGGCCATCGGGCCCTCCCCGCGGACGACCACGGTGTCCCGGAAGATCGTCTCCAGCAGCCCGGCGGCCTCCGGCTGCACGGCGCCCTGGCCGGAGATCACACCGCGCAGGAACCAGCGGGGTCCGTCGACGCCGACGAAGCGCACCAGCTGCACGCCGTTCGTCCCGTCCGGGAGCTGTACGGGGACCTGGGCGCGCAGCTCCCAGCCCAGCGGGCCCTCGACCTCGTCGATGATCCCGCCCTGCTGGGTGATGCCCGAGGCGATCTCCTCGCGGACCTCGCCCCAGATGCCCTCCTTCTTGGGGGCGGCGAAGGCCTGCAGCTGGACCGCGCTGTCGCGCAGGACGACGGTGGCGGCGACGATCGCGTCCCCGGCCACCTCGACCCGCAGCTCCATGCCCTCGACACCGGGGACGAAGATGCCGCCCAGGTCGACCCGGCCCTCGCCGGGCTGGGAGACCTCCTCGATGTCCCACGGCCCGTCCGGCCTGGGGGCCGGCGGAAGGTTCGTCCGGCGAGCACCGGTCGTGGCCTCATCGGCACCGTCGAGCTCGTCGGCGACCTGTCCGGCCTCGCGCGCTTCGTCCGCCGTGTCCTCGGCGGAACCACTCTTCTTGCGACGTCCGAACACGTCAATGTCCTTCCCGGTCGGATACGACCGATGCGTAGCTGTTCCCACCGTGGGTGATGTCGCCCCTGACGCCGTCCACAGCGGCGTGACCGCCGGTGGACCCGAAGCCCCCTTCGGCCCGCGCCGATCCGGGAAGCTCCGCCACCTCGTGGAAGCGCACCTTCTCGACCTGCTGGACGACCAGTTGGGCAATCCGGTCGAAGCGCTCGAACCGCACCGTCTCGCGCGGGTCGAGATTGACCACGATCACCTTGATCTCCCCACGGTACCCGGCATCAACCGTCCCTGGGGCATTCACCAGAGCTACTCCGCAGCGGGCCGCGAGGCCCGAGCGGGGGTGGACGAACGCGGCGTACCCGTCGGGCAGGGCGATCGACACTCCGGTGGGCAGCACGGTCCGCTCGCCGGGGGCGAGTTCCGCGGCCTCGGTGGTGACCAGATCGGCCCCCGCGTCGCCCGGATGTCCGTACGACGGAAGGGGCACGTCCGGGTCGACCCGGCGGATGAGTACGTCGACGGGGTGCCGCATCAGGGGTTCACCTCGAAGGCCCGTACGCGCCTGACCTGGTCGGGGTCGTCCATCGCCGCGCGGATCTCGGCCGGACGGCCGTTCTCGATGAAGTGGTCGACCTTGACCTCGATGAACAGGGCGTCGGCACGGACCGCGACGGGCCCGTCCGGGCCGCCGATCCGGCCGGTGGCGCTGGAGTAGATCTTCCGGCCGTGCACGGCGGTGATCCGGGCGTCGAGGTGCAGCACGGTGCCCACCGGGACCGGCCGCACGAAGTCGGTCTCCAGCCGTCCGGTCACCGCGATCACCCGCAGGAGCCAGTTCAGCGAGCCGAGGGTCTCGTCCAGCGCCGTGGTCAGGATGCCGCCGTGCGCGAGGCCAGGAGCTCCCTGGTGGGCCGCCTGCACGGTGAACTCCGCGGTCACGCTCACACCGTCGCCGGCCCGTGCCTGGAGGTGCAGGCCGTGCGGCTGTCCCCCGCCGCAGCCGAAACAGTGTTCGTAGTGCGCGCCGAGGAGCTCGCCGGGGGCGGGCGCGTCGGGGTGCCGGACCGGCGCCACCGCGTCGGCCGGGGGTGTCAGAGCTGCAGATGTTCCACTCACAGGCGCAGACCTTACCCGCGCGGACTGTCCCGGGTCGCGCCGTGCCAAGCTTGGCTTCATGCAGCCTTCCGCACCGCCCTTCGACGAACGTCTCACCGCTCCCCGTTCCTGGTGGTTCATCGCCTTCGGCGTCGGGATCGCCTGTGCGCTGATGCTCCTGCCGCTCGGCACCCTGCCCCTGCTCGGCGGTCTGGTCGGCGGCACCGCCGCCACGGCGGTCGTGGTGAGTTCGTACGGTTCCGTACGGATCCGCGTGGTGGCGGGTGCCCTGGTCGCGGGCGACGCCCGGATCCCGCTGTCGGCGCTCGGCGAGCCCGAGGTGCTGGACGCGGAGGAGGCGCGCGCCTGGCGCACGCACAAGGCGGACGCGCGGGCGTTCATGCTGCTGCGCAGCTATGTCCCGACGGCTGTACGGGTGGAGGTCACGGACCCGGCCGACCCGACCCCGTACGTGTACGTCTCCACCCGGGACCCGCGCGGCCTGGCGGCGGCGCTCACGGCGGTACGGGCGGGCTGAGCGCCCCTCGCCGGGGGCCGGTCCTCGACTCCCCGGGGCTTCGGGGGCCCAAGGGCTGTCCCGCAATTCCTGGTGGATCAGCGCGCGGCGTCGGATGCGGTGCATCGCAAGGCGGAGAGGCGCCCGCATACTGAATGTATTCGGGCGTTTCGACAACGCGGCGAGGTGCCGTGGCTGTCGTCGTGCGCCCGCCAGGAATTGCGGGACAGCCCTTAGCCCTCGATCTCCTTGGGCAGCACGGCCGGGATCGCGGGCTGCTCCAGAGGGGGCAGCCCGGTGAGCCGGTCCCAGGCGACCTGGTCCTTGCGCAGGTCGTTCCTGACCCGCTCGGCGAGCTTCCTGGTGTCGCGGCGGTTCATCACGGCACCGACCGCGGCGCCGATCATGAACGGAATCAGGTTCGGCAGATCGCGTGCCATGCGCTTCATGATCTGCTGGCGCAGCTCGCGCTTCATCTGGCCGCCCAGCGCGGCGTTGAGGGTGGTGGGCCGGGAGACGTCGATGCCGCGCTCCTCCGTCCAGGACGTGAGGTAGGCGGTGGAGCGCTGGGCGAGATTGCCCTGCGGGCGCCTGCCGTAGACCTCGTGGAGCTCGGCGACGAGCTTCATCTCGATCGCGGCGACGCCGGTGATCTCCGCGGCCAGCTCGGCCAGCATGGCGGGCGGTACGGGCAGCATGGCCGCCGCCCCGATGCCCGCGCCGACGGTCGCGGTGGCCCTGCTGGCGCCCGCGATGAGCTTGTCCGCGAGCTCCTCGGGACCCAGGCCCGGGAATTGTCCGCGCAAGGTGGCGAGGTCGCGCACCGGAACGCGGGGAGCCGTGTCGATGATCCGGTCGGCCAGCATGCCGGCCGCGGCCCTGGCTCTCTCCCCGCCCTTTCGTACGCCCCGTTTCAGTGTGTTCAGACGGCCTGCCCCGGTCGTGGGCTCCGCCCCTCCCGCCTGCTCGCCGCTGTCCGGCACACCTGCCGCCCCTGCCGCTTCGAGCGAGGCCGAACGGCCCCGCTCGTCGTCGGAGGTGCCGGAATGGTCCGGCAGGGCGGCGGAACGCTCGGCAGACGCGTGAACGCCTTCTGCCGGGCCTGTGCCGCCCTGTTCCGTCTCCGGACCGTGCCCGCGCCTCAGGCGCCGCTTCCGGAACGGTGTGTCGCCTGCCACGGCCGACGCGACCTCAGTCGCAGTCGCGGCAGATCGGCTGGCCGTTCTTCTCGCGGGCCAGCTGACTCCGGTGGTGCACGAGGAAGCAGCTCATGCACGTGAACTCGTCGGCCTGCTTGGGCAGGACCCGCACGGCCAGTTCCTCGTTGGAGAGGTCCGCGCCGGGCAGCTCCAGTCCTTCTGCGGCGTCGAACTCGTCGACGTCGACGGCGGATGCCGTCTTGTCGCTCCGACGAGCCTTGAGCTCTTCGAGGCTGTCCTGGTCCACGTCGTCGTCGGTCTTGCGTGGGGTGTCGTAATCCGTTGCCATGTCGCTCTCCCCCTCATGGGTGTCTGCGGTGTCTCAGCGCACGTAACGCGTGAGAGGCCGGACTTGTGCCCGACCTGAGGCGGAGATTTTGCCTCACATCAAGGTCTGTTACTCAATCGACACCCAACCGGACGCCTCGGCGGCGGTCGGCTTGGGTGGCGATGGGGACCGTACACGGTCCACATGGTGCAGTTCACGGGCGCCACCCCGTGTACTTCCCGTGATATCGGCCCCCGAAAACCCGGACGATTACCGGCTTTCCGGAGGAGGCCTGATCACGGAGAGTTGATGGCTTGAAATTCGCTCCTGTGATCGATCACACACGGATCGACCAGGAACGGGTCCTGAAAATTCCGCCCAAAGCGAACATGGAGATTCGGTGCGGGCGTCACACCGTGCAGCCTTTCAGACCGGCAGGGTGACGCGCATCACGAGACCGCCGCCCTCGCGGGGCTCCGCGATGATACGGCCTCCGTGGGCCCGAGCGACGCTCCTGGCGATCGACAGGCCGAGACCGACCCCCTTGTCGCTGCCCGTGCGCTCCGTACGCAGCCGCCTGAAGGGCTCGAAGAGGTTGTCGATCTCGTAGGCCGGCACCACAGGACCTGTGTTCGAGACGACCAGGAGAGCCTGTCCGGGCTGGAGCTCGGTGGTGACCTCCACCCAGCCCTCCTCGGCCACGTTGTAGCGCACGGCGTTCTGGACGAGGTTCAGCGCGATCCGCTCCAGCAGGACGCCATTGCCCTGGACGACGGCCTCGGCCCGCTCCCCGCGGATCGTCACGCCCTTCGCGGCGGCCTCCGCACGCGCCTGGTCGATGGCCCGCTCGGCGACCTCCGCGAGGTCGACCGGTTTGCGCTCGACGATCTGGTTGTCGCTGCGGGCGAGCAGCAGCAGTCCCTCGACCAGCTGCTCACTGCGTTCGTTGGTGGCCAGGAGCGTCTTGCCCAGCTGCTGGAGCTCCGGCGGGGCCTCCGGGTCGGAGAGATGGACCTCCAGCAGCGTGCGGTTGATCGCCAGCGGCGTGCGCAGCTCGTGCGAGGCGTTGCCGACGAACCGCTGCTGGGCGGTGAAGGCCCGCTCCAGGCGGTCCAGCATGTCGTCGAAGGTGTCGGCGAGCTCCTTGAGCTCGTCGTCCGGGCCGTCGAGCTCGATCCGGCGGGACAGGTCCGTGCCCGCCACCCTGCGGGCGGTACGGGTGATCCGGCCCAGCGGGGACAGGACGCGGCCGGCCATGGCGTAACCGAAGGCGAACGCGATGACGCTCAGGCCGACCAGAGTCAGCAGCGAACGGTTGAGCAGGGTGTCCAGCGCCTGCTGGCGCTGCTCCACGTTGCACGCCTTGAGCGCGGCGTTGGCCTGGTCGGCGGAGAGTCCCGGGGTGAGCGCCGGGCAGGCGTTGTTGGTCAGCTGGATCTTGCTGTCGGGCAGCAGCTTGAAGGGCAGCTCGGTGCCCACGTGCAGGGCCTGCGCGGCCAGCATGTAGATGATCGACAGCAGCAGGATGCCCGCGATCAGGAACATTCCGCCGTACAGCAGGGTGAGCCGTATCCGGATGGTCGGGCGCAGCCACGGGTACGGGGGCTCCTGCTGCTTGGGCTCCCAGGTGGGCTTCGGAGGCGCCGTGAGCGGCGCCGGGGAGGCGGCCACGGCCCTCAGATCCGGTATCCGGAGCCGGGCACCGTGACGATGACGGGCGGCTCGCCGAGCTTGCGCCGCAGGGTCATGACGGTCACCCGCACCACGTTGGTGAACGGGTCGGTGTTCTCGTCCCAGGCCTTCTCCAGCAGCTGCTCGGCCGAGACGACGGCGCCCTCGCTGCGCATCAGGACCTCCAGCACCGCGAACTCCTTCGGGGCCAGCTGGATCTCCTGCTCGTCCCGGAAGACCTCGCGGCGGTTCGGGTCGAGCTTGATGCCCGCCCGCTCCAGGACCGGCGGCAGTGCCACCGTCGTACGCCGCCCCAGGGCCCGCACCCGGGCGGTGAGCTCGCTGAAGGCGAAGGGCTTGGGCAGATAGTCGTCCGCACCCAGCTCCAGGCCCTCGACGCGGTCGCTGACGTCCCCGGAGGCGGTGAGCATGAGCACCCGGGTGGGCATGCCGAGCTCGACGATCCTGCGGCAGACGTCGTCACCGTGGACCAGCGGGAGGTCCCGGTCCAGCACCACGACGTCGTAGTCATTGACCCCGACGCGCTCCAGGGCCGCCGCGCCGTCGTAGACGACGTCGACGGCCATGGCCTCCCGGCGGAGTCCGGTGGCCACCGCATCGGCGAGCAGCTGCTCGTCCTCGACGACGAGTACGCGCACGGCGCATTCCTTCCTTAGGTCCTTCGACAGGTCAACACAGCGGGCGGCCCGGGTCGGGGCCGCCCGGGTTCCACGGTCAGCCGCGCCGACTGTGCGCATCCATCCTGCCCGCAACGCGCATAAACCGGCGGTAAGACGACGCACCGCGGCCCGCTGCTCCACGGAATGGGCCGGATTCCCGGCGCAGTTGAGGTTTCTCTGAGACTTCGCATGGGGAGGAGGGGTTCACACCCGCGATCACGCCATGCACGTGGCATGCCACAGCCCGCTCCGTTTCACCGGCGAAATGGCGTGATCACCCGCTCCTTCGGCTCCGGCCGGAGGATTCCCGGGCACACCCCCGTGCCACCGACCCACGATGAGGGGGCGCTTTATGGACGCTTTCACCGCAGGTCTGCTGCAACGCATCAAGACGACCGAGTCCGACCTCACGAAGGCTCGCGAGACGGGCGACGACTTCCTCGCGGATGTCGAGCAGGGCGAGCTGGACGACCTGCACCGCCTGGCCGCCGAGCACGGCGTCGAAATCGGCGCCACAAGCGTCTGAGTCGCTGCGAGAGGGCCCCGGTGCCGTGATCGGCGCCGGGGCCCTCTGCTGCGTCCGAACGCCCGCTGACGCCCCCACCAGGGGCTTCGGCGGGCGTTGCGTCAGTCGTGCCAGGCGCCCAGCTCTTCGAGCAGCGCCTGGAGCGGCTCGAAGACGCCGGGGGCGGCGGCCACGGTCAGGTCCCCGTCCGCGGGCCGTCCGGGGCGTCCGCCGGTGAGCGCGCCCGCCTCCCGGGCGATGAGGTCACCCGCCGCCAGGTCCCACGGGTGGAGCCCGCGCTCGTAGTAGCCGTCGAGCCGCCCGGCGGCGACATCGCAGAGGTCGACGGCGGCCGAACCGCTGCGCCGGATGTCCCGCAGCCGGGGGATGAGGCGCTGGGCGATGTCCGCCTGGTGCGTACGGACGGCCGTGACGTAGTTGAAGCCGGTCGACACGAGGGCCTGGTCCAGCGGCGCGGCGGGCCGGCAGCGCAGCGCGGTGGCGTTCGCGGACGCATCGCCCGTCACCGTCGCACCGCCGCCCAGCACCGCCCGGTAGGTCTCCCGGCGCATCGGTGCCTCGACGACGCCCACGACCCGCTCGCCGTCGCGTTCGGCGGCGATGGACACGGCCCAGGTGGGCAGGCCGTAGAGGTAGTTCACCGTGCCGTCGAGCGGGTCGATGACCCAGCGGATCCCACTGCTTCCGGCGGAGCTGGCGCCCTCCTCGCCGAGAAAGCCGTCCTCGGGGCGGCGGTCGGACAGGAAGCCGGTGATCAGCTTCTCGGCGGCGATGTCCATCTCGGTGACGACGTCGATGGGGCTGGACTTCGTCGCGGCCACACCCAGGTCGGCCGGGCGGCCGTCGCGCAGCAGGGCTCCGGCGCGGCGGGCCGCCTCCAGGGCGAGGTCGAGCAGTTCGGACAGGGTGGGGTCGGTCACGGCGCTCCCGGGGACTCGGTTCGGACGGGCGGCTCGGTACGGACGCGAGGGCGTGCGGGCGTACGGACGCGGGGGCGGGCAGGCGTACCGGCGCGGCCGGCTGACCCGCCGGTACGCCTCACGCGTACGGGCTGTCGGCACCCGCGGCGGCCGGCCCGGGGACCCTGGCCGGGCAGCAGCCGGCCGGGCACAGGTCGTGGGACGGGCCGAGCGCGCCCAGCGCGCAGCGCTCCGGACGGCTCCCCCGTTCGGCGGCGGCGCGCTCCAGGACCAGTTCGCGTACGGCGGCGGCGAACCGCGGATCGGCGCCGACCGTCGCGGAGCGGCGCACCGGCAGGCCGAGCTCGGCGGCCTTCGCGGTGGCCTCCGTGTCGAGGTCGTACAGGACCTCCATGTGGTCCGAGACGAAGCCGATCGGGGCCATCACGACCGCCGGGACGCCCTCGCCGTGGAGTGCCTCCAGGTGGTCGCAGATGTCGGGCTCCAGCCACGGGATGTGCGGGGCGCCGCTGCGCGACTGGTAGACGAGCTGCCAGGGGTACTCGATGCCGGTCTCCTCGCGCACCGCCTCGACGATCACCCGGGCGACGTCGAGGTGCTCGGCGACATAGGCGCCACCGGAGCCGTGCGCCTCGGGGGGCCCGGAGGTGTCGGCCGCGGAGTCCGGGATCGAGTGGGTGGTGAAGGCCAGATGGGCACCTGCCGCGACATCCGCGGGGAGGTCGGCCAGGGAGGCCAGCACGCCGTCCACCATGGGCCGTACGAACCCGGGGTGGTTGAAGTAGTGCCGCAGCTTGTCCACGCGCGGAACCTCCAGCCCCTCGGCCTCCAGGGCAGCGAGCGACTCGGCGAGGTTCTCGCGGTACTGGCGGCAGCCCGAGTAGGAGGCGTAGGCGCTGGTGGCGAGGACCGCGATCCGGCGGCGGCCGTCGGCGACCATCTCGCGCAGCGTGTCGGTGAGGTACGGCGCCCAGTTGCGGTTGCCCCAGTGGACCGGCAGGTCCAGGCCGTGGTCGGCGAAGTCCTTGCGCAGGGCGTCGAGCAGCGCCCTGTTCTGCGCGTTGATCGGGCTGACGCCGTCGAACAGGAAGTAGTGCTTGCCGACTTCCTTGAGCCGTTCCTCGGGGATGCCGCGGCCGCGGGTCACGTTCGCCAGGAACGGGACCACATCGTCCGGGCCCTCGGGACCGCCGAAGGAGAGCAGCAGCAGGGCGTCGTAGGGAGCGGGATCGCGCAGATCGGACATGCCCCCGATCCTGCCACCCGGCCGGGACGGCGCGGCACCCGACATCCGTCCGTCGACCGGGCCCCTTCCGTACCGGACGGAAAGCCATAAGCTGTATCGGCCATCTTCACGCATGACAGGCTCGACCGGAGTGTCCGTTGCCCAGCCCCTACCGCGCCATCTTCGCCGCCCCCGGCTCCAAGGGATTCTCCACCGCCGGATTCTTCGGCCGGATGCCGCTGTCCATGATGGGCATCGGCGTCGTGACCATGGTCTCTCAGCTCACCGGCCGCTACGGGCTGGCGGGCGCGCTCTCGGCCACGCTGGCCATGGCGGCGGCGGTCTTCGGGCCGCAGATCTCCCGGCTGGTCGACCGGTACGGGCAGCGGCGGGTGCTGCGCCCGGTCACCCTGGTCGCGGTGGCGGCGGTCGCCGGACTGCTGATCTGCGCCCAGCAACGGCTGCCGGACTGGACCCTGTTCGTCTTCGCCGCGGGCGCGGGCTGTGTGCCCAGCGTGGGGTCGATGGTCCGGGCCCGCTGGGCGGAGATCTACCGCGGCTCGGCCCGTGATCTGCACACCGCGTACTCGTGGGAGTCGATCGTCGACGAGGTGTGCTTCATCTTCGGGCCGATCATCTCGATCGGGCTCTCCACCGCGTGGTTCCCCGAGGCGGGACCGCTGCTGGCCGCCGGGTTCCTGGTGATCGGCGTCTTCTGGCTGACCGCGCAGCGCGCCACCGAGCCGGTGCCGCACCCCAAGTCGCAGCACACCGGCGGCTCGGCGCTGCGCTCACCCGGCCTCCAGGTCCTGGTGATCACCTTCGTGGCGACGGGCGCGATCTTCGGGGCCGTCGACGTGGTGACCGTGGCCTTCGCCGAGGAGCGCGGTCACAAGGCGGCGGCCAGTCTCGTGCTGGCGGTCTACGCGCTGGGTTCGTGCCTGGCGGGAGCCGTGTTCGGGCTGCTGCACCTGAAGGGGAAGTCCTCCACCAGGTGGCTGGTGGGAGTCTGCGCGATGGCCATGAGTATGATCCCCCTCCAACTGGCCGGGAACCTTCCGTTTCTGGCCGTGGCGCTCTTTGTCGCGGGCCTCGCCGTCGCACCGACGATGGTCACCACCATGGCCCTCGTCGAACAGCACGTACCGCGCACCAAGCTGACCGAGGGCATGACCTGGACCAGTACCGGGCTCGCGGTCGGTGTGGCGCTCGGCTCCTCGGCCGCGGGCTGGGTGGTCGACGCGTCGGGGGCAGAGGCGGCGTACGTGGTGCCCGCCGTGGCGGGAGCGCTCGCGGCCGCGGTGGCGTTCCTGGGGTATCGCCGGCTTGCCAAGCCGGTACCTACGGAAGGGCGCGGGGCAGATGACGGACACCTACGCACGGACGACGGCGAACACGTGGCGTAATTGGGCGGGCAATGTCACCGCCCGACCTGTACGGGCCGTGTCCCCCGCCTCCGTCGACGAGCTCGCCGAGGCCCTTCGCAGGGCCCGTGAGGACGGTCTGCGGGTGAAGCCCGTCGGCACCGGGCACTCGTTCACCGCCGCGGCGGCCACCGACGGGGTGCTGATCCGCCCGGAGCTGCTCACCGGGATCCGGGAGATCGACCGTACGGCGATGACGGTGACGGTCGAGGCGGGCACCCCCCTCAAGCGGCTCAACGCCGCTCTCGCCCGTGAGGGCCTGTCGCTCACGAACATGGGCGACATCATGGAGCAGACGGTCGCCGGGGCCACCTCCACCGGAACCCATGGCACCGGCCGCGACTCGGCTTCCATATCCGCGCAGATCCGGGGCCTCGAACTGGTCACCGCCGACGGCACGGTGCTGCGGTGCTCGGCCGGGGAGAACCCGGATGTGTTCGCCGCCGCCCGGCTGGGACTGGGCGCCCTCGGTGTGATCACCGCGATCACCTTCGCCGTGGAGCCGGTCTTCCTGCTGACCGCCCGTGAGGAGCCGATGACCTTCGACAGGGTCACCGCGGACTTCGACCGGCTGGTGACCGAGAACGAGCACTTCGAGTTCTACTGGTTCCCGCACACCGGCAACTGCAACACCAAGCGCAACAACCGCAGCGCGGGCCCCGCCGCTCCGCCCGGCAAGGTCAGCGGCTGGATCGACGACGAACTGCTGTCCAACGGGATCTTCCAGGTCGCCTGCGCGCTCGGCCGGGCGGTCCCGGCGACCATCCCGTCGATCGCCAGGCTCTCCAGCCGGGCCCTGTCCGCCCGGACGTACACCGACATCCCGTACAAGGTCTTCACCAGCCCCCGCCGGGTGCGCTTCGTGGAGATGGAATACGCCCTTCCGCGCGAGGCCGCCGTCGAGGCGCTGCGCGAGCTGAAGGCGATGGTGGACCGCTCGCCGCTGCGGATCAGCTTCCCGGTCGAGGTGCGTACCGCGCCCGCCGACGACATCACCCTCTCCACGGCCTCGGGCCGGGACAGCGCCTACATCGCGGTGCACCTGTACCGGGGCACGCCGTACCAGGCGTACTTCACCGCCGTCGAACGGATCATGACCGCGCACGCCGGCCGCCCGCACTGGGGCAAGATCCACACCCGGGACGCCGAGTACCTGGCCGGGGTCTACCCGCGGTTCGGCGAGTTCACCGCGGTACGCGACCGGCTCGACCCGGACCGCCTGTTCGGCAACGACTACCTGCGCCGCGTCCTGGGCGACTGACTGCGCCGCTGCCCCCGGGTCCGTACGGACCCGGGGGCAGCGGCGGGTACCGGCGTCCTCCCGGTGACGGCGCTCTGCGGTCTCAGCGTCCCGCGCCGTCCGTACCGGGCGTGGCCTGTCCCTGCTGTCCCTGGACAGCGCCCTGGCCACCCTCGCCGCCCTGGCCTCCCTGGTCGACCGGCGGCGCGGGGACGTCCCCGCCGTCGTCGGACGGCGTCGGGGTGGGCGCGGGCGTCGGCGCGGTCCCGCCGTCGCCGGAGCCCGAGGGCTTCGGGGCCGGCTCGGCGGTCGAGCCCTGGTCCCGGTCCTTGTCCGGGTTCGCGCTCCGGCCGTCCTCGCCGTCCGTGCCCGGCGTGGTGCCGGTCCCGCTGCCGGGGCCCTGCCGGTCCCCGTCCGACTCCTGTCCGGTGCCTTCGGAGGGGGCCGGGCCGGAGGGAGCGGAGCCGTTGTCCCCACCGCGTACGACGGAGCCGACGGTCGTCCCGCGGCCGCCGCTCAGGTCGTTGCCCGAGATCATCTCGAACGCGGTGATGCCGGCCATCGACACGGCGAAGACGACGGCGGCGGCGAGGACCGGGCGCTTCCAGCCGCGCAGCCGGGTGCCGTGCGTGGTCGCCCCGGAGAACGCGTCGTCCGGTCCGTCCGGGGCGGCCTCCGTCGCTCCGCCGGCCTGCGGGACGAGCTGGGTCCGGGCCGGATCGGAACCGTCCGGTCCGCGGCTGCCCGGCACCTGCCGCAGCATCCGGGTGCGCTCGGGGTCGAGGTCCAGCAGCTGCGTACGGTCCGGGTCCGCGCCGCCGGAACCGGTGGAAGGGCCGGCGGAGGTGGTGGAAGGGTCCGTGCCCCCGGCACCGGTCCACAGCGCGCGCGTACGGTCCGGGTCGAGCCCCGCCGCGGGCAGCACGGTCGTGGCGTCGTCAGCCCGCCGGTCCGTCGCACGCGTCTCCCGCGCCGGCGTCGTCTCCCTGGTCTGTACGGTCACCTGACGGCCCGCCGGATGCGTGACCTGGACGGTGACCTCGCGGATCTGCTCACCCGTGCGGCGGAAGAAGTGCTGGAAGACCGATCCCCCGCAGGTGGCGACGACACTCATCACACCGGCACCGAGAATCGTTCCGTACACACCCAGCTGCGAGGCCAGCACCGCGGCCGCGACGGCCGCCACGGCACTCCCGGCGACCTGCGGCAGACTCAGATCTATACGCCTTTCCTTGGGTTCTGTGTCACTTTCCGGCTTCTGAACCATTACCAGCCCCTGCTTGACATCTCTCCCACCATGCACCAGGAAGGGACAAATGAGCGAAGTGGATAGTTCCGTTTCTGGCGATTCTGTGAAGCAGGACACGCATCGGGGGCATTTCGCAAGTAACTGGGTAACTCAACTCCCGTGCCGCACGAGAAGTTCGGCGGCGCGCCGGTCCACACCAGCTGGCCCAAATGGAGTACTGTGACGAGCCCTGGGGCGGACTCCCGCATGGGTATCCGCAGCTACGGAGGGGGCCGACGGCGGCACTCGAACCGGCGGTGCCGAGGCGGCACGCGGGCGCCTGCTACGCGAAGTGATCCTTTGGGTTACTTTGGGTCGCAACAGGTAACCGTGTCATGCAGGCGTTCCAGGGCGACCGCCCGACACGCCGGGCAACTTGGCAAGGTTGTGACAGGCTGCACCCGGGCAGGTCACACTCGACTAGCGGAAGCAGCGACGCACGTGACGTCGGCAGGCACCACCCGGGAGGTTCCCATGCCCGAACTGCGTGTCGTGGCCGTCTCGAACGACGGCACACGACTGGTGCTCAAAGCTGCGGACAGCACGGAGTACACGCTTCCGATCGATGAGCGGCTGCGCGCCGCCGTACGCAACGACCGCGCACGGCTCGGCCAGATCGAGATCGAGGTGGAGAGCCACCTCCGCCCCCGCGACATCCAGGCCCGGATACGTGCCGGTGCCTCCGCGGAGGAGGTCGCTCAATTCGCCGGCATCCCCGTCGACCGTGTGCGCCGCTTCGAGGGCCCTGTGCTCGCGGAGCGCGCCTTCATGGCCGAGCGGGCCCGGAAGACTCCTGTGCGCCGTCCCGGCGAGAACACCGGCCCCCAGCTCGGCGAGGCGGTGCAGGAGCGGCTCCTGCTGCGCGGCGCCGACAAGGAAACCGTCCAGTGGGACTCCTGGCGCCGTGACGACGGCACCTGGGAGGTCCTCCTGGTCTACCGGGTCGCGGGCGAGCCGCACTCGGCGAGCTGGACGTACGACCCGCCCAGACGACTGGTCCAGGCCGTCGACGACGAGGCACGCTCGCTGATCGGCGAGAGCGAGGACGTCGCCGCGCCGGAACCGAGCTTCCCGTTCGTGCCCCGGATCGCCCGGCTGCCGCGCGACCGGCCGCTGGACCGTGCCCTGGACCGCCAGATCCAGATGGAGCGCCCGGCCCCGCCGGCCCCCGAGCCGGAGGAGTACATCGGCACCGCCTCGGCCGGTGAGCGCGACTCGCTGACCAGCCTGCTGGAGGCGGTGCCGAGCTTCCGCGGCGACATGGTCGTACCGGAACGTCCCGCACCGCCCGAGCCGCCCGCGATCGAGCCCGCCACGCAGGAGCCCGAGGCCGACGAGCCCCCGGCCGCCGCGTCCGCGGGCGCCGGCTCCGCGTACGCGGACGTGCTGATGCCGCGGGCGGTGGCCGGTCATCGGGACCGGCTGACCGGGACGACGGACCGCCAGGCGGAGGCGGACGGGGTCCGCCCGGGGCGCCGGGCCGCGGTGCCCAGCTGGGACGAGATCGTCTTCGGCACCCGCCGCAAGAAGCAGGACTGACCGAGAAGTGACCAACAGGAGAAGGGCCCGTACGCGGTCGCGTACGGGCCCTTCTCCGTCCCGGCTGCCCGGCTTACCGGGGCTCGGGTCCCGTCGCGACGGGCCGGGACTCGTCACGGGACCACTCGGACCAGGAGCCCGGGTAGAGAACACCCCGGAAACCGGCGATCTCCAGGGCCAGCACCTCGTGCGCCCCCGAGACGCCCGAGCCGCAGTAGACACCGACGCCCCCGGCACTCCCGGCGGCCCCCAGCCCCGAGAAGCGGGCGGCCAGCTCCCCGGCGGGCAGAAAGCGCCCGTCCCCTCCGACGTTCTCCGAGGTCGGCGCCGAGACCGCGCCCGGGATATGGCCGCCCACCCGGTCGATCGGCTCCACATCACCCCGGTAGCGCTCGGCGGCCCGCGCGTCGAGCAGCAGACCGGAACGGGCGAAGGCCGCCGCGCCGTCCGCGTCGAGCGTCTCCAGCGCACCGGGCTCCGGCCGGAAATCGCCCTCGGCGGGAGCCGGGATCCGGGTGGAGAGCTCGCCGGTCCACGCCGCGAGACCTCCGTCCAGGACGCGGACGTCCGGGTGCCCCGTCCAGCGCAGCAGCCACCAGGCGCGGGCGGCGGCCCAGCCCTGACCGCCGTCGTAGACCACGACAGGGGTGTCCCGGGAGACCCCCGCGCGGCGCATCGTGGCGCCGAACGTCTCCGGATCCGGCAGCGGATGACGGCCGCCGCCGCCCGGCGGCCCCGCGAGTTCCGCGTCGAGATCGACGAAGACCGCGCCGGGGATGTGCCCGGCCTCGTAGTCCGGGCGGCCGTGCGGGCCGCCCAGCTGCCAGCGGACGTCCAGGAGTACCGGCGGGCGGGGCCCCGCCGACTCGCTCGCGCATTCGGATGCGGTGATGATGGGCTTCATGGGTGCCATCCTCGCGCAGGGGCCGGCCCACCCGTAACCATGCCCGGACGGACGAACGCCGGCAAACCGGCCACCCTCCGTCGAGAACCGGGACCGCCCGGCGCGGCCGGGGCGCCTCACGAGCCAGGTGGTGCGAGCATCTGCACGGGGCGAAGACACCGCGGTCCGTACCCGCCGGACGGAGCACCGGCACCCGCCCCTGAACGGCCATCACAGAGGTCCGAGGAGAGAGAAGACCATGACCGAGGCTGTTGCCCGGCGCACGCCCGGAACACCTTGCTGGGTGAGTCTGATCGTGCACGGCCTGACCGCTACCCAGGAGTTCTACGGAGCGCTGTTCGACTGGGAGTTCCGGCCGGGCCCGGATCAGCTGGGCCCCTATGTGCGCGGTCTGCTCGACGGCAAGGAGGTCGCGGGCATCGGCCAGCTGCCGCCCGACCGGCATCTGCCGATCGCCTGGACGACCTATCTCGCCACCGACGACGCGGATCTCACGTCGGAGACGATCCGCTCCTGCGGCGGCACGGTGGCGGTCGGTCCGCTCGACGCGGGCGACGCGGGCCGCCTCGCCATCGCCTCCGACCCGAGCGGGGCGGTGTTCGGCATCTGGCAGGCCACCGAACACGTCGGCACCCGGACGGCGGGCACCCCGGGCACACCCGTGTGGAACGAGCTGGTGACCCGGGAGACCTCCATGGTCGGCAAGTTCTACCAGGCGGTCTTCGGGTACGAGACGGAGGCGGTCGTCTCCGCCGACTTCGACTACCAGACCCTGCACCTGGACGGCCGCCCGGTGGCCGCGCTGCACGGGGTGGGGCACGCCCTGCCACGCGACCGGGGGCCGCACTGGATGACGTACTTCGAGGTCTCCGACACCGATCGGTCCGCCGCACGGGTCGTGGAGCTGGGGGGCCACATCCTCCAGCCGCCCCGGGAGGGGTCGAGCGGCAGGATCGCGACGGTCTCGGACCCGGAGGGTGCCGTGTTCACGATCGTACGGTCGTCCGAACGCTGACCCGGGGCGGGCCCGACGCGGGGGTGGCACCGAGGATCCGCGTTCGGCCGGGGCGGACGGTGTCCGTCCGGGCAGACCGGACGGCTGTGGGATTTCGGCTGCCGCCACGATCCCCGCCCACCGAGCGAGCGGTTCCGTCACTGGGCGCGGTTCATCGTGAACGGCGCCCATCACCTCGTGGACACCGGTGATCCACCCGCGCGCCCACGCGCTCGGAGTTCCCCTTCACGGAAGAGCGACCCACATGCCTGCCGCAACCGACCGCACGCCGTTCGCCGACTGGCTCCACAGCCACGCGACCCGGCTCGGCCACCTCGACCCGGAAGCGCCCCTGGACGACCTGGAACCGCTGCGCGACATCCTCGGCGGTGCCCGCGTGGTCGCCCTCGGCGAGCACTCCCACTTCATCGGCGAGTTCGACCTGCTGCGCCGGCGCGTCCTGCGGTTCCTGGTCGAACGCTGCGGCTTCACCGCCCTGGCCTTCGAGTACGGCTTCAGCGAAGGCTTCCCGCTCGATGCCTGGGCCCACGGCCGGGGTACGGACGACGACCTCGCCGCCCACCTCGCGGCAGCGGTTCCCATCGGGCTCCAGGAGCCACTGCGCTACCTGCGCCGGCACAACCGCACCGCCGCACGGCCGGTCCGCTTCGCGGGCATCGACATTCCGGCGGCCGGCGGGTCGCTGCTCCCCGCCCTGGTCCCCGTCGCCGACTACCTGGGCCGGATCGACCCCGAATCCCTGCCGGCGGTCCGGGCCGCGATGACGATCGCCGAATCGTTCGCCGGTGACTCCGCGGCCGTGGCCGCGCCCGCGTGGGCCGCGCTGGCCACGGCCGAACAGGACGCCCTCAGCGCGCTCCTGGCGCGCCTGCTCATCCGGTTCCGCTCCCTGGAACCGCTGTACGTCTCCCGCGGGGACCGGCAGAGCTACGACATCGCCCTGCGGTGCCTCGAAGGCGCCGGCCACGCCGACTACACCTTCCGCGCCATGGCCGCCCTCTTCAACGGAGACGGTCTCACCGCCGACACCTCTGCCCGCGACCTCTACATGGCCGAATCGCTCCTGTGGCACCTGAAGCGGCTCGGACCCACGGCCCGCGTCGTGCTGGCGGCCCACAACGCCCACATCCAGAGGACACCGATAGCCTTCGACGGCCGTCTCACGGGGCTCCCCATGGGGCAGCACCTGCACAACGCCCTCGGCGACGCCTACTTCGCCCTCGCGCTGACCAGCGTCACCGGGCACACAGCCCGGATGGACCGCGACGAGAAGGCCCGTTTCGGTTTCACCATCGCCGACACCCCGCTGGAGGCGCCGGAGCCCGGCAGCATCGAAGCGGCCTTCGCGAGCAGCGGTCCGGGACTCGGCTTCGCCGATCTCCGCCGGGCCCGGACCGAAGGCGTCAGCGGCCCCGACCGCATCCGGATGCAGAGCGTCTACGTGCACACCCCCGTCCTCGACGCGTTCGACGGCGTCCTCAGCACTCCGGCCTCCACCGTGGCCGATGTCGCCGGGAGCTGGGGCCCGCGGGACGTCGAGTAGGGCACGGCGGCCAGGCCCGTGCGCCGGTCCTCAGTCGGAGGCCACCGGCAGGACGTCCGGCGAGAGCGCGCCCGCACGGGCGGAACCGCTCGTCATACGACGACGATGGTGACGCCGGCAGAGCACCTCGTAACCGACCTCCGCGGCGGGGCTGCTCACATCACCGACGACGACCTGTTCGCCCTCCACCACCATCTCGCCCCCCAGCGTGCGGGCGTTGTGCGTCGCACGCGCCCCGCACCAGCACATCGCCTCGACCTGCAACGTCTCGACGCGGTCCGCCAGCTCGATCAGCCGCCGTGAGCCGGGGAAGAGCTTCGTGCGGAAGTCGGTGGTGATACCGAAGGAGAAGACGTCCAGCCCCAACTCATCCACGACCCGCGCCAGTTGATCGATCTGCACCGGCTCCAGGAACTGCGCCTCGTCCACGATCAGGTAGTCGACCCTGCCGCCCTGCGAGACCCGGTCGACGACATGGGCGTACAGGTCCATGCCCCGCACCGCCTCGACCGCCTCGGTCACCAGCCCGAGCCGTGACGAGAGCTTCCCCTCCCCCGCGCGGTCGTCCCGGGTGAAGTTCAAGCCCTGCAACCCCCTCGCCGACCGGTTGTGCCCGATCTGGAGGGCCAGCGTGCTCTTTCCGCAGTCCATCGTTCCGGAGAAGAACACAAGCTCGGGCATGAGAGGTCGAGCACCTTTCGGACGGGCGGCCGTGGGACGGGAAATCCGGGGCGGGAGGGAAAACGCGGTTACGAGCGTACTTCGAGGAGCGGGACGAGCTGTTCGACGGGGGTCATCGAGCCGTGCATCCCCACCATCGCGGACTCGTGCGGCTCGTTCGCCGACGCCGTGATGACCACGTCGTCGTGGGCGGCGGCGACCACATCGCCGATGCGGCCGTACACCCGCTCGTCGACGCGCGGCCCGAACCAGCCGGCCGCGATCGCCTCGTCCCGGCCCGCCACCCAGAACTGCTCACCGAGCACTTCGCGCCATACGGTCAGCACGTCGGCCTCGGCCCCGGGGACCGCGTACGCGTGGCGGGCCCGGCCTTCGCCTGCGAGCAGGGCGACTCCGGCGCCCAGTTCCCAGTCCTCGTCGAAATCGATCCGGGACTGTTCGTCGAAGGGGATGTCGATCATGCCGTGGTCGGCGGTGATGTACAGCGCCGAGCGGGGCGGGAGCTGCTCGGCCAGGCGCCGGGCGAGCCCGTCGACATACATCAGCTGGCCGCGCCAGGCGTCGGAGTCGACACCGAACCGGTGCCCCGCGCCGTCGAGCTCGCTGTAGTAGGTGTAGACGAGCGAGCGGTCCCCTGCGGCGAGCCGCTGGGCCGCCACGTCCATCCGCTCCTCGCCGGTGAGCCGGCCGAGGAAGGAGCCGCCGCTGAGCGCGACCTTGGTGAGCGGGGTGTGCTCGAACGCGGGCGCGGAGACCTGGGCGGTACGCACACCCGCGGCGTCGGCGAGCCGGAAGACGGTGGGGTACGGCTGCCAGACCTTCGGCTCGGTCCACGGCCTCCAGCGGAGCTGGTTCATCAGCTCGCCCGTCTCGGGGTTGCGCGCGCTGTAGCCGGGAAGGCCGTGCTCACCGGGCGGCAGCCCCGTACCGACCGAGGCGAGCGAGGTGGCGGTGGTCGCCGGGAAGCCCGCGGTGAGGGGACGGCCGGTGCCACCGCGGGAGGTCGGCAGCAGGGAGTGCAGGAAGGGTGCCTCGTCCGGGTGCGCCTTGATCTGCTCCCAGCCGAGGCCGTCGATCAGGAACACGCAGTTGCGGTCGGCCGGTGTCAGCTCCGGGATCGACGCGACCAGACCGGGTACGCCCTGTCCGGCGGCCAGGGTCGGCAGCAGATCGGCGAGCGACCCGCTGCCGTATTCGGGCACGGGCGCGCTGTCGACGGGGAGCAGGACCGGCTCCTGCCAGGCCGGCTGTGCCATCAGCGGCCGGTCGCCGCGATGGCGGCCGTCGCCTCGGACAGCGACTGGGCGAAGGCGAGGGTCTGGCGGACGGTGTCCGGGCCGTCACCGGCCTCGCTGACCCGCAGGCTCAGATCGTCGGCGGTGGAACTGCCGGTGTAGCCGTGGTCCGCCTCGCAGTTGGGGTCGCCGCAGGCGGCGGGCTCCAGGTCGATGCGGGAGACGGCACCCCAGCCGATCGTGAGGACGACCTCACGGGGCAGCGTGCCCGGGACGTACTTCTCCGGGTTGGCCACCACCCGGCTGACCACGACCGAGGAGATCCGGTCGAGCTTGACCGACTCGGTGGACGTCGTGGCGTACGGCGTCGGGGAGCTTGTGTCGGCGGCCTGCTCGTCGGTGTGGCTGACGATGAACCGGTTCTCCGTCAGAACGAGGACCGTGACATGACGGCGCACCTCGTTGGAGTCGAAGGTGGTCTCCTGGTGCACCAGATACGAAGCGACCGGCTCTCCGCCGACGGCGGCCTCCACCGCCTCGGCCACGAGGGCCGGGTAATAGCCGCTGCGCTCGATCGCCGCGCGCAGCCCCTGGGTCGTCGTA
This sequence comes from Streptomyces sp. NPDC001787, assembly GCF_040297465.1. Lineage (NCBI taxonomy): Bacteria > Bacillati > Actinomycetota > Actinomycetes > Kitasatosporales > Streptomycetaceae > Streptomyces > Streptomyces sp. NPDC001787. The sequence continues at coordinate 82,635 of NZ_JBEOZE010000016.1, forward strand.
CCGGTCTTTGCCATACGGACCATCCTACGGGGGCCCGATGACTGCCGGGGACGCTGTGGGCGGGTCGGGACGGGGCCGGCGGCGGGCCGGGGCGAGCGGCCCGCCGGGTCAGTAGCTGGGCAGGCGGCGCGGGCCGAGATCGGTACGGGCGGGGGGCGGGGCGATGCGGACGCTCGCGCCGAGCACGGTCAGCCCGTGGGTGGCGACCACGACCGGTTCGAGCGCCACGGAGACCACTTCCGGGTGGTCGTCGACCAGGCGGGACACCCGCAGCAGCAGCTCTTCGAGCGCCGCCGTGTCCACGGGTGCCGAGCCGCGCCAGCCGAACAGCACCGGGGCGGCCCGGATGGACCGGATCAGCTCGGCCGCGTCGCGGTCGGTGGCCGGTACGAGCCGGTGGGCGGTGTCTCCGAGCAGTTCGGAGGGCGCGCCCGCCAGGCCGAAGGAGAGGACTGCCCCGGCGGCGGCGTCGATCGAGGCCCGCACGACGGTGTCCACGCCGCGCGGCGCCATGGCCTGGACGACGGGCTGGAGTTCGGCGGGCCCGCCGAGCAGGTCGGTCATCTCGCCGTACGCCCGCCGCAGCGCGCTCTCGCCCGCGAGGTCCAGGCGGACGCCTCCGAGATCGGCACGATGGCGCAGATGGGGAGCGGTCGTCTTCAGCGCCACGGGGTAGCCGAGCCGGGCCGCGGCGGCGACGGCGGAGTCCGCGTCGCGGGCCGGAAGCGTCGGCCGGACGGTGATGCCGTAGCGGCCGAGCAGTTCGCGGGCCTCGTCATGGGTGAGCGGCCGGCCGCGCGGGTCGGGGTCGGGGCCGAGCAGTGTGCCGATCAGTGCGGCGGCGCCGGGTTCGTCGATGGTGTCGTCGAGGAACTCGGGCACCTTTCCGGGTACGGCGGCCTGGCGCCGCCACTGCGCGTACTTCACGGCTTCGGCGAGCGCGCGTACGGCTCGTTCCGCGGCGGGGTAGGCGGGGATGCGGCCGGTCCGGGGGCGGCCGGGAGCCGAGCCCGAGGCGGGCACGGGGGCCGCGGCGGAGGGGGCGGGGGCCGTGGAGGGCGTGGGGGCCGCCGAACGCGGTGCCGCCGTGGCGCCGGGGGTGCGCGGTGCGGCGCCGGGGCCGGCCGTGGCGCCGGGAGCGGTCTGCGTGCCGGGGGCGGGCGGGCCGTTCACGGGGCGCGCGGTGCCGCCGCCGGAGGCCGTCGCCCCGGTGCGCGGCCGGGTCACCGTGCCGGTGGCGGCGGCCAGGGCCTCGGCCAGCCCGCCGATCTCCACATGCACCACGGCCACCGGCTTGGCGGGGCCGTCGGCCGCGGCCCGGTGCAGGGCCGCGGCCAGGACCTCGCCGTCGCCCGTCTCGGCCTCGCCGTTCTCCCCGACCCAGGGGATCGCGGTCACGATCACCGCGTCGCACGCCCCGTCGGCGAGCGCCTCGGCCAGCGCCTCCCGGAAGTCCTGCGGGCCCGCCGCCGTGGTGAGGTCCCGGGGCGGGCGCGGGCGCAGCCCCTCGGCGAGGCAGGCGTCGTACGTGAGCAGGCCGAGGGACTCGGAGTTCCCGAGGATCGCGACCCGGGGGCCGGCCGGGAGCGGCTGGTCGGCCAGGAGCAGGCCCGCGTCGACCATCTCCGTCACCGTGTCGACCCGGATGACGCCCGCCTGCCGCATCAGCGCGGAGACCGTGGCGTCGGGGATGCGGCTGACCGGCACGGCGTGGCCGGGCGGTGTGGAGCCGCTGTGCCGGGCGCCCTTCACGACGACGACGGGTTTCACGGCCGCGGTCCGCCGGGCGAGCCGGGTGAACTTGCGGGGGTTGCCGATGGATTCGAGGTAGAGCAGGGCGACATCGGTGTCCTGGTCCTCGTACCAGTACTGGAGGAAGTCGTTGCCGGAGACGTCGGCCCGGTTCCCCGCGGAGATGAAGGTGGAGAGCCCCGCGCCGCGCCGGTGGAGGCCGGAGAGCAGGGCGATCCCGATGGCTCCGGACTGCGTGAACAGGCCGATGCGGCCGGGGGCGGGCGACTCGGGGGCGAGGGAGGCGTTCAGCCGGACGGCCTCGGCGGTGTTGATGACGCCGAACGCGTTCGGGCCGATGATGCGCATGCCGTACGAGCGGGCCTGCCGGACCAGTTCGCGCTGGAGCTCACGGCCCTCGGCGCCCAGTTCGGCGTATCCGGCGGAGAGCACGACGAGCCCCTGGACGCCCCTCTCGCCGCAGTCGGCCACCGCCTCGGGCACCCGGTGGGCGGGGACGGCGATGACGGCCAGGTCGACCCGCTCGCCGATCTCGCCGACGGAACGGTGCGCGGGGACGCCGTCCAGCGTCGTCAGGCTGTCGTCGAAGGCCTTGTTGACCGCGTAGGCGCGCCCGGTGAAGCCGGAGCGGAGGAGATTGCGCAGGACGGTGCGGCCCACCCCGCCGGGGGTGCGGCCGGTGCCGATGACGGCGACGGAGCCGGGGGCCAGCAGCCGCTGCACCGAGCGCGACTCGGCCCGCTGTTCACGGCCGCGCTGGACGGCGAGGGACTCGGCGGTGGGTTCGAGGTCGAGGGTGAGGTGGACGGAGCCGTCCTCGAAGCTGCGCTGCTGGGTGTACCCGGCGTCCCGGAACACCTTGATCATTTTGTTGTTGGCGGGAAGCACCTCGGCGGCGAAGCGGCGGATGCCCCGCTCGCGGGCGACCGCGGCGATGTGTTCGAGGAGCGCCGAGGCCACCCCGCGGCCCTGGTGGGCGTCCTGGACGAGGAAGGCGACCTCGGCCTCGTCGGCGGGAGCGGAGGCGGGCCGCCCCTGCTCGTTGATCCGGTCGTAGCGGACGGTCGCGATGAACTCACCGCCGATCGTGACGGCGAGGCCCACCCGGTCGACGTAGTCGTGATGGGTGAAGCGGTGCACGTCCCTGTCGGAGAGACGCGGGTACGGGGCGAAGAAGCGGTAGTACTTCGACTCGTCGGAGACCTGCTCGTAGAAGCTGACCAGCCGCTCGGCGTCGTCGGTGGTGATGGGCCTGATGCGCGCGGTGCCACCGTCGCGGAGCACCACGTCCGCTTCCCAGTGGTCGGGGTACACGTGATGCGGACTCTGCTCCGGCTTCGGGTGCATGGCCAAAGCCTACGGCCGGCACACCGGTCGCGGAGGGGGCGGGGCCGGGGCAGTCTGGGGAGGCCGACCGGTGGCGCGGCCGGAACGGAGGTCGGGCACAGCACCGCGCACTGCATGAGAGACTGGTCTAGACAACCATTGATTCGTGAAGGGCAGAACCATGGCTGAGCGCCGCGTAAACGTCGGTTGGGCCGAGGGCCTGCACGCCCGCCCCGCTTCCATCTTCGTCCGTGCCGCCACGGCTTCCGGCATCCCGGTGACGATCGCCAAGGCCGACGGCAACCCGGTGAACGCCGCCTCCATGCTCGCCGTGCTCGGCCTGGGCGCGCAGGGCGGCGAGGAGATCGTGCTCGCTTCCGACGCGGACGACGCGGAGGCCGCCCTGGACCGTCTGGCGAAGCTGGTCGCCGAGGGTCTTGAGGAGCTGCCCGAGACGGTCTGATTCCCGCACGGATCAGACCGGGGTTTCTTCCCCGACCGAGCCGCGGTATCCCGACGGGGAACCGCGGCTCTTTCATTCCCATCGGCAAGCGATTACCGCACGGCATGACTCCCCGACCTGATTCGGGCAACGGAAACAAAGCCCTGCGGAATTACTTCGCTTTGTATACGGCGTAATTGTTAATTCCGGGCACTCGCGATGTTTACGCCGTGTTGCGGATCGCTCACCCGGTCCCGGCCCGGAGCGCCGGCTCCCCGGCGGGCGGTGCGGCGCGGCCGGTGCGCGGAGATGGCCCGCTCGGCGTGCTGGGCGGCCAGCGCCCTGGCCCGTTCGGCGTCGCCGCGCGCCACGGCGTCCACGATGGCGCCGTGTTCGGCCCAGGAGTCGGCGGGGCGGACGGGCCGCTCGACCGCGTACATCCAGGCGGTCTTGTGGCGCAGCTGGGTGAGAAGGGCGATGAGGCCGGGGCTGCCGGAGGCCTGCGCGAGGGTCTCGTGGAACCAGCCGCCCAGGGGGCGCAGATCCTCGCCCTCGCCCCTGCGGGCCCGCTCCTGGCCCAGCCTGACCAGGCCGCGCAGCACCTTGAGATGGGCCTCGGTGCGCCGCTGGGCGGCACGTGCGGCCCCCAGGGGCTCCAGGAGCATCCGGAGCTCCAGCAGGTCGGCGGCCTCCTGTTCGGTGGGCTCGGCCACACACGCGCCGGCGTGCCGGCGGGTGACGACGAAACCTTCGGACTCCAGGGTGCGCAGCGCCTCGCGGACCGGGACCCGGGAGACTCCGTAGCGCCGCGCGAGCACCTCCTCGGTGAGGCGGCTGCCGCGCTCGAAGACACCGGAGACGATGTCGTCACGGATTGCCGTGCATACCGAATGCGCGGGAATGCGCATGTCCGAACCTCCGCCATATTCCCCGCGAAGAACGCGGCCGGCCGACGCCTGTTCCGTGACTCTATGACAATCGGCCGGAATTTCCGATGGCGCAGGGAAATCCGGGGGATATCTTTCGGTCACCGGGCACCTCGGCGGAGGGTCCGGTGACCCCGCGGCTCCGGCGGCTCCCACGGCTCCGGTCCGGGAAACGCGGAAGGCCCCGGCGGAGCCGGGGCCTTCCGCGGGGTGCGGAGACGGTCAGACGTCGAGGCCGTGGGCGCGCAGGTAGGCGACCGGGTCCATGTCGGAGCCGTACTCGGGCGTGGTACGCGCCTCGAAGTGCAGGTGCGGGCCTGTGGAGTTGCCGGTGGAGCCGGAGAGGCCGATCCGCTGGCCGGAGGTGACGCTCTGGCCGACGGAGACGCCGATCGAGGAGAGGTGGCCGTACTGGGTGTACGTGCCGTCCGTCATCCGGAGCACGATGTTGTTGCCGTACGCGCCGCCCCAGCCGGCCTCGACGACCGTACCGGCGCCGACGGCGACGACGGAGGAGCCGGAGGCCGCGTGGAAGTCCACGCCGGAGTGGCTGCCGGAGGACCAGAGCGAACCGCTGGACTGGTAGCCGGTGCTGATGTACGAGCCGGCGACCGGGAGGTGGAAGGAGTTCAGCCGGGCGCGTTCGGCGGCGCGGGCGGCGCGCGCCCTGTCCTCGCGGGCTTCCTCGGCGCGGGCCTCGGCCTTGCGTTCGGCCTCCGCCTTCGCCCTGGCCTTGGCGGCGGCCTTGGCCTCGGCTTCCGCGAGGGCCCTGGCCTTCGCCTCGGCGGCGACCTCGGCCTGGTGCTCCTGGACCTTCGCCTGGGCGTCGATCTGCTGGGCGAGCGTGGCGTCGATCGCGATGACCGCGGTCAGGCCGGTGTCGCCGACGGGGCGGGCCTCGGAGTCCGCGGCGAGGGCCGGGGAGGCCATACCGCCGATGACGCCGGTGGTGGCCAGAGCCGCGACGCCGGCGACCTGGGCGCGCTTGCGCGTCAGGCGGCTCGGGGCACGGTGCTTCCCGGTGGCACGGGTGAACGCCATGGAGGGGCTGATCCTTTCCTTCCTTCTCGCCTACCGGGTTAGCTGACGGGTTCGGAGCAGGAAGGTCTCCTACGGACACCTGGGCCTCGTACGGGGCACGGGCGTCCGATTCACCCCAGGGACTTCGTGGGTCCCCGGCTCCCCAGGCTCGCGCCTGACGGGGACTCGGCGATGGCTGCCCGGCGCCGCGGGCGCGGCATACGGATGACGGACAGCGGAGCCGACGCTAAGCGGCACAACTTTCCCGCACCAAACGGACAGCGGGTTTTGTCGCTCATCCCACAGGACAGAAGGGCAATTTCCCTGACAAAGGGAATTAAGGGGGCAAAAGGGAAGACCCCGGCGCGACGAGTCGCACCGGGGTCCCCTGTGCCCCGGTATGCGACAGCGGGAGCATCGAGCGCCCGCTGACCGCGTACCCGGAGAGTCAGCCGCTGACGACCGAGACCTCACCGATGCCGAGGGCCTTCACGGGCTCCTCGATCTGCGCCGCGTCCCCCACCAGGATCGTCACCAGGCGGTCCACCGGGAACGCGTTGACCACGGCGGCGGTCGCCTCCACCGTGCCCGTCTCGGCGAGACGGGCGTAGAGGTGGGCCTGGAAGTCGTCCGGGAGGTGCTGCTCGACCTGGTCGGCCAGGGTGCCCGCGACCGACGCCGCGGTCTCGAACTTCAGCGGCGCGACCCCCACGAGGTTCTGCACGGCCGTCTCGCGCTCGGCATCCGTCAGCCCGTCGGCCGCCAGGGTCCGCAGCACCGTCCAGAGGTCCGCCAGCGCCGGTCCGGTGGACTCGGTGTCCACCGAGCCGCTGATCGCCAGCATCGCGGCGCCCGCCGGCCCGGAGGCCGAGCCCGGAGCCGTCGAGCGCAGGACCTGGCCGAAGGCGCGGACACCGTAGGTGTAGCCCTTCTCCTCACGCAGCACCCGGTCCAGCCGGGAGGTGAGGGTGCCGCCCAGGCAGTAGGTGCCGAGCACCTGGGCCGGCCAGACGCTGTCGTGCCGGTCGGCGCCGATCCGGCCGATGAGCAGCTGTGTCTGCACCGCGCCGGGACGGTCCACGATGACGACACGGCCGGTGTCGTCTGCGGTGATCGGCGGCACCGGACGGGACTGGCCGGCGTTTCCGGACCAGTCGCCGAGGGTGTCGGCGAGCAGCGCGTCCACGTCGACCCCGGTGAGATCGCCGACGATCACGGCCGTCGCGGTGGACGGGCGGACATGGGCGTCGTAGAAGCCGCGCACGGCCGCCGCGTCGATCCGCCGCACCGTCTCCTCGGTGCCCAGGCGTGGGCGTGACATGCGCGCGGTCGCCGGGAACAGCTCCTTGGAGAGCTGCTTGGCGGCGCGCCGCGCGGGGTTGGCCTGCTCGTGCGGGATCTCGTCGAGCCGGTTGCCGACGAGGCGCTCGATCTCGCTCTCGGCGAAGGCCGGGGCCCGCAGCGCTTCGGCGACCAGGCCCAGCGCCTTGGCCAGCCGGGAGGCGGGAACCTCCAGGGAGACCCGGACGCCGGGGTGGTCGGCGTGCGCGTCGAGCGTGGCACCGCAGCGCTCCAGCTCGGCGGCGAACTCCTCGGCGCTGCGCTTGTCCGTGCCCTCGGACAGTGCCCGGGACATGATCGTGGCCACGCCGTCGAGCCCCTCGGGCTCGGCGTCCAGCGGGGCGTCCAGGAAGATCTCCACGGCGACGACCTGCTGGCCGGGGCGGTGGCAGCGCAGCACGGTCAGCCCGTTGGGCAGGGAACCGCGCTCGGGGGCGGGAAACGCCCAGGGCCGGGCCACGCCGGGGGCGGGCTGCGGGTGGTACTCCATGGCTACTCCAGTCGCGGCGGCGTCGCTCACTTGTCCGCCCCCTCGGGCGCGTCGGTGCCTTCGGTGTCGTCGTCGGCCTCGTCGGCCGCCGGCTCCAGCGGCTCGTAGACCAGCACCGCCCGGTTGTCGGGGCGCAGCGCCGCCTCGGCGGCCGCCCGGACCTCCTCGGCGGTGACGTCCAGCACCCGCTGCACGGCGGTCAGGGCGAGCTGCGGGTCGCCGAACAGGACGGCGTACCGGCACAGTTCATCGGCGCGGCCGGCGACCGTACCGAGCCGGTCCAGCCACTCGCGCTCCAACTGGGCCTGGGCCCGTTCCATTTCCTCGGGCGTGGGGCCCTCGGCGGCGAACCGCGCCAGCTCCTCGTCCACCGCCGCCTCGATCTGCGGCACCTCGACGCCGCCGGACGTCTTGACGTCCAGCCAGCCCAGCGAGGGCGCTCCGGAGAGCCTCAGCAGCCCGAATCCGGCGGCCACGGCCGTACGGTCGCGGCGGACCAGACGGTTGTGCAGCCGGGACGACTCACCGCCGCCCAGCACGGTCAGCGCCAGATCCGCGGCGTCGCAGGCCCGGGTGCCGTCGTGCGGCAGCCGGTAGGCCGCCATCAGCGCACGCGCCGGGACCTCTTCCTGAACCACCTCGCGCAGCTGCTCCCCGATCACCTCGGGCAGCGTGCCGTCGCGCGGCGGCTGCTTGCCGTCGTGGGCGGGGATGGAGCCGAAGTACTTCTCGATCCAGGCCAGCGTCTGCTCGGGGTCGATGTCGCCGACCACCGAGAGCACCGCGTTGTTCGGGGCGTAGTACGTGCGGAAGAACGTACGCGCGTCATCGAGGGTCGCGGCGTCCAGATCGGCCATCGAGCCGATCGGGGTGTGGTGGTACGGGTGACCCTCCGGGTACGCGAGGGCGGTCAGCCGCTCGAACGCGGTGCCGTAGGGCACGTTGTCGTAGCGCTGGCGCCGCTCGTTCTTCACGACGTCGCGCTGGTTCTCCATGGACTCCTCGTCGAGTGCGGCGAGGAGGGAGCCCATCCGGTCGGCTTCCAGCCAGAGAGCCAGCTCCACCTGATGGGTGGGCATGGTCTCGAAGTAGTTCGTCCGCTCGAAGCTGGTCGTCCCGTTGAGCGAGCCACCGGCCCCCTGTACGAGCTCGAAGTGCCCGTTCCCCTTGACCTGGCCCGAGCCCTGGAACATCAGGTGCTCGAAAAGGTGAGCCAGGCCGGTGCGTCCCTTGACCTCGTGGCGCGAACCGACGTCGTACCAGAGACAGACCGCGGCGACCGGGGTCAGATGGTCCTCCGAGAGCACCACACGCAGACCGTTGGCCAGGCGGTGCTCGGTCGCTGTCAAGCCGCCGGAGCCGGCCTGTGCTGTGGCCGTGTGACCCATGGGCATGTACGTCCCTTCGATCGCGATACTGGATTTCCTGCCAGAGCTGCCACTGTAAGCAAGCGCACCGACACCTGGCGAAGTTCCCGTTCCGTCGATGTTGCTGTAGATGCTGCCGCAACCGGGGCCCGTGGCGGGTCCCGTGGGGCCCCTTCGGACCGCTTCGGACGGGTCGAGGTCGGCGTTGTCAGTGCGGCGGTCCACAATGGTCCGCGTCAGAACCTCAGGTTGCCCGATCAGAATCCGTGAAGGAGTCGCAGCCGCGATGGCCCGCCGTAGCACGAAGACCCCGCCGCCGGACGACTTCGAGGAGAAGATCCTCGACATCGACGTCGTCGACGAAATGCAGGGCTCCTTCCTCGAGTACGCGTACTCGGTGATCTACTCCAGGGCCCTGCCCGACGCCCGCGACGGTATGAAGCCGGTGCACCGCCGCATCGTGTCCCAGATGAACGAGATGGGACTGCGCCCCGACCGCGGCTATGTGAAGTGCGCCCGTGTGGTCGGCGAAGTCATGGGTAAGTTGCACCCGCACGGCGACGCGTCGATCTACGACGCGCTGGTGCGGATGGCACAGCCGTTCTCGATGCGGCTCCCCCTCGTCGACGGACACGGCAACTTCGGCTCGCTCGGCAATGACGACCCGCCGGCCGCGATGCGGTACACCGAGTGCCGGATGGCCGACGCCACGTCGTTGATGACCGAAGCCATCGACGAGGACACCGTCGATTTTCAGTCGAACTACGACGGCCAGGAGCGGGAGCCGGTCGTCCTCCCCGCCGCCTATCCGAACCTCCTGGTCAACGGGGTGTCCGGAATCGCGGTCGGCATGGCCACCAACATGCCCCCGCACAACCTGGGCGAGGTCATCGCCGCCGCCCGCCACCTGATCAAGCACCCGGGCGCCGACGTGGAAACGCTCATGCGCTTCGTCCCCGGCCCCGACCTGCCCACCGGTGGCCGGATCGTCGGGCTCGGCGGCATCAAGGACGCGTACACCGCAGGCCGCGGCACGTTCAAGATCCGGGCGACGGTCGCCGTGGAGGACGTGACGGCGCGCCGCAAGGGCCTGGTCGTCACCGAACTGCCCTTCACCGTCGGCCCGGAGAAGGTGATCGCCAAGATCAAGGACCTGGTCTCCGCGAAGAAGCTCCAGGGCATCGCGGACGTCAAGGACCTCACCGACCGGGCGCACGGACTGCGCCTGGTGATCGAGGTGAAGAACGGCTTCGTGCCGGAAGCCGTGCTGGAGCAGCTCTACAAGCTGACGCCGATGGAGGAGTCCTTCGGCATCAACAACGTGGCGCTCGTCGACGGCCAGCCGCTCACCCTGGGCCTCAAGGAACTGCTGGAGGTCTATCTCGACCACCGCTTCGAGGTCGTGCGCCGGCGCAGCGAGTTCCGCCGGACCAAGCGCCGCGACCGGCTGCACCTGGTCGAGGGGCTGCTCGTCGCGCTGCTCGACATCGACGAGGTCATCCGGATCATCCGGGACAGCGACAACTCGGCGCAGGCGAAGGAGCGGCTCATGGAGCGCTTCTCACTGAGCGAGATCCAGACCCAGTACATCCTGGACACCCCGCTGCGCCGGCTCACCCGGTTCGACCGGATCGAGCTGGAGAGCGAGCGCGACCGGCTCAGCGAGGAGATCGCCGCGCTGACCGCGATCCTGGAGTCCGACGCGGAGCTGCGCAAGCTGGTCTCCTCCGAGCTGGCCGCGGTGGCGAAGAAGTTCGGCACCGACCGGCGCACGGTGCTGCTGGAGTCGGCGGGTTCGCAGATCGCGTCCGTACCGCTGGAGGTCGCGGACGACCCGTGCCGGGTGCTGCTGTCCTCGACCGGCCTGCTGGCCCGCACGGCCAACGGCGACCCGATCGTGGTGGCCGAGGACGCCAAGCGTGCCAAGCACGACGTGATCCTGTCGGCCGTCCCGGCCACGGCCCGCGGCGATGTGGGGGCGGTGACGTCCACCGGGCGCCTGCTGCGGATCGCGGTGATCGATCTGCCCCAGCTGCCGGACACCCACGCGGCCCCCAATCTCTCGGGCGGGGCACAGATCTCGGAGTTCCTGACCCTGGAGACGGGCGAGGAGCTGATCTGCCTCACCACCCTGGACGAGTCCTCACCGGGCCTGGCGATCGGCACACTCCAAGGCGTGGTGAAGCGGGTGGTGCCCGACTACCCGGCCAACAAGGACGAGTTGGAGGTCATCTCCCTCAAGGACGGTGACCGGATCGTGGGCGCGACGGAGCTGCGTACGGGCGAGGAGGACCTGGTCTTCATCACCTCCGACGCGCAGCTGCTGCGCTACCCGGCCGCGCAGGTGCGCCCACAGGGCCGGCCCGCCGGAGGGATGGCGGGAGTGAAGCTCACGGCCGGGGCGGAGGTGCTCTCGTTCACGGCCGTGGATCCCGCGGCGGACGCGCTGGTGTTCACGGTCGCCGGCTCGCACGGCACCCTGGACGATTCGGAGCTGACGTCGAAGCTCACCCCGTTCGACCAGTACCCGCGCAAGGGCCGGGCGACCGGTGGGGTGCGCTGCCAGCGGTTCCTGAAGGGCGAGGACGTCCTGGTGTTCGCCTGGGCGGGTGCGGTCCCGGCACGGGCGGCCCAGAAGAACGGTGCTCCGGCACAGCTGCCCGCTCCGGATCCGCGACGCGACGGTTCGGGTACACCGCTGCTCCAGCCGGTGGCGGTGATCGCCGGACCCGTGTGACGGCGAGGCGGCCGGCCCTCGCGCCGAGCGCTTCTCCCGTCATCCGCGACGGCGTGGATCACGGGAGAGCGCTCAGGGCGCCTCGGCCGGCCGCTGCACGTATCTCAGGACGCCCCACATGCTGCGCTCGTGCTGCTCACGGTCCTCGTGAGGCCGGTCCTCGTCGTGCGGGGCGTCTTCGTGCGGAGCCTCGTCGTACGGGGCGTCCTCGGGCCGGGCGCCGTGCGGCGCGTTCCGCGCGGCGTCCGGCGATGTGGCGGTGTGGGGCTTCCCCGTGCTGTCGGGCGTTCGCGTCCGGCAGTCCGCGAGTTGCCCGTACAGCGCCCCGGCGTCGATGCCCGAACCGATCAGGACCAGCTGCGTGAGCCGTGGCTCCGCCCGCGACCAGGGCTGGGGGACGAAGCGCAGAAACCGGCCCACCGCGTGCAGGGCGTACTTGTTCGCCCGGTCCCCCGCGCCGAAGTCGGCGAACCCCTTGATCCGGTACAGGCCCTCGGGCCTGGAGTCGAGGAACTCCAGGAACCGGCGGGGGTCCATCGGCTCCCGGGAGGTGAAGGCGACGCTCTCGTACGCCGCGTGCAGGTGGCCCGCGTGCCCGTCCTCCCCCTCCTGGCACTCGTCCAGGAACAGGTCCTCGAAGGTGAGCTGACGGGCCCCGTCCTCGTGGTCCGGCCTCAGCACGGGGTCGAAGAGCAGCTCGGGATCGATGCGGCCGTGCACGGCGGAGATGACGGCGGCCCGGCTGCCGAGTTCCGCGACGCCTGCGCGCAGCCGGGCGTGCTCCGCCTCGTCCACCCGGTCGGTCTTGTTGAGCACCACGAGATCGGCGACGGCGAGATGGCGGTCGATCTCGGGATGGCGCTCCCGGGTCCGCCCGAACTCGGCGGCGTCGACGACCTCGACCAGTCCCCCGTACCGGATGTGCGGGTTGTCGCTGGCCAGCAGCATCCGCACGAGCTCCTGGGGTTCGGCGAGGCCGCTCGCCTCGATGACGATCACATCGAGGCGGGCGGAGGGCCGGGTCAGCGTCTCCAGGAAGGTGTCGAGTTCGCTCGCGTCGACGGCGCAGCACAGGCAGCCGTTGCCGAGCGAGACCGTCGAGCCGACCTGGCCCGCGACGGTCATGGCGTCGATCTCGATGGCCCCGAAATCGTTGACGATCACACCGATCCGGTTCCCCGCCCGGTTGCGGAGCAGATGGTTGAGCAGCGTCGTCTTGCCGGATCCCAGGAAACCCGCCAGGACGACGACCGGAATCTGCGGGCTGCGGGTCGGGCTCAACGGGGGCCTTCCTCGGAATGTCGTCAGGGTGCCGGGACCGGCTGCGGCGGGGGCGTGCCGACGTAGCGGGCCGCCGGGCGGATGATCTTCGAGTCCTCCGCCTGCTCCAGGATATTGGCGCTCCACCCGACCACACGCGCCGCGCAGAAGGTGGGGGTGAACATCTCGCGCGGCAGCCCGCACAGCTCCATGACGACGCCCGCGTAGAACTCCACGTTGGTGTGCAGCTCACGTCCGGGCTTGAGCTCGGCGAGGATGGCCTCCACCTGGCGTTCCACCTCGACGGCGAAGTCGACGAGCGGGCCGCCGAAGCTCTGGGCGATGCCCCGCAGCATGTGCGAGCGCGGGTCCTCGGTGCGGTAGACGGGGTGCCCGAAGCCCATGATGCGTGCCCCCGAGAGCACCTGCTCACGGATCCAGCCGTCGATGCGGTCCGGGGTGCCGATCGCGTCCAGCGTGTCCAGGGCCCGGCTGGGCGCCCCACCGTGCAGCGGTCCGGAGAGCGCGCCGACGGCGGCGACCAGGCAGGCGGCCACGTCGGCGCCGGTGGAGGCGACGACCCGGCCGGTGAAGGTCGAGGCGTTGAACCCGTGGTCGACGGTGGAGATGAGGTACTGCTCGACGGCCCTGACGTTCGCGGCGTCCGGTTCCGAGCCGGTCAGCATGTACAGGTAGTTCGCGGCGTACGGCAGGTCCTCGCGCGGCTCCACGGGTTCGAGGCCCTGGCCGAGCCGGTACAGCGCGGTGAGCACGGTCGGTACGGCCGCACAGGCGGCGAGCGCGTCGTCGCGGCGGCGGCCCGCCCCGATGTCGTACACCGGGCGGAATCCCGCCGAGGCGCCCAGCAGCGAGAGTGCGGTGCGCAGTCCGGCGAGCGGGCCCGAGACGGCGCCCGCGCGGGCGATGGTGGGCAGTGCCTCGCGCACCTCGGCGGGCAGCCGGCGCAGGGCCGCTGTGCGCGCGGCGAAGTCCGCGCCGGCGGCCCGGTCGGGCAGCTCCCCGTGGAACATCAGGTACCAGACGTCCTCGAAGCTGCGGGTCTGCGCCAGCTCGATCGCCGAGTACTGCCGGTAGTGGTAGAAGCCCTCGCGGCCTCGGACATCTCCGAGGGCGGTGTCGGTGACGACGACGCCCGCGAGGCCACGGGGTACGTCGAGCGGAGCGGTGCTCCGGGTCATGGCCGTCATCTCTGGGTCACTCCTCCGTGGCTTTGAATATTGATTCGACTGTCCATGCTTGACTTAAACTCTGTCAATATTGATTGAATCAATATGTAAGGCATGGTGGACTTGATCGATGCATGGATACATCGACGCATGGATACGGTGGGCGCCATGACGGATCAAGCAGCGCAGGCCCCCGGAAACGATCAAGGTCACGGCTCCTCCGGCTCCGGCTCCGGCATGGACGGTGCGGGCGGTGACCGGCGGCTCACCACACGGGAGACGGCCAAGCTGCTGGGGGTGAAGCCCGAGACGGTCTACGCGTACGTCAGCAGGGGGCAGCTGAGCAGCCGACGCGTCCCCGGAGGGCGCGGCAGCACGTTCGACGCCGCCGAGGTCGAGGCGCTGATCCGGCGTACGGGGCGCCGCGAGCCCGCACCGGCCGACAGCGACCTCGTCTTCCGTACCGGCATCACCCTCATCGAGCGGGACCGGTACTACTTCCGCGGCGTCGACGCGACCGGGCTCGCCCGGCGGTACGGCTACGAGGAGGTCGCCGAGTGGCTGTGGACGGGTGAGCTCCGGCCGGGGGTCCGCTTCACCGCGCCCGACGCGGCTCTCGCGGCGGCGCGCCGGGCGGTCGACGCCCTGCCCCCGCACATCGGCTCGACGGACCGGCTGCGGGTGGCGGTGATCGCGGCTGCCGCCGCCGATCCGCTGCGGTTCGACCTCTCGCCGCAGGCGGTGCTCAGCAGTGCCCGCAGCCTGATTCCGACCCTGGTGGGCGCGCTGCCGGTGGCGGGAACCGGGAGCCGTCCCGCGGCGGGAGCGGCCCAGGCCGCCGCCGGCACCGGGCGTGGCGACGGCTCACCCGGTGCGGACGGCACCGGGCCCGCGGCTGACGGCACCGGTCCGCTCGCCCGGCAGCTGTGGCCCAGGCTCACCGCCCAGCCCGCCGACGAGGCGTCGCTCGCCGTACTCGACACCGCCCTGACCCTGCTGATCGATCACGATCTGGCCGCGTCGACGCTGGCCGCCCGGGTCGCCGCGTCCGCCCACGCCCATCCGTACGCCGTGGTCTCGGCCGGGCTCGGCGTGCTGGAGGGGCCGCTGCACGGCGCCGCGAGCGGCCTGGCCCACCAGATGCTGACCGAAGTCGTGGCCCGGGGCAGCGCGGCCCCCGTCGTCGCCGACCATCTGCGGGCCGGCCGCCGGGTGCCGGGCCTGGGGCACCGGCTGTACACGGGTGAGGACCCCCGCGCCCGTACGCTGTTCGCCCTGCTGGAGGAGGTGCCGGGGGCCGCCGGAGTACTGGCGGCGGCCCGCGACGTGGTGAGCACGACCGCCCGCCACACCCCCCTGCACGCCAATATCGACCTGGCCCTGGCCGTCCTCACCGTCGCCGGCGGCATGCCCGCGGAGGCGGGCGAGACGGTGTTCGCGGTCTCCCGGACGGCGGGCTGGATCGCGCACGCGCTGGAGGAGTACGCGGAGCGGCCGCTGCGGATGCGGCCCATCGGGCAGTACCGGGGCCCCCTCCCGCCTCAGCCCCTGCCCGAGCCGGTGCGGTCGCCGGGCCCTGCGTAGTCGTCCCGAGCGGGCGGCAGCAAGGCACCGCCGCGCGGTGGCCCGGCCCCGTCCGACAGCCCGGCCCCGTCCGGTCGCCAGGCCCCGCGCGGTGACCCGGAACGGCACACGGGGAAGCCCCGGCGGGGATCCGCTCCGCCCGGCCGTCCGCCGGGGGTTCCGGAAGGCCCGGAACCCCCTCTACCGTTCGTACGATGACCACCCCGCCGGCCACCGCCAGGGGCCGGCGCCGGTTCGGCCGGCCCCGGCGGGTCTTCTCCCAGGTGCTGCTGATGCAGTTGACCATCATCACCGGCGTCACGGTGCTGGTCACCGGCCTGTTCCTGGCTCCGCTCAGCGCCCAGCTCGATGACCAGGCGATGCACCGGGCCCTCGCCATCGCCCAGAGCACGGCGGCCCAGCCCGGGATCACGACGGGGCTCCTCACCACGGCCCCCTCCCCGGACGGATCCGTGCAGGCCGCCGCCGAACGGATCCGGCGGGCGACCGGCGCCGAGTACGTCGTGATCATGAACGGCCGGGGGGTGCGCTGGTCGCACACCGAGGTCCACCGGATCGGCAAGGTCGTCTCCACCGACCCCGGCGAGGCACTCGCGGGCCGGGAGGTCATGGAGATCGACAGCGGCACGCTCGGCCGCTCGGCCCGAGGCAAGGTGCCGCTGCGCGACGCCTCCGGCCGCGTCGTCGGCGCGGTCTCGGTCGGTATCGCGTACGACAGCGTCCGCGCCCGGCTGCTCGCGACGATCCCCGGGCTGCTCGCCTACGCCGGCGGGGCGCTGGCGGTCGGCGCGCTGGCCGCCTGTCTGATCTCCCGCCGCCTTCAACGGCAGACCCATGACCTGGCGTTCTCCGATATCTCCGCGCTTCTGACGGAACGCGAGGCGATGCTTCACAGCATCCGCGAAGGAGTCGTCGCGCTCGACCGGACCGGGCGCATCCGGCTGCTGAACGACGAGGCGCAGCGCCTGCTGGGCCTGGGTCCGGACGCCGCCGGACACCCTCTCGACGAGGCGCTGGGCGATGGCCGGACCACGGATGTGCTGGCCGGCCGGGTGGTCGGTGACGACCTGCTGACCGTACGGGGCAGCCGGGTACTGCTCGCCAATCGGATGGCCACCGACGACGGAGGCGCCGTGGTGACCCTGCGCGACCGCACCGAGCTCGAACATCTCGGCCGCGAGCTCGACTCCACCCGTGGCCTGATCGACGCGCTGCGCGCCCAGGACCACGAGCACGCGAACCGCCTGCACACCCTTCTCGGGCTCCTGGAACTGGAGATGCATCAGGACGCCGTGGAGTTCCTCACGGAGGTCGTCGGGGTGCACCGGGCGACGGCCGAACAGGTCACCGGGAAGGTGCACGATCCCCTGCTGGCCGCTCTGCTGGTCGGCAAGGCCACGGTCGCCGCCGAGCGCGGCGTCTCGTTGCGCATGGCGCCCGGCCCGCCGCTGCCGGACCGGCTGGTGGATCCGCGGGGCCTGGTCACGATGGTCGGCAACCTCGTCGACAACGCCCTGGACGCGGCGGCCGGCTCCGCCGGGGCGCGGGTCGAGGTGGGCCTGCGGACCGAGGGCCGCACGGTGGTCCTGCGGGTCCACGACAGCGGACCCGGGGTGCCGCCCGCCCAGTACGGGTCGATCTTCACCGAGGGCTGGTCGACGAAGGAGCTCCCGGCACACGGCAGACGCGGTCTAGGGCTCGCGCTCGTGCGCCGGCTGGCCGAGCGCCAGGGCGGCAGCGTGGCCGTCGGCGAGTCCGCGGAGGGCGGCGCGGTGTTCACGGTCGTGCTGCCGGAGGCCCTGGGCGAACCGGACCCGCTCCATGGCCCGTCCCCCGTACGACCGGCGACGGCAGGAGAGAACCCGTGATCCACGTCCTGGTCGTGGACGACGATGTCCGGGCCCCGCAGATCAACGCGGCCCGAGGCGCCCGGCTTCCGGGTGGCCGCGCGGCCCCACTCGGCGGCCGGCCTGAACCACGCCCGGTCCAGGAGGACTTGAGGGTTCGTCGGGAGCCCCGTTGTTACGTTCCCACCATGTGCCCGTAGAAGTGCCATCACGCGGGGCCGGAACAGTGACCCGCATGAACACGAGCATGCGCGTGAACATCAGCCCGCACACGAAACGGCGGGCTCTCTCCGTATTCCTGGCCATGTCGGCCTCCGCGGCACTGGCCGTCCCCGGCGCGGCGGCCGTCCAGAAGTCGTCCACGGCCGCCACCACCACGGCCCCCGGGATCAGTTGGGGCGCCTGCCCCAAGGGCGATCCGCCCTACCCCGACCCCAGTCCCCAGGCACAGTGCGCGACGGTCGAGGTGCCGGTGGACTGGTCGAAGCCGAAGGGACCGAAGACCGGGATCTTTGTCGCCCGGTACCCGGCCACCGATCCCGCGCGCCGGATCGGTGTCCTGATGTCGAACCCCGGCGGTCCCGGGATGCCCGGGGCCGATGACGCGCTGTACGCGGACGATCCCATCGGGGGCTACTCCCCCGCCATGCTCCGGCGCTTCGACATGATCGGCTTCGACCCGCGCGGCATCGGGCGCAGCGGGGGCGCCCGCTGTGACGAGTCGATTCTCGACTCGATCCCGGACCGCCCGCGCGACGCGGCCGAGTTCGAGCGGCTGCGCACGCTCAACGGCCGGCTCGCGGCCAGTTGCCTCCAAGGGACAGGGCCGCTCGCCGCCCACATGGACACCGAGAGCGTGGCCCGCGACGTGGACGCGATCCGTGCGGCCCTCGGCGAACGCCGGATCAGCTTCCTCGGGCACTCCTACGGCACGTCCATCGGCGAGTACTACGCGCGCCTGTTCCCGGGCAACCTCCGCGCGCTGGCCCTCGACAGCGCGACGGACCCGGACCGGCCGAGTGCCGAGCGCTACCTCACCGACGGCAGCGTCTCGATCAACAACACCCTGAAGCGGGTCGCGGACTGGTGCGAGAAGGACGCTTCCTGTGCGCTGAAGGGCCAGGACCTGGCGGCCGTGACGGACCGGCTGTTCGCCCGCGCCGCCGCGGGCACGCTCCACGATCCGGGCCCCGACGGACCGACGCGGACGAAGGTCGGTGCCGACCGGCTGTCCGGCTTCCTCACCGATCAGCTCAGTGCGTGGATGCCGAAGGAGACGGCGGATCAGCTGGCCGCCCTGCACACCGGCAAGGGAGAGGTCCGCTGGCTGGACGGCGGCAGCCACGACCTCGCCGCACGGCTCGTGCTGTGCCGGGACAACGACTTCCGGATCCGCGACTACGCCCAGTACCGGGCCATCCGCGAGCGGGTCGCGAAGGCCGCCCCGCACGTCGGCTACAACGCCCAGGCCCTGGACTTCGTCCTCGCCTGCCAGGGCTGGACCATGCCGCCGAAGCCCCGGCCCGCCCGCGCGGAGGGCGGCCTCCCGCCGGTCCTCGTGCTCAACGCCACCCATGACATGGCGACCCCCTTGGCCGGCGCGCGCCGCATGGCGGCGTCCTTCCCGAAGGCTTCCCTGTTCACCATGGACGTCGTGGGCCACTGGCTCTACCGCCGGGGCGCCACCGAGAAGGCGATGCGGGTGACCGACGCCTACCTGACCAGCCGCAAGGGCTGAACCGGAAGGACCCGACAGGGGCCGGAGACGGAGGTCCACGCACCGTCCCCGGCCCCTGTCCGGCGGTCCTGGACCGTTCCGGCCCCGGGGTCGGTGCGTGGACCTCCGTCTCCGCCCGGCGATCCCGGCCGACTCGTCCACCCACAGGTGGACGAGCCCTCAGGCGTCGATGCGCGAGCGGTCCAGGGTCGCCGCCGAGCTGGTGATGAATTCCTTGCGGGGCGCGACCTCGTTGCCCATCAGCAGATCGAAGACGTGCTCGGAGGACTCAAGGTCCCCGATGTTGATCCGGCGCAGCGTGCGGTGGCGGGGATCCATCGTGGTCTCCGCCAACTGGTCGGCGTCCATCTCGCCGAGACCCTTGTAGCGCTGGATCGAATCCTTGAACCGGACGTTCTTGCGCTGGAGCTCCAGCAGTGTCTGGCGCAGCTCGCCGTCGGAGTACGTGTAGATGTACTTGTCCTGCCCCTTCTTGGGCTGGACGAGTTCGATCCGGTGCAGCGGGGGCACCGCGGCGAAGACCCGTCCCGCCTCGACCATCGGCCGCATGTACCGCTGGAACAGGGTCAGCAGCAGACACCGGATGTGGGCACCGTCGACATCGGCGTCCACCAGCAGAACGATCTTGCCGTAGCGGGCGGAGTCGATGTCGAAGGTCCGTCCGGACCCCGCTCCTATGACCTGGATGATGGCGCCGCACTCGGCGTTCTTGAGCATGTCCGAGACGGATGACTTCTGGACGTTGAGGATCTTGCCCCGGATCGGCAGCAGGGCCTGGAATTCGCTGTTCCGGGCCAGCTTGGCCGTACCGAGGGCCGAGTCGCCCTCGACGATGAAGAGCTCGCTGCGGTCCACGTCGTCGCTGCGGCAGTCGGCGAGCTTGGCGGGCAGCGACGAGGACTCCAGCGCGGTCTTGCGGCGCTGCGCGTCCTTGTGCTGGCGGGCCGCGATGCGCGTACGGGCGGCTGCCACCGCCTTCTCCAGCACCGACCTGGCCTGGGCCTTGGCGTCCCGCTTGGTCGAGGTCAGGAAGGCCTTGAGCTCCTTGGCCACCACATTGGCGACGATCCGGTTGGCCGCCGAGGTGCCGAGCACCTCCTTCGTCTGCCCTTCGAACTGCGGCTCCGCGAGCCGTACGGTGACGACCGCGGTGAGGCCCTCCAGCGCGTCGTCCTTGACGACGTCGTCCTCGGCCACGCGCAGCAGTTTGGCGGAGCGCAGCACCTCGTTGACCGTCTTGGTGAGGGAGCGCTCGAATCCGGTCACATGCGTGCCGCCCTTGGGGGTGGCGATGATGTTGACGAAGGACTTGATGTTGGTGTCGTAGCCGGTGCCCCAGCGCAGCGCGATGTCCACCCCCAGTTCCCGGGTGACCTCGGTCGGGGTCATGTGGCCGCGGTCGTCCAGGACCGGGACGGTCTCCTTGAACGTACCCGTGCCGGTCAGGCGCTGGACGTCGCAGACGGCCTTGTCCTGGGCCAGGTACTCGCAGAATTCGCTGATCCCGCCGTCGAAGCGGAATGTCTCCTCCGTCTTGCCCTCACCGTCGATCCCCCGCTCGTCGCGCACGACGATCGTGAGGCCGGGGACGAGGAACGCCGTCTGGCGGGCCCGCTGGTAGAGGGTCTCCAGGTTGAGCTTGGCGTCCTTGAGGAAGATCTGCCGGTCGGCCCAGTACCTCACCCGGGTGCCGGTACGGGTCTTCGGAACCCGCTTCCCCTTGCGCAGACCGTTGGCCGGATCGAACGGGCTGTCCGGCCCCTGCTCGGTGAACATGCCGGGGACCCCGCGCCGGAAGCTGATGGAGTGGGTCGCGCTGTTGCGGTCGACCTCGACGTCCAGCCGGGCGGAGAGGGCGTTGACGACGGAGGCGCCCACACCGTGCAGACCGCCCGAGGCGGCGTAGGAGCCGCCGCCGAACTTGCCGCCGGCGTGCAGCTTGGTCATGACGACTTCGATGCCGGAGAGACCGGTCTTGGGCTCCACGTCGACCGGGATGCCACGACCGTTGTCGCGGACCTCGACGGACGAGTCGTCGTGGAGGATCACCTCGATGTTGTCGCAGTAGCCGCCGAGGGCCTCGTCGACGGAGTTGTCGATGATCTCCCAGAGGCAGTGCATGAGGCCGCGGCTGTCGGTGGACCCGATGTACATCCCGGGGCGCTTGCGGACCGCCTCGAGCCCTTCGAGTACGAGAAGGTGCCGCGCGGTGTAGTTGGAGCTGTCCCTGTCTACGACGCCGCCTGCTCCGGTCAGCAGCGCAGTGGACGGCACGGACGTATCGGCGGTCACGCGGTTCGCTCCTCGCTGAATTTCATTTGGGCCCCAAGTGGGTAACGGGCTCGGCTTCGGTTGCCGCTGAGAGCCTACCGAGGCCTGGTAGAGCGGTTGTAACGCCACCCTCGGGGAATCCTCATGCTAGTCGAGCCGCTTCCAGGCTCGCATGAATGTTCGATCATTCGTTGGAGTGACGTGCACATCACGTTCCCTTCGAGGCATGAACCATTTAGGCTCCGGGCACGTCCTCATGAACAACCGGCAAGCCAGCCGGCGGACCGACCAAGACAAGCAACGCGAAACCGTAGCGCTACGCAATACGGCACATTCGCCGCCAACCGGCAACAGTCAGCCATCCTGAGAAGAAGTTTCGAAGAAAAGCCACGAGCGGGAACGTTTTCGGCCTGGTTGGATGTTGACCCTGGTACGACAGCTCGTCGAGCTAGAGAAGAGGCGACGTGACTACTGTTCTGACCCCCGCGAGCCCGCTGACCGCAGCAGACCGCTGTGACCGTTGCGGCGCCCAGGCATATCTGCGCGTCGTCCTGATCAGTGGCGGTGAACTGCTCTTCTGCGCCCACCATGGTCGCAAGTTCGAGCCGGAACTCAAGAAGATCGCCGCGGAAATACAGGATGAGACGGATCGGCTCACCGCCGTACAGGCCAGTGCCGCCGAAGAGGAACAACACTGACACCTCGCATCCACGACGAGCCAGGGGCCGGTCCCGGACCGACCGACGGGCGGCTCCCCCGATGAGGGGGAACCGCCCGTTCTCGCCGTTTCGCGCCGCTGCCGGTCAGATCCGGCCGGCCGCCCAGCGCATGGCCGCGGAAACCCGGGTGTAGACACCCGGGCTGTCGGCGCGCCCGCAGCCGCTGCCCCAGGAGACCAGGCCGACAAGCCGTCCACGGGCCACCAGAGGCCCGCCGCTGTCCCCCTGGCAGGCATCGTGCCCGCCCTCCGGATCGCCCGCGCAGACCATCGCTGAGGCGTCGTACGTACCCTCCGGGCCGCCCGGGTAGGCACGCTCGCACATGCTGTCCGGCAGAAGCTCGACCTCGGCGGAGCGCAGGGCCTGCGCGTAGGCGCCGCTGCCGCTCATGTCGCCCCACCCGTGGACGACGGCACCGGTACCGGCCGCGTAGACGCTGTCACCCTCCGGAGCCATCCCGATCACGCTGCCCTTCGGCAACGGGGTCGCCAGAGTGAGCACCGCCAGGTCACCCGCGTTGGAGTCCCGGTCGTAGCCGGGATTGACCCATGACGCCCGTACGGCGATCTCCTGACCGCCGGAGTCGCGCAGCCGGTCCCGGCCCGAGATGATCCGCAGATCGCCCACGTCGGCCACGTCCCCGCCGAGCACCTCACCGCTCAGGCAGTGGGCCGCCGTCAGCACCTTCGTCGGAGCCACCGCCACCCCGCCGCAGAACTGGCCTGCGCGCGTTCCCCCGAACCGGTCACGGCTCGACACGGCCACGACCCAGGGGCTGTCCGCCACGGAGGCGGGCTGTCCGCCGATGATGATGCCGCCCACGGCAGCCGAGGCGGGGGTTCCTGGCGGCACCACGGCCGCCACGGCGGTCAGGGCGAGTACCCCGGGCAGGGCACGGACGACGGTACGGAACATGAAGGCTCCTGACGCTGCGGTGATCAAGGTCCACCCAGCGTCATGCACCGCTCCCGGGCCCGCATCCGCGCACAGGCCGAGGGCCCGGCTCCCCCATGGGGTCCGGGCCCTCGGCCTGTGTGTCCGGCTCCGTGCGTCCGCGGCCTAGTCGAGGTAGTCGCGCAGCACCTGGGAACGCGAGGGGTGACGAAGCTTCGACATCGTCTTCGACTCGATCTG
The DNA here is from genome assembly GCF_040297465.1 of Streptomyces sp. NPDC001787. NCBI lineage: Bacteria > Bacillati > Actinomycetota > Actinomycetes > Kitasatosporales > Streptomycetaceae > Streptomyces > Streptomyces sp. NPDC001787. Next base: position 105,776 of record NZ_JBEOZE010000016.1, read on the forward strand.
ACGGATGCGCTCACGCGTCACGCCGTAGACCTTGCCGATCTCGTCCAGCGTCTTCGGCTGGCCGTCGGTCAGACCGAAACGCATCGAGACCACGCCGGCCTCACGCTCCGAGAGGGTGTCGAGCACCGAGTGCAGCTGCTCCTGGAGGAGCGTGAAGCTGACCGCGTCGGCCGGAACGACCGCCTCGGAGTCCTCGATCAGGTCACCGAACTCGCTGTCACCGTCCTCACCCAGCGGGGTGTGGAGGGAGATCGGCTCGCGACCGTACTTCTGGACCTCGATGACCTTCTCGGGGGTCATGTCGAGCTCCTTGGCCAGCTCCTCCGGGGTGGGCTCACGGCCCAGGTCCTGGAGCATCTGGCGCTGGACGCGCGCGAGCTTGTTGATGACCTCGACCATGTGCACCGGGATACGGATGGTGCGGGCCTGGTCCGCCATGGCACGGGTGATCGCCTGACGGATCCACCAGGTGGCGTACGTGGAGAACTTGTAGCCCTTGGTGTAGTCGAACTTCTCGACGGCACGGATCAGGCCGAGGTTGCCCTCCTGGATCAGGTCCAGGAAGAGCATGCCGCGGCCGGTGTAGCGCTTGGCCAGCGAGACCACGAGCCGGAGGTTGGCCTCCAGCAGGTGGTTCTTGGCGCGGCGCCCGTCCTCGGCGATGATCTCCAGCTCGCGCTTGAGCTTCGGCGCGAGCTTGTCCGAGTTCGCCAGCTTGTCCTCGGCGAAGAGACCCGCCTCGATGCGCTTGGCGAGCTCGACCTCCTGCTCGGCGTTGAGGAGCGGGACCTTTCCGATCTGCTTCAGGTAGTCCTTGACCGGGTCGGCCGTGGCGCCGGCGACGGCGACCTGCTGAGCAGGCGCGTCGTCCTCGTCGTCGTCGGAGAGGACGAAGCCCTTGTTCTCGCCCTCGCCCTCCTCTTCCTCACCCTTGCCGGCCTTGACTTCCTCGGCCGCCTCGTCACCGTCGAGGAGCTCGTCGTCCTGCTTGCCGGACTTCTTCGTCGCTGTCTTCTTGGCCGCGGTCTTCTTCGCGGCGGTCTTCTTGGCAGCGGTCTTCTTGGCTGCCGTCTTCTTCGCGGGAGCGGCCGCTGTGGCGTCGTCGGCCACCGCGTCCGCACTCTCGGCCGTCTGGGCGGCGGAGGCCGCGACGGTCCTCGTCACGGTCGTCTTGGCCGCGACGGTCTTGGTGGCGGTGCGCTTGACCGGGCTCTTCGCTGCGACGCTCTTGCGGGCGCGCTTCGGCGACTCCGCGGCACTGACCATCAGCGTCACACCCTCTTCCTCGAGGATCTGGTTGAGGCTGCGCAGAACATTCTTCCACTGGGTTGGCGGAATCTGGTCAGCCTCGAAGGCCCGACGCACGTCATCGCCGGCGATCTGCCCATCAGCCTTTCCCCGCTCGATGAGCGCCATCACAGACTCGGACTCGGCGATCTCCGGCGGGAGCGTACGGGATGTGCTGGCCGACACGAACAACCTCTCGGAACGATGGAAACGGCTTCCGGCCCGGCCCTGGAGAGGGCTGGAACCGACGACCGTCGACTGGGGATGTCGCCGACGGCGCGGGTTTGGCCTCAGAACTGCACAGCGCGCTGAATGGCTGCTGTATTCCTTCTGCGGCGGTCACCTCTTAAGTCATCGCACTGTTTCGAGGAGTGTTACGCCCAATCCGCGTGGCCCGAGTCACACCTCATTTGCGACGAACAGTGCCAGGGGTGACATCCCCCCACAATTGTGCCGCCGGACCGAGGGGTCCGGCGGCACAGGGTCCATGCACCCCGGCCGTGCTGCGATCAGTGCTCGCGCGGCGCGGGAACCACCCGCTCCACCTCGGGGTGAACGACGAGCAGTTGGCGCATGGCCGTCTCGGCGGCCGCGGAATCGCCGGAGGCGAGGGCTTCGACGATCCGGGCGTGGTGGGCGAGCGACGCCTCGGCCGGGCGGTCACAGCCAGTGACGGGTCCGCCGGAGACATGCAGGGCCGCCGAGACGATGCCGGAGAGGTGCTCCAGCATCCGGTTGCCCGCGGCCTGGATGAGCAGGGAGTGGAATTCCGCGTCCGCCCGGGAGAACGTGATCGCGTCCCCCTGTCCCAGCGCGTGGCCCATGATCTCGACCATGTCGCCGAGCCGCTGCTGGATGTCCTCACGTCCGTGCCCGGCCGCCAGCCGGGCCGCGAGCGGCTCGATCGTCCAGCGGAGCTCGGCCAGCTCGCGACGCTGGTCGTCACGCTGGGGACCGAAGGCCCTCCATTCGATGATGTCGGGGTCCAGCAGATTCCAGTCACTGACCGGACGCACCCGCGTACCGACATTGGGGCGCGCGCTGACCAGGCCCTTGGCCTCCAGCACGCGAAGGGACTCACGCACGACAGTACGGGAGACCTCGAAACGCTGACCGATCTCCTCGGGAACGAGCGGGCGATCGGCGCCGAGATCCCCGGAAACGATCATCTGGCCCAGCTGCTGAACGAGTTGGCCGTGCAGTCCGCGTCCTCGGCTGGCAGCCCCGCGTCGGCTCGCCCGCCCCAGCTCGGAATCGGGTCCGCCCCACGAGCGGATCGCGGCGCGCTCGCCGGCCGGCGCCTCCGCGTAGGGGTAGCGGTCGAGTTCGCCCGAGCCGGCGAGGCCGGAGTCGGCGGAGCGGGCGGCGGTCATCATGGTGTGCGCAAGGGTACTCACGCATCCTTTGTCGGCGCGGCGCGCCCGCCTCTTGAGGTCTTTGGTGAAAAGCACACGAAAGGGTGATCGGCACCCGCCCCGCAATTGACGACATAATTCCACAAGAGGGGCATATCCAAGGGAGTTGCGGGGTTTGAGCCGCCCGCCGGAGGCATCGTGGTCACCAACGCGCCCTGCCTCGAAGGCTGGTGAACAGATACGCGCAGATCAGGGCCGACAGCGACAGGGCGAGAGCCGTCCCCACGGGCTGTGCCACCACCCGCACGACCGCCAGGACCCATCTGTCCGCCTCGTGCGGCAGTTGCCACCCGGCCAGCTCCCTCAGCCTTCCCGGGAGCCCCGCGGCCGACCGTGCCGCCGGTCCCTCCAGCGCCTTGCGGACGAGCGGCACGATGAGCACCGGAACGGCCAGCACCGCGGCGACTCCGGCACCCGCCACCCTGAAGATCCCTGCGGCCAGCAGGCCGGCCCAGGCGCAGCCGACGGTGAGACCTGCCCAACTCGCCGCGAGCGGGGCGAGGTTCGCCGGGTCTTTGATCAGTTCCTGTCCGTACACGAGGCGAATGGCCTGGGCGTCGCACAGCACCACGAGCAGCGCGAGCAGGAGGGCGGCCCCGGCCGTGACGGCCAGCTTCGCGAGAAGCAGTCCGAGGCGCCGGGGAACCGTCCCGCGGCCCGCGGCCAGCGCCGGGTAGCGGAATTCGTCCCCGAAGGAGAGGGCTCCGATCAGACCGGCACCGAGCACGGCCGGGGGCAACGGCAGCAGAGCGGGCCACGCGGCCAGCAGGTGCGGCGGCGGTGTCCCGTCAGTGCGGGCGAGCAGGACGGCGAGTCCGGCAGACGCCAGCAGAACGGTGGCCATGATCATGGCCGTTGTCCTGACGCCCAGCAGGCGGCGCAGTTCGTAGCGCAGCGGGCGCAGCGGTCCCGGGGCGGGGCGCACCGGGATCGGCGGGGGCAGTTCGGAGAGGGCGACGGACGAGGCCTGCCGCGGCACGGCTCCCGCGTCGTCGGTGGCGACAGGTCCGGTGTCGCCGGTCTCGTCGGCGAGTTGATGAACAGGGACACCGTGCCTGAACGCCGTGTCCCCGATCTCGGCGCAGCTGCTGCCGTACACCGACAGACGGCTGCTCGCCTCGGTCACGACTTCGACGGAGCGCCGCCCCGCACGCGCCTCGCGGGTGACGACCGCGGCCAGCCGGGCCGCGTGCGGAGTCCGGACGGCGACGCGTGGGCGCAGCCGGGTGCGGGAGAAGTCGGCGACGTCCTGGTCCGCGACGAGCCGCCCGCCGTCGATGGTGACGACACGGTCGGCGGTACGGGCCGCCTCCTTGGGGTCGCTGACGGCGCACAGGACCGTTCCGCCCTGGGCGGCGTGGGCGCGCAACAGCCCGTACAGCCAGCTGTTCTCCCGGGGCGAGAGGCCTTCGGCGGGTTCGTCGAGGAGCAGTGTGTGCGGGTCCCCCAGAAGCGCGGAGGCGAGAGCGAGGCGACGGTCCATGCCCACCGAGAGGGCGCCGATGCGCAGACCCCCCAGTCCGGTGAGGCCGACGACTTCGAGCACGTCGTCGGCGCGGGCGGCGGACACACCCGCGGCCGCGCAGAGCATGCGGAGCTGCCCGCGGGCCGTACGGGCCGGGTGGCCGGGAACGTCCCCGAGAAGGACGCCCACCTCGCGCGCCGGGTGGGCGATGCGGTGCAACGGGCGCCCGCGGAAGTAGGTGACGCCTCGCCCGGCGTCGAGTTCGAGCATCAGGCGCAGCGCCGTGGTCTTCCCGGAGCCCGGAGCGCCGAGCAGGGCGGTGACGCGGCCGGGCCGGGCCTCGAAGGTCAGATCGCCCACGGCGGGCGGGGCGTCGCGGCGGGGTTTGCTGGTGAGTCCGATGGCCTGGAGCATCGCTTCTCTCGCGTTTCTCGCGGAAGGTGAGACCGCTCGGCGGCAGGTGGGTACCGCAGCAACATAACGCGACAATTGCGACTTTTGGCGCAGCAGTGGACCGGCGGGTGTTCCGCGGGGCCGGGCCACGCGCCCCCGCCCCGGGCGCGACGTCGTCAGGCCGCGCGTTCCGGCACCGGGCGCGACTTCGCGCGCGGGCCTCCGGTCCCGCGCCGCGCCGTACCTCGGGCTTCGGGCCTCAGACCTCGGGCCTCAGCATCGGCGGGTTGAGCACGGTGGCGGCGCCGGCCCGGAACAGCTGCGCGGGACGGCCGCCCTGCCTCGTGGTGGTACCCCCGGAAGGCACCAGGAAGCCGGGCGTGCCGGTCACCTTGCGGTGGAAGTTCCGGGGGTCGAGCACCACGCCCCACACCGCCTCGTACACCCGGCGCAGCTCGCCGACCGTGAACTCCGGCGGGCAGAAAGCCGTGGCCAGCGAGGAGTACTCGATCTTGGAACGGGCCCTCTCCACCCCGTCCGCGAGGATCCGCGCATGGTCGAACGCCAGCGGCGCCGGCTGCTCGCCGTCCCGGCCCGGGTCGCTGTCCGGCCGGAGCAGATCCCCGACCGGGGCCCAGCGCGCGCTGTTGGCGTCGCCACCCGCGCGGGGCGCGGGAAGGTCCGGCGCGAGCGCGAGGTGTGCCACGCTCACGACCCGCATCCGGGGGTCACGCGCCGGATCCCCGTAGGTCGCCAACTGCTCGAGGTGCGCGCCGTTGCCCACCGCCTGAGTCGCCTGAGTCACCGGATCATGTGCGCAGAGCCCGGTCTCCTCGGCGAGTTCACGCGCCGCGGCCGCTCCGAGATCCTCATCGGCCCGGACGAATCCGCCGGGCAGCGCCCACCGGCCCTGGAACGGCGGCTCCCCTCGGCGTACGACCAGCGCGCAGAGCGCGTGGCGGCGCACCGTGAGCACGACCAGGTCGACGGTGACAGCGAAGGGCGGGAAGGTCGACGGGTCGTAGGGCGGCATGCCGCGATCATAGTCGTCTGCCTGACGATAAACACTCCATTCGGCATCCTCGCGATCCATGGAATCCGTCGAATCCGACGGATCCGGCCGGACCGGGGCCGGGGCGGGTGCGCCCGTGGCCTTGCTCCGCCGCCGCGTCGGTCATCGGCCGCTCCCGGTCCCCCGCCCCCCGTACCGGCCGGCCTCCCGCTGCCCGCGCCGGGCGGCGGCACCTCCCGGACGGACGGCACCGGGTGCGCCCTTCCTCCGCTTCGTGTCGGGGGTCCGCCGCGGCGGACGGGCCGGCCGGGGCGCCGGCTCCGCTCGCGGCCGTGCGCGGCATTCGCGCGGGGGACCCTGAGCGCTCCCTGACCACCCGTCAGCGCTGCCGGTCTCTCCTTCCTCGGTTTCACCGCCCCGGAGGTCTCCGGCCGGGACGCCACCGTCCGAGGAGCCGCCGGCCGGGACGCCACCGTCCGCGGCGGAGTCGTCCTCGCCGCGCAGACAGCGGCGCAGCGTCTCCGGGTCCAGGCCCTCGTTGCATGCCTGGTGCAGCAGTTGGGCGAAGGTGTAGTCGGGGTCGGCACGGAGGGCCAGCCCCAGGGCGACCCGCGCACCCGGTTCGTCACCGGTCGACCAGGAGACCCAGCCCGCCAGGGCGAGCGGAGCGGCGGCGTGTTCCACGTACGGGCCGACACAGCGGCGGGAGAGCGCCCGCCACAGCCTCAGCGCGGAGTCCGCTTCGGGGCCCTCCATCCACTCCGCCGCCTTGTCCCGGGTCTCCCGGTCCTGGAGCCCGAGGATCACGGCAGCCGCTTCGTCGTGGCTGATCAGTTGGTCGTCGCTCCTGTCGGCGGCCGACGGCACGGACGGCGGCATCTGCCGGAGACGCCGCATGAGCACCCGCGCGAGCTCCAGGGTCTCCCCGGCCACCTCGACCCGCCCCTCCTTGTCCAGGAGCCGGGACACCAGCGAAGCCCCCGCAGTGTCCAATGCGTGGCACTGCGCGGGGGCGGCCGGAGACCGCCATGGCGAGAGCCGCTCCTCCATGTCCCGCAGCGATCCCCGCACTTGGATTCCGGCGTACGCGGCCGCGGCCGCCATGACCGTGGTGCCGGGCATCGCCAGGGGGTTTCCCTGCTCGGGGCAGCACCGGGCGTCGGGACAGCAGTAGGACCAATAACGGCCGTCGGAAATGCAGAGGGCTTCCAGAACGGGGACGTCGAGGGCTCCGCAGGCGGTGCGCAGGCACTGGGCCAGGGGCCTCAGACGCTCCATGGTCCCGTGGGCGCTCTCGCCCTCGGCAGGATCCTGGCAGAGGAAGACGACGATCGCGTCGGGCCGGGAACCGCGCCGCTCGCTCCCCGCGATCAGCGACTCCGCCAATTGGCCCGCGACGGGCGCCCATTCCTGCGGAGCCCGCGGAATACCCAGCCTGAGCCTGCCGCCGAAGCGGCCCCGGCCGCCGTGCAGCGCCACCATGACCACGCTGTCGTTCGGATGGAATCCCATGAGGTACGGAAGGGCGTCGGCGAGCTCGGCGGGACCGCGCAGAGTGATCTGCTGCTCGTCGGCCGGTCCGGTGGATTCGTGGTGCTTGTTCATGGCATGACCGTCCCGCGATCCGCGGAATTCCGCGACCCCTGTGGATAACTGTTGTCCACAGGGCCGCACCGACGTTGGCGGTTTGTCATAGCCATCGGGTTGCATGGGGGTCGGTGCCGCACCCCCATCGGCATCCCCTTGCGCGGGAGGGCAGTTGGCCTGCCCGGCGGAATCCGGGGGACCGGGAGGAGCGCGCCATGATTGCGAGAATTTAGGTTAGGCTAAGCTAATAACAACTCGGCAGTTCTGACCCGGCGGTGCGTGCGTCATCGGGGAAGGGGAGTCACCCATGCGCCTACCCGCCATCGACGCCTATCCCATGCCGGAGCGCGGCGCTCTTCCCCTGTCGCAGGTCTCCTGGAGGATCGATCCGGCGCGCGCCGCGCTGCTGGTCCTCGACATGCAGAGCCACTTCGTCGAAGCGTTTCCCGCGGGGCGGTCGCCCGTGCTGGAGCTCGTCGACAACATCGCGGCGCTGCGGGAACTCGCCGGGACACTGGGCATGCCGGTCATCTTCAGCGCGGAGCCGGCCGGACAGGAGCCGGGGCAGCGCGGGCTGGTCGCCGACATGTGGGGTCCGGGCATCGGGGACGAGCCCGATGCCGCCGCTATCGTCGGGCCCCTCACTCCACGCCCCGGTGAGCATCTGCTGTCGAATGTGCGTCACAACGCCTTCCTGCGCAGCCATCTCGGCAGACTGCTGCGCGCGAACGGCCGCGACCAGCTGATCATCTGCGGGGTGTACGCGCACCTCGGTGTCCTGCTGACCGCCGCGGACGCCTTCATGAACGACATCCAGCCGTTCGTCGTCGCCGACGCGGTGGCCGACTTCTCCGCCGAGGAACACTCGCTGGCGCTTCGCTGGGCCGCGCGCAGCGGCATGGTCTGCATGACGGACGGCCTGCTGCGCGGCCTGCTCCTGCACAGGGAACCGAAGAACGCGTGACCACTTCGCGCGCTCAAGGCGCCGGACGCGCGGGGCGGACAGCCGGACTCACAGCCGGACGCGCGGGACGCACAGCCGAACGCGCGGGACAGACGGGTACCGACGAGAGACGGAGACCATGACCCATCGGGCCGCAGCAGTTGTCACGCAGCGCGCGGACGCGGAGCCGGCCGGAGGGCCGCGCATCCGGCCGGAGGAACCGCCGGGCGGTGTGGTCGTCGTCAAGTTCGGCGGCAACGCCATGGTGGACGCCGCCCTGCAGCGGACGTTCGCCCAGGACGTCGTGGAGCTGTGGCGCGCGGGGCTGCGCCCCGTCGTCGTGCACGGGGGCGGGCCGCAGATCAGCGCGATGCTCGACCGTCTCGGGCTGGAGACCCGGTTCGAGGCGGGCCTGCGGGTGACTACTCCGGAGATCATGGAGGTCGTGCGCATGGTGCTGACCGGCCGGGTCCAGCGGGAACTGGTCGGACACATCAACGCCCACGGACCCTTCGCCGTGGGCATGACCGGCGAGGACGCGCACACGATGACTGCGGTGCGGCGGTGGGCCAGGGTGGACGACCGGCCCGTGGACATCGGCCTCGTGGGTGACATCGTGGAGGTGAACCCGGGGGTGGTCCGCGCGCTCCTGGAGCAGGGCCACATCCCCGTCGTCTCCCCCGTCGCCCGCGGCGAGGACGGCCAGGTCTACAACGTCAACGCCGATCTCGCGGCGTCGGCTCTCGCCGTGGCCCTCGGCGCCCGGCGACTGGTGGTGCTCACCGATGTGGAGGGGCTGTACGCGGACTGGCCGCACAGCACCGAGGTGATCGGGCGCCTGACGGCCGACACCCTGGACGGGATGCTGCCGGAACTGGCGAGCGGGATGCTGCCCAAGATGGAGGGCTGCCTGCGGGCCGTACGCGGCGGCGTGCACAGGGCTCATGTGCTCGACGGACGCGTGCCGCACGCGGTGCGGGCCGTCTTCGGCGGGACCAGCCCCGGCACCACGGTGGTTCCCGGTGACAGTCCCGACACCGGCCGGAGCACTGCCTGACACCCCCACGGGGGACGGACGCGTCGGCCCCGGCACCGGGGCACCGACGACGGCGGAAAGCGGCGCCGGCGGAAAGCGGCGCCGGCGAAGACCGGCACCGGCAGGAGACCACGCCTGCCGGAAGCCGGTGCCGACGGAAACCGGTGCCGGCGGAAACGGCGCCTACCGGAATCGATGGCGACGGAGCCCGGTGCCGATGCCTGCCGGCCCCGGCGGAAGCCGGTGCGAACGCACCGCGCCGTACGTCACAGCGGCCTCGCGAGGATCCGCGCGTCGCGCCGGGGGTCCAGGGACTCCACCCAGGACGGCGGCGCCAGATCCACGGCCGCGGGCGCGAATCCGTACCGGAGGAACAGCCCGCCGCCCCCGGTCGTCGCCGTGAACAGCGCACCGAGCGACCGGGCGTGCGCCATGGCCAGCACGGCCCGCAGGAGCCCGGCCCCCACCCCATGCCCCTGTCTGTGCCCGGCCACGCAGAAGTTGTACAGAACACCGGCGGAACCCCGGCCCTCCCCCGGGCCGGCCGGGTACACACGCAGGCCCACGCAGCCTTCCAGGGGCCCCTCGGGGGCCACCGCCACGAGGAACTCGGCCGCACGGGCGGCGTACAGCGGGAGGGGCCGCTCCCTCAGCGCCCCCGAGAGCACGAAAGGCCGGGACAACGCGGCGAGCGCGGCAGCGTCGTCCTCATGGGCTGAGCGTACGGAGGATGCCGGCGCGAGGCGCGTGTGCGGCTGCGGGGCAGGGCGCGGCAGGGCCGTGAACAAGGCTTTCCTTCCTCGGTTTCCACGATCGAAGAAATGGCTCATCGCCGTGACACCGCAACGAACAAGCGAGATAAGGCTAGCCTTACCTTAGTCGCTCGTCCAGTACAGAACTCACCGCGCGGCACCGTCACTTCGGGCCCCGTCTCCGACCGGAACCCGGTCGGCGCCGCGATGCGCGAATGCCCCGGCGTGCGCGAATCCGCCCCCATTTTGGCCGTAGCATGTCAAAAATCATGACGGTGTGCCTTGTTGTCTCCAGGGGGCCGTGCCTCAATGGGGGAACCGCCTTCCTGACGACACGTCAGGGCGGTTCCGCCATGCGGCGCGGCACGGCGATCGCGCGCCGGCAGTCCCCCCACACGAAGGGCAACCACCATGCACGGCACTCGCCTCGGTATCGGTTCCGTCCTTGCTGCGGGCATGCTCGCGCTGGCCCCCACAGCCAGCGCGGTCACCCCCACCACCGCCACCATCACGTTCGACTGCGGTTCCTACGGTTCGGGCAGCGCGTCCCTCACCGCCACCCAGAGCGGTACGGCCGCGACCATCAACCTCTCGACGTCCGCCATCACCGCCCCCATCAACGTCGGGGCGAACTCCGTCAAGTCGACGCTCACACTCACCAACAAGGGTGCGGGGTCGGTGACGTTCACCGGCAGCTCCAACCCTGCCATTCCGGCCGGAAGCCCCGTTTCCACGGGTCTGCTGAACGGGACCGTGGCCTCCGGGGACAGCCTGGAGGCCAAATCCCTCAAGGTCGTGGTCTTCGGCATCAGCGTGACGTGCAACGCGACCTCGGCCCAGGCACCGGGACCCTTCGTGTTCTGAGCCGGCCCCCCGGCGACGTGCCGGGACTGAACAGCGACAGCGACACCGCCGGCCGGTGTCCCCGTTCTCGACGGGGGCACCGGCCGGCGCCCGCACGAGACGGCACGAGACGGCACGGCGTGAGACGACATGGCACGGCACAACTCGACGCGACACGGGGTGTGTTGCGCTGCGAGTCGGAAGAGGGAGCGAAGAGGGAGCGGGGCCGGTACGGAAGTCCCCGGGAACCGGCCCCGTCGCCGATCAGCCCCCGGTCTCGCTGCCGCCGACGTACGTCGCCACCACCTCGATGTCCCCGATGCGTGACACATCGACGCGCCGGGGGTCGTCCCCGAGCACGACCAGGTCGGCGAACTTGCCCGGGGTGAGGCTTCCCAGGCTGTCCTCCCAGTGGCAGGCGAAGGCCCCGGCGACGGTGTAGGCCCGCAGTGCCTCGTCGACGGTGATTCCCTCGTCCGGGCCGATCACCCGGCCGGACACAGAGGTGCGCTCGACCATGAACTGGACGGCCCTCAGCGGGGATCCGTCCGTGACGGGGCGGTCGGAGCTGCCGACGAGGGGGATGCCGTGGTCCAGGAACCCCCTGCCGCGATAGAGCCACGGTGCCCGCTCGCGGCCCATGACCGCCGCGTAGTCGTCGCCGAAGTACCGGAGGAAGTTGGGCTGGACGACCGCGCTGACGCCGAGCTGCGCGAAGCGCGGAAGCTGGTCGGGGCGGATCAGGCCCGCGTGCTCGATGCGATGCCGGGCGCCGGGGCGCGGCCGGAGGCGCTGGGCCCGCTCCAGGGCGTCCAGGGCGAGGTCCGCCGCGCGGTCACCGATCGCGTGGACGGCGAGCTGCCACCCGGCGAGGTGGCCGTCCACGATCATGTCCGCGAGCACGCCGGGGTCGTCCTGCAACTGCCCCGCGTGGTCCAGCCCTTCGTACGGGCCGGAGAGCGCGGCGGTCCGGGCCATCATGCCGCCGTCGGTGTAGATCTTCAGCGCGCCCACGGAGAGACGGTCGTCGCCGAACCCGGTGCGCAGGCCGAGGTCCAGGGCCCGGGGTATGCCGTCGGACCCGTGCGCGGAGACCGGGCGAAGCCGTTCCGCCGACACCATCAGCTGCACCCGCAGCGGCAGCGATCCCTCCTCGCGGGCGAGTTGGTAGGCGCCCAGCTCGACCGGACTGTGGCCGAAGAGGGTGCCGCCGATACCCGCCTCGGCACACGCGGTGACCCCCTCGGCCAGACAGGTCCGGGCAGCACGCCCGATCGCCCCGGCCAGCTCCCGCTGGGAGTGGGGCAGGCGCAGCGCGCGGGCGGCGCCCATCGCCCCCTCGGCGAGGAAGCCGTTCTCGTGCGGGACGCCGTCCGGCAGCAGGTCCAGTACGGCGGAGTTGACGACGCAGCCGTGCCCGGAGTCGTGCAGCATGAACACCTTGCGCCCGTGGCTGACCGTGTCGAGTTCGGCGGCGGTCAGATGGCGGCCCAGGGCTCGCTGGTCGTATCCGGCGAGGCTCAGCCAGTCGCCCGGCGAGCCGGTCCGGGTGGCGGCCTCCGCCACGATCGCGAGCACATCGTCGATCCGCGTGCGTCCCGCGATGCTCAAGGTCGTCTCCTTGAGCCCGGTCCAGGCCAGGTGCACATGGGAGTCGATGAACCCGGGCAGCACGGTGGCTCCCTGGAGGTCGACCACCTCCCGGGCGGGCAGGGAGGTCACCGCCTCGTCCAGACCCACGATCCGGCCCCGCCAGATGCCCAGGTCATGGGCGACGGGACGGTCCGGGTCCATGGTGAGGAAGCGCGCGTTCGTCAGTCTGGTGCAGAGCATCAGCGGTGTCCCTCCGAGATGTCGCCCGGGATGACCGCGGGCGGGGCCGGGCCCGGGGAACGGCCGCCTTCCGTGGCGTACCGCCGTCCTCGTCATCCCTGCCGGGGCAGGCCCCTCGCGGTGCGGTGCGCCGTGAAGGTCAGGCGTCCATGGACGCCGCGAGCGAACGGGGGCGCAGGTCGGTCCAGTTGGTCTCGATGAAGTCCAGGCACGCCTCCCGGGTGTTCTCGTCGAAAGCGGTCGTCCAGCCCCCGGGCACCTCGGCGAAGGACGGCCAGAGCGAGTGCTGTCCCTCGTCGTTCACCAGGACCAGGAAGCGGCCTTCGGGGTCGTCGAAAGGGTTGGTGCTCATGCTGTCGGTGCCTCCTCGGGCCGACGGGCCGGTGGTGGCCGCGTCATGAGTGCGTGTCAGATCGTCGTGGCGGCGGATTGAGCCGGCACACCGGGAGTGAATTAGGTTAGGCTCCCCTAATTAAAAGTGAGCTTAGCCCTTCCCTTTCCCTCTCACAAGGAGACGTTCATGCGCCCGGTGACCGAACCGGTCCGCGCCGAGGACGGCACGGACCACCCCGCGAGCGGACCCCTCGGGACCGTGGACGGCTACCTCGCCGTCCGGCCATGACCGGTCCCGCATCCGGCCGCGCGGCCGGCGGAAAGAACCCCTTCGTCAGGTTCGCCACGCACGGCGAACCCGGAACCGACGCGTTCTGGGCGGCGGCGCGGACACCCGCGTCGATACCTGCCGACGACGGCGGCGCCGGCTGGTCCACCCTGTTCCTGTGGCGCGGGTCCGCGGCGGTCATCGACTTCGAGAGCTGGTCGGAGCCCGTCCCCCTGCTCCGGTGGGAGGACACGGACTGCTGGTACGCCGAGGTGCGCATGCCCGCGCGGCTGCGGGTGACCTACCGGTTCGTCGCGGACGGCGCGGCGTACGCGGATCCGTTCAACCCGGTCGGCGCGGGCGGTGACCGGTCCATCGCCGCGACCCCGGACGCCCCGGCCCAGCCGCACTGGCCCGTCCTCGGCGCCGAGGACGTCCTCCCCGTCCCGGCCGCCCGGCTCCGCTGGAACAGCGAACGGCTCGGCGGGCGGCGTACCGTGCGGATCCACCCGGCGGGCGGCGGCGGACCGGTGGTCCTGCTGCTCGACGGGGACGACTGGCTGTATCTGCACCCGGCCATGACCGCGTTCGACTCGGCCGTCGCCAGTGGGGAGATGCCCCCCGTCACGCTCGTCTTCCTTCCCGCCAAGGACCGGGCGGCCGAGTTCGGGTGCCGGCCGGAGCTGTGGGAGGCGGTCCGCGACGAACTGCTCCCGCTGGTGGCGGAGTCCGGCGTACCCGCCGACCCGGACCGGCTGGTGGTCGCAGGGCAGAGTCTCGGCGGGCTGAGCGCGCTGTACGCGGCGCTGGAGTTCCCGGACCTGGTGTCCCGGATCGCCTGTCAGTCCGCGTCGCTCTGGTGGACGCCCGGGGCCATGGAGTCGGCCGACCCCCTGGGCGGGCCGGTGGGCGGAGCCGTCGCCGCGCGCCTTCGGGAACACCCGGGGCTGTCCGGGCTGCGGGCCGCGTTCGACGTGGGGGAACACGAGACGCGGATGCTGCCCCACTGCGAGCTGGCCGAGACGCTGGCCGAGCGGGCCGGTGCGACGGTGCGGGTATCACGGTCGGCCTCGGACCACGACCGGGCCGGCTGGCGGCACGCCCTTCTCAGGGATGTCGCCTGGGCACTCGCCTGAGCACCTCCGAAGGCACCGAGGCCGCCGGGGATGCCGGGGACACCGAAGGCGCCGGGAAAACCGGGCACCGGGGGCGCCGGGGACGTATCACCGCGTCCCCGGCGCCCTTCCTGCCCCGACCGCCCACGGGCCTCCGTGACGAGAGGTCACCGCGTCACGGCCAGGCAGTAGTCCTCGTCGGTGGCCAGGAGATTGCGGTGGGTGTCCTGCGCGGTGATGACCCCGTCGTCCAGGACGAGCACACGGTCGGCGGCGTCCAGCAGGGCCGGGCTGCTGGTGATCACGACGGTGGTGCGGCCTCGGCGCAGCTTCGCGATGTTGCGCGCGATGAGCTGTTCGGTGACCGCGTCGACGGCCGTCGTCGGGTCGTGCAGGACCAGCACCTCGCTGTCGGCGGCGAGGGCGCGGGCCAGGGACAGCCGCTGGCGCTGCCCTCCGGAGAGGTTCGCGCCGCGGTCGCGGACGCCGTAGTCGAGTCCTTCGCGGTGGAGCGCGACGACATCCGTGAGCATGGACGCCTCGACGGCCTCGGGGACCGTCCGGCTGGTGCCCGAGGGGTCGATGTTCGTACGGAGGGTTCCCGCGAAGATCTCGCCGTCGTACGGGTTCACCAGCAGGTGTTCGCGGACCGCCTCGACCGACAGGTCCCCGATCGCCTGCCCGCCGATCCGTACCGTGCCCTCGTACGCATGGGGCGGGACGTTCACGGCCAGGATCGACGCGAGGTCGGCCGCCGCGCGAGGCCGGTAGACGGCGATCGCCACGAACTCGCCCGCGGGCACCTCGAACTTCAGCTCGTGCAGGGACCCGTACCGTACGCAGTCGACCACGAGGTCGCCGCCCGCGGCCGGGCGCTCCGGGCCCGGGGCCGTCACCGGCGGCGCGGACAGCACCAGCGACATCCGTTCGGCCGACGCGCGCGCGATCATCACGTACTTCGGCATCTCCGAGAACATCTTCAGCGGTTCCATGATGAACTGCGCGAGGCCCACGGCCATGACCAGTTCGCCGATGGTGATCCCGCCGCCGAACGCCAGCCAGCCCGCCGTCAGGGTCACCGCCGCGGCGAGGACCGCGTTGAGGGCCAGCGCGGTACCGGCGTAGGCGCCGTTCACCCTGGCCACGGTGATCGCCTGGTGCTTCGCCTCCGTGCTGACCTTCCGGTAGGAGAGGAACGCCGCGTGGTTGCCGCCGAAGCCGTGCAGCGGGCGCAGGCCGGTGATCAGGTCGGCGACCTTCGCGCCCGCCCGCGCCACCCGGGCCTGCTGTTCGCGGGTACTGGCACCGATGCGCTTGGACATCACGGCCAGGATCGACAGGATCGCGACGGTTCCCACGATGACCAGCAGGCCGAGCCTGATGTCGGCCAGCCCCAGCGCGACGGCCGCGACAAGCACCGCGACCAGTGAGCTGATCAGCAGCGGCACCACCTCGATGATGTCGGCGGTCTGGTCGGCGTCCTCGGTGGCGATGGTCAGCACCTCGCCGGACTTCAGATCGACGTCCCCGGCCACCGGCTGGAGTCCGCAGGCCGCCACCTGCACCCGCCAGCGGTGCGCCTCGGTCGTGTTGGCCTTCTGAAGGATGCGCATGCCGAACCGCCACGACAGCGACACCGTCGTGATGATCACGGCCAGCGCGCCGATCGACACGGCGAGCGCGCCCAGGCTCCGGTCCTGCATCGTGTGCTCGACGATCAGGCCGAGCGCGATGGGGAAGGCGGTCTCCGCCGCCTGGTACATGCCCATGAGGACGGTGCCCCAGGCCATGGCACCGACGTTGCGGCGCAGTGCGGTCCGCAGGATCCGGGACCCCGCGCGGGGCCTCTGCGTGTCAGGAGTGGTCATCAAGGTGACGGGCAATCGCTTCCGGGGTTCGCAGGGTGTACAGGTCACGGATGGTGACCACAGGACCGTACTCGCGGCGGAGCAGCCCGATCAGCCGCACCGCCAGCATGGAGTGCCCTCCGAGGGACACGAAGTCGCTCACCGCGCTCACCTCGTCGTCGTCCAGGTCGAGCGCTTCGGCGAAGAGCTCGCACAGCGCCGTCTCGGTCTCCGTCTCCGGGCCGCGTTCACCCGCCGTGGTCAGCGCGCCCAGCGGTCTCGCCTCCGGCAGCGCCTTGGTGTCGGCCTTCCCGTTCACCGTCAGCGGGATGCTGTCGACCTGGGCGTAGTGCGTCGGGCGCAGGAAGTCCGGCAGCCCGGCGCCCACCTCGGCGGCGACCTCGGCCAGGCCGGAGCCGTCCAGCACGAGATACGCGGCCAGCCGGTGGGCGCCGTCGACCTGGGGGTCGGGCTGGGCGACCGCGGCGGCGAACCGTACCGCCGGGTGCGCCGCGAACGCGGCCTCGACCTCGCCCGGCTCGACCCGGTGGCCCCGGATCTTGACCTGCTGGTCGGTGCGGCCCAGGTACGTCAGATTGCCGTCGGGCCGCCGGACCACCAGGTCCCCGGTGCGGTACATCCGTTCGCCGGGTGCGCCGAACGGGCACGCCACGAACCGGTGCGCGGTCTGGGCGCTCTGCCCGAGATAGCCGCGGGCGATGCCGATGCCCGACACATACAGCTCACCGGGCGCTCCCTCCGGCAGGGGCCGCAGCCAGGGATCCAGGACGTACACCTCGGTGTTGTCGATCGGGACGCCCACCACCGGGTCCTGGCATTCGAACGTGCCGACGCCGAGGGTGTTGATGGTGTACTCGGTGGGTCCGTACAGGTTGTAGCCGACCGTCCCCGCGGTGTCCGCCAGCCGCTGCCACAGCGTCGGGGTGACCGCCTCGCCGCCCAGCAGTACCAGCGCGGGCCGCCGCTCCGGGTGGTCGAGCAGTCCCTCGGCCACCAGTTGCTGCGCATAGGTCGGCGTCACGTTGATGACGTCGATCCCGTGCTCCAGGCAGTACTCGACCAGCCGGGGCGCGTCGCGGCGCAGCTCCTCGTCGCAGATGTGCACCTCATGGCCGTCGGCGAGCCACAGCAGTTCCTCCCACGACATGTCGAACGCGAACGACACCGTGTGGGCGATCCGGAAGACCCGGTTGCCGTGCTCCGCGAGGACCGGCTCGAAGATCCGGCGCTGATGGTTGATCAGCATGTTGGTGAGGCCGGCGTACTCGGTCACCACACCCTTGGGCTTCCCGGTCGAGCCGGAGGTGTAGATCGTGTACGCGGGGTGGCGCAGGCGGTCCGGGTCGTCCGCCGCGAAGGTCACGTACGGCTCGGACCCGGGCAACGGGCGGTCCAGCTCGATCAGTTCGCCGGTCAGCCGGGGCGACACGGCGCTCACCGTGAGGATCACCTCCGGGCGGGCGTCCGCGACGATCGTGGCGATCCGCTCGTCCGGGTGGTCCAGCTCCAGCGGTACGTAGGCGGCGCCGACGCGCAGCACGGCGAACAGTGCCACGATCGAGTCCAGGGAACGCGGGACCGCCAGGCCCACCGCCTGCTCGGGGCCGATGCCCCGCCCGGCGAGCACACCCGCCACCGCGCGGCTGCGGTCGCGGAGTTCGCCGAACGTCATGGCCGAACCGTGGGCGACCAGCGCGACCCGCCGCGGATCACGGTCCGCGGCCCGGTCGAACCGGTCGACGACGGTGTCCGTGCCCACGTCCGTACGTTCCGCGGGCGCGGGATCCGCGCCGAGGCCCGGCAGCGCGCCCACCGGTCCCCTCGCCCCGGCCAGGTCCTTCAGTACGCGCACATAGCCGTCCAGGAGACGGCGGGCGCCGCCGGTGTCGCCGTCGCGGTGCTCCAGCTTGACCGTCAGCCGGTCGCCGGGGGTGACGACCCAGGTGAACGGGTAGTGCGTGGAGTCGTCGGCCTTCACCGAGGTGATGCCGTGCCGGGCGTTCATCTCGGCGAACGCGTCCATGTCCAGGAAGTTCTGGAGGACGAACAGGTTGTCGAACAGGGTGTCGTGCCCGCCGGCCCGCTGGATCTCGCCGAGTCCCAGGTGCTCATGCTCCATCGCCTCGACCCTGGCCGCCTGGACCGCCGACAGATAGTCGCGGACCGTGTCGTGCGGCCGCGCCCGGGTCCACATGGGCACGGTGTTGAGCAGCACGCCGACGATGTCGGACAGGCCCTCGCCGTCCCGGCCCGAGACGGTCACGCCGAACACGGCGTCCGCGCGGCCCGTGTGTGCGCCGAGGAGAAGGCCGAACGCGCCGGTCAGCACCGTGTTCAGTGTGACGCCGTGCACCCTGGCCGTTTCCCGCAGCAGTTCGGACAGGTCGGCGGAGAGCGTGTGCACGAGCGCGTGCGGCAGTGCGTCCGGGAGGGACGGCCGCGGTCCGGCGAGCAGGGTCGGACCGCTGAGGCCGGCCAGGTGCTCCGCCCAGAAGCGCTCCGATACGGCGGGGTCCCTGGCGGCGAGCGTCCGGGCGTGGTCCTCGAAGCTCGGCAGGGCCGGCGACGCGGTGGGTGTCCCTCCCGCGAGGACGGTCTCATAGGCGTCGAACAGGTCCCGCAGCAGGATCTCGCGGGACCAGCCGTCCAGCAGCAGCAGGTGGTAGCTCAGCAGCAGCCCGTCCCGGTGGCCGGGCAGCCGCACCACGGTGAGCCGGATCAGGGGCGGCTCCCCCGGGTCGAATCCCGTGTCGCGGTCCCGGGCGCGCAGGGCGTCGACCTCCGCGTCCGTCGACAGGGCGACGGTACGGACATCGACCCGCCGGCCGGCCTTGAGGACCTGTACCGGGTTTCCGTCGTCGTCGGTGGTGAAGCCGGCGCCCATGACCGGGTGCCGCGCGATCACGTACGCCATCGCCGCGGTGAGCGCGTCGGTGTCCAGGCGCCGGTCGAAGGCGAAGTAGGACTGCGCGACATAGTGTCCGGCCGTACCCGCCATCTGGGCCTGGAAGAAGAGGCCCCGCTGGAGCGGGGTGACCGGTGCGGTGCGCTCGGCGGTCGCGGACACGTCCGCGATGTGCTCCAGTGCGTCGAGCCAGTGCCCGGTGATCTCGTCGGACACGCCCTCGGCGAGGGTGAAGGCCGCGTGCAGGCTTCCGGTGGCCCCGTCGGTCCACGCGTTGACCTCGACGGCGTACGGGCTGCCCTGGTCCCCGCCGGTGAGGCGCGGCACCTCGGACTCGCCGCCCCGGCCGAGGTAGTTGAACAGCACCTGCGGGCGGGCGCTCAGCAGCGGGGCCGTCTGCGGGTTGAGGTATCTGAGCGCGCCGTAGGCGACGTGACCACGCTCGTCCGGCTGGCGTTCGGCGACCTCGCGCGCCGCCGCGACGGGGTCGGTGTGCGGGGTGAGCCGTACGGGCGCGATGGAGGTGAACCAGCCGACCGTGCGGGTGTAGTCGTGGTGTTCGAGGGCGGGAACCCGGCCGTGCCGCTCCAGCTCGATCGCCAGATCGGTGGGCTCCGGCTGGATCCGTGTCAGCGCGGCGCGCAGCGCGCCGCACAGCAGCTCGGTGAGCCCCACGCCGAGTGCGGCGGGGGCGGTGCGCGTCACCCGGTCGCTCGCCCCGGGCGCGAGGACGACGGTGGCCTCGCGGAGCCGTTCGGCCGGGGGCAGCGGCGCGGGGGCCTGGAGTGTGGTGATCCAGTTCCCCAGGCTCTCGGTCTCGTGGGCGGACCGTGCCGCGAGCGCCTCGGCGTACTCGGCGTAGGACGTGGTCGGCGGTGCCAGGTCCGCCCCGCCCATGGCGGTGGCCAGGTCGTCGAGGAGGACGAGCCAGGACACCGCGTCGACGGCGAGGTGGTGCGCGGTGACCACCAGGGTGCGGCTCGCCTCCAGCCATGAGAAGGCGATGACGTCCCCGGACTCGGGATCGAGCCGTCCGGCGGCTTCGTCCGCCGCCGCTGTCGCGTCGGCCGCGTCGGTGGCGACGACGGTGATCTCGTCGGCCGGATCGGTGCGCAGCGCCCACACCCCGTGCTCGGCGCGCAGCCGCAGCCGGAGGGCCGGGTGCGCCGCCACGACGGCGTTCGCGGCGCGCACTGCGTCGGCGAGCCCGGTGCCCTCGGCGGCGACCAGTGTTCTGGCCTGGGCGAACCGGGCGAGCGATCCGCCCAGTTCGCGCTGGCGCAGGATGATCGGTGTCGGGGTCAGCGGGCCGTCCGCACGGCGGGACGGCGCGGGCGCGGCGGCCTGCGGGGTGCGCGTCCCCAGGTGCTCGGCGAGAGCGCGCGGTGTCCTGAAGAGGAACACGTCCCGGGGTGCGACGGGCAGGCCGAGCGCCCGGGCCCGGTTGACCACGGTGATGGCGACGATGCTGTCGCCCCCGGCCCGGAAGAAGTCGGTGTCGGCGTCCGGGGCGGAGCCGGGCAGCGTCTCGGCGAAGACGCCGACCAGGGCGGCGAGGGCAGAATCGCTCGGGGCGGCCGGGGGGCCGTCCTGTGCGGTGGCGGCACGCGCGGCCAGCGCCTTCCGGTCGAGCTTGCCGTTGACCGTCAGCGGCAGGGCGTCGACGGGCAGCACCCGGCCCGGCACCATGTGCGCGGGCAGCCTCGCGGCCAGCAGTCCGGTGACGTCGGCGGGCACGTCGCCCACCACGTGCGCGACGAGGTGGTCGCCGCTGTCCGCCACGGTGACGGCCGCGTCGACCACGCCGGCGAGCTCCCTGACCGCGGCCTCCACCTCACCGAGCTCGATACGGAATCCCTTGAGCTGCACCTGGTCGTCGGCGCGGCCGGTGAACTCCAGCTCGCCGTCGAGCGTGCGGCGGGCGAGGTCGCCCGTGTGGTACATCCGGGAGCCGTCGCCGGCGAACGGATTCGCCACGAACCGGCCCGCGGTGAGCCCCGGCCGGCCCAGGTAGCCGAGGGACACCTGGTCACCGGCGACGTAGATGGCCCCCACCCGGCCGGGCGGCACCGGCCGGAGCCGGTCGTCGAGCAGATGGGTGACCAGTCCGGGGATCGGACCGCCGATCGGGCTGACGTCGTCGCCCCGTACGAAGTCCTCGTCCGTCAGCACCCGGTGGGTGACATGGACGGTGGTCTCGGTGATGCCGTACATGTTGACGAGCTCGGGCGAGGCCGTACCGTGCCGTTCGGTCCAGCCGCGCAGCCGCCCGAGGTCCAGCGGCTCGCCCCCGAAGATGATCCGGCGCAGCGCCGTGACCGGCCCGTCGGCGTGCCGGTCGGC
Organism: Streptomyces sp. NPDC001787; assembly: GCF_040297465.1. Classification (NCBI taxonomy): domain Bacteria; kingdom Bacillati; phylum Actinomycetota; class Actinomycetes; order Kitasatosporales; family Streptomycetaceae; genus Streptomyces; species Streptomyces sp. NPDC001787. The sequence goes on from NZ_JBEOZE010000016.1 coordinate 127,174, forward strand.
CTCGATGAACTGGTAGAAGGCCGACGGGGTCTGGTTGAGCACGGTCACCGAGCGCTCGCGGACCAGCCGGTGGAAGTCGACCGGGGAGCGGGTCAGCGCGTACTCCGGCACCAGCAGCTCGCCGCCGTGTGCCAGTGCGCCCCACAGCTCCCAGACCGCGAAGTCGAAGGAGAAGGAGTGGAACTGGACCCATACGTCGTGCGGGCCGAAGTCCATGTCCGGCCCGGTGTTCGCGAGCAGCGTCACCACACCGGAGTGCGGGACGACGACGCCCTTGGGCCTGCCGGTCGATCCGGAGGTGTAGATCACGTACGCGGCGTCGTGCGGGCCGGGTCCGGGGACGGGACGGGCGGTGGCCGGCGGCTCGCCGGGGCCCGTGCCGGACGTCCTCGGCCGGTCCCCCCGCTGTTCGTCCGCCGGCTCCTCCCCCTGTACGAGCACCCGGGCCGGTACGCCCGCACGGGCCAGCAGGGCCGTGAAGCGGTCCTGCTGCTCCCGGTCCACGAGGACGACCTGTGGAGCGGAGTCGGCGAGGATGTACTCCAGCCGTTCGTCCGGGTAGGCCGGGTCCAGTGGTACGTACGCGGCGCCCGCGGTGACGGCCGCGACCAGGGCGACGACCTGTTCGAGGGAGCGCGGCACCGCGACGGCGACCCGCCTGCCCGGTCCGGCACCCGCCGCGCGCAGGGCCGCGGCCAGCTCGTCCCTGGCGTCCGCGAGTTCGCCGTACGTCAGTGAGCGGCTGCCGCCGTCGAGTGCGCACTGGGTGACGGCGGTGGCGGCCGGGTCTCGCGTCGCGGCTGCGTCGAACAGCTGGTCCAGGGTCGTCGGGGTGGTCCGGGCCGGCCGCCGGCCGTCCTCGGGTGCCAGGTCGTCGACCGGGGCGTCCGGCCGGGTGAGCAGTCCGGTGAGGGTCCGGGTGAAGGTCCGCAGGATCTCCTGGGCGCCCGCCTCGCGCAGCAGTTCGCCGTCGTGGATCAGGGTGAAGCGCGGGCGGCCGTCCTGTCCGCGCTCCACCACCAGGGTCAACGGGTAGTGCGGAGCGCCCTCGTTGACGATGCCGGTGACGGCCAGGGTGTCGCCGGGCCGCCGCAGAGCGTCCACGTCCGTCGCGACGTCGAAGACGACCAGGGTGTCGAACAGCGCTCCCACCCCGGCCTGCCGGCCGATCCGCGCCAGCGAGACATGCTGGTGCGGCAGCACCGCGCCCTGGTGTTCCCGCACCGCGTCGAGCAGGTCGCGTGCGGTGCTGGTCCCGGTCCACCGTGCGCGCACGGGGATCGTGTTGATGAACAGGCCCACCATGTCGCCGATGCCTGGCACGTCCGCGTCGCGCCCGGACACGGTGGAGCCGAAGACGACGTCCCTGCCGCGCAGGATGCCGCCCAGGGTCACCGCCCAGGCGCTGTGCACGGCCACGCTCAGCGGCACGCCCGCGGTGCGGACGGCCGCGTCGATGTCGATGCCCTCGTCCCCGGGTACGACGGAGATGTCGGCGAACCGGTCGGAGGGGGTGTGCCCCTCGGCGACCAGCGAGGGGCCGGGCAGACCGGCGAGTTCGCCGCGCCACACCCCGTCGCTCTCCTCGGCGTCGCGTCCGGCCAGCCACTCCACGTAGTCGGAGAAGCCGCCGAGCGGGTACACGCTCCCCGGCGCGTGGTACTCGGCCAGCAGCGAGCGAAGCATCGGCGGCACCGACCAGCCGTCGGCGATGATGTGGTGCACGGTCTGCACCAGGACGTTCCGGCCGGAACCGGCGCGGATGAGCGTGCAGCGCATCAGCGGGCCGGTGGCCAGGTCGAAGCCGGCGCGGCGGTCCCGCTCGGCGTGGTCGCGGATCTCCTCGTCGGTGATACCGGGGCGGTCCAGCGTGGTGAAGGGGACCTCCGCACCGCTTTCCAGGACGGAGACCACCCGGCCGTCGGCGAGGGCGACGAACCGTGCGGCCAGGTTCGGGTACAGCGTGAGCAGCCGGGTGGCGGCCGTCGCGAGGCGGTCGGCGTCCACCTCGCCCTCCAGCGTGAGCAGTTGCTGTTCGACGTAGCTGCCCGCCGAGTCGTCGTCGAAGACCGAGTGGAAGTACAGGCCCTCCTGCAGCGGCGTCAACGGCAGGATGTTCCGCAGCGCCGGGCCGTCCAGGCCGTCGACATCGGACTGGGTGAGCGGCACCAGGGCGAAGTCGCTGGGCGAGTGGCCGCCCTCGTCGAGCGCGGCCAGGCCGGCCAGGGCCGTCAGGAAGTAGCCGCCGAGGGTCGCGATGTCCTCGTCGGTGAACAGCCCGTCGGGCCAGGAGACGGTGGTGACCAGTTCGTACGCGCCGGTCGGGGCGGGTTCGGCGATCGCGTTGAACTCCAGGGCGCGCGGCAGGCGCATCCTCGGGTCGCGCTTCTCGCCCAACTGCCCGGTGGTCCCCGCGAGCTGCCAGTCCCCGGGGGCGCCCGCGTCGAAGCGGCCCAGGTAGTTGAACAGCACCTGCGGCGCGGGCGCGTCGAACACCGTGCCGGCCAGATAGCGCAGGGCGCCGTAGGAAATGCCGTTGCCCGGCACCCGCGCGAGGTCCTCCTTGACCGCCTTGAGGGCGGCGGCGAGGTACTCGGGAGCGGTGGGATCGGCCGCCGCACCGGGGTCGACGGTCACCGGGAACAGGGTGGTGAACCAGCCCACCGTCCGGGAGAGGTCCGGTTCGAATCCGGCGGCGCGCGCCACGGAGCGGCCCTCGCGGCCGTGGCCCTCCAGTTCGATGTGGGCGAACGTCTGGTCCTGGCCCAGGTCGCGGCGCCACCGGGCGAGGGTGACGGCCAGCGCGGTCAGCAGCACGTCGTTGACGCCCGCGTGGAACTTCGCGGGTATCGCGCCGAGCAGTGCCGCCGTGACCTCGGGGCCGGCCGTGAAGCTCCGCTGCCGCTCCCGGGCGACGGTGTCGGCGCCGGAGAGCGCACGCCTGCCGACCGGTCCGTCCGCTCCCGGCAGGGGGCGGAGGAAGTACGCGCGGTCGGCGTCGAACTCCGTACGTCCCAGAAGCTGTGTCCAGCGCCGGAACGACGTGCCCACCGGGGGCAGTTCGACCGGTGCGCCGGAGGAGACCTGGCGCCAGGCGGTGGCCAGGTCCTCCATCAGGACCCGCCAGGACACACCGTCGACGACGACGTGGTGGACGACCACGACCAGCTGCCGTGCCTCGCGGCGCCACACGGCCCGCAGCATCGCACCGCCCGCCGGGTCGAGCCCCCCGGTGGCGAGCGCGACGCACTCCTCCAGCGGACGGTCGCTCTCCTGCCATCCGGCGGCGGTGTGCTCCGCCCCGGGTATGTCGAAGCTCCAGCGGTCGCCGCGCACCAGCCGGGCGCGCAGCATGTCGTGCCGCGCGGTCACGGCGTCGAGAATCGTGCCGAGCGCGTCGGCGGTCAGGTCCGCCGGGGTGTTGAGCACCACCGACTGGACGAAGCCGTCGATCTCGCCCGTGGTCTCGCCGAGCCACTGCACGATGGGCGATCCCACGACGGGACCGGTCGCGGCATCGCCGTGGTCCACGGTGGAGATGTCCTCACGGCTCGCCACCGCCGCCAGTGCTCCGACGACGCTGTTGGTGAAGATCTGGCGCGCCGTGACATACAGCCCCGCCTCGCGCAGCGCGCTCAGCAGTGAGATCGCCAGAATGCTGTCCCCGCCGAGCTGGAAGAAGTCCTGGTCCGCGCCGACCCGGTCCAGCCGCAGCACCGTCGCGACCGCCCGGCACACCACGCGCTCGTTCTCGGTGGCGGGTGTGAGGATCGCGCCCGTCCCGACCACGGGCTCCGGCAGCGCCCGCCGGTCGGTCTTGCCGTTCGCGGTGAGCGGGAACTCCCTCATCACGACGATGTGGGCGGGCACCATGTACTCCACCAGGTGCAGGGCGGCCCATGCCCTGACCTCGTCCGCCCGCAGCTCCTCGCTCCCGGCGGCCGGGATCACGTACCCCACCAGATAGGTGCCGCCCGCCGAGTTCTTCCTGGCCACGACGCAGACGTGCCGTACGCCGGGGTGCTCCGCGAGACCGGCCTCGACATCCTCGATCTCCAGCCGCATGCCGCGGATCTTGATCTGGTTGTCGGCCCTGCCGAGGAAGTCCAGCGAGCCGTCCGGGAGGTACCGCGCGAGGTCACCGGTGCGGTAGAGCCGTGATCCGTCCGCGGCGAACGGATTGGCCACGAACCGGGACGCCGTCAGGCCGGGCGCGTTGACGTAGCCGCGTGCCAGGAGGAGCCCGCCCACGTACAGCTCACCGCCGACCCCGACCGGGACCGGGCGCAGTTCGCCGTCCAGCACGTACAGCTGGGTGTTGGGGTTGGCCCTGCCGATGGACGTGGACAGACGCTCGGCCGCGCCCCGGTAGATGACGTGGGACACACCGATCGTCGTCTCGGCGGGGCCGTAGCCGTGGTACATGGGGATGTCGAGCCGGGCGCGGAAGCGCTCGTACAGTTCCGGGGTCAGCACCTCGCCGCCGCACCACACGTGCCGCAGGCTGTCCAGACGCCCGGAGTCGCCCGCGATCTCCAGCAGCACGTCCAGCATGGACGACACCAGGTAGGTGAAGGTGACGCGCTGCTCGGCGATGACGCTCAGCAGGTGATGCGGGTCGCGTTCGCCGCCGGGCCGCAGGACCACCAGCCTGCCGCCGGTCACCAGCGGCAGGAAGATCTCGTTGAGGGAGATGTCGAAGGACAACGGAGCCTTGAACAAGGACGCGTCGTCGTGGCCGAATCCCAGGATCTCCCCGGCCTGCCACAGCAGCCGTTCGCTGATCGCCTCGTGGCGGATCATCGCGCCCTTGGGCCGCCCGGTCGAACCGGACGTGAAGATGACGTACGCCAGGTCCGGGCCGCGGACGGCTTCCCCGGTCCCCCGGCCGGGCTCGGCGGCGAACCTCCAGTCGCCGAGGTCGACGGCGACGGCTTCGGGCTCGCCCGCCGCGTGTTCGCCCGAGTCGTTGAGCTGGAGCACGACCCGGGCGTCCTCGGCGACGACGGCCCGGCGCGCGGCGGGCCACTGCGGATCGAGCGGCACGAACGCGCACCCGGCCCGGAGCACTCCGAGCAGTCCGATCACCATGTCCGCCGAGCGGTCCAGCGAGATGCCGACGACCTGCTCGGAGGTGAGGCCCCGCCCGGCCAGGTGGTGGGCCAACTGGCCCGAGAGTTCGTCCGCCTGACGGTAGGTCAGCGTTCGGTGCTCGTCGACGACGGCGATGGCGTCCGGTCTGTTCCGCGCCTGCTCGCGGAACATCTCCACGACGGTCGGGCGGACCCGGTCGGCGCCGGTGTCGTTCCACTGGGCCAGGGCGGCGATCCGCAGCGCGGCGCTGTCCGGGCCGATGGTGCCGAGGGGCCGGTCCGGGAAGTCGGCCAGGTCGTCGAGGGCGAGCTGCGCATCGGCCGGCACGACGCCCGCGGGGACGGTGATGCTCCGGCCGTCCGCGCCGGCCTCCCAGCCGTCGGTCCCGGAGCCGCCGTTGTCGACCCATCCGAGGACATCGGCGAACAGCGTGCCGGGGGCGAGATCCGCGCCCTCGGGGCTCCGGCCCGTCGCCCAGTACGCCAGAGCGATGGCACACGCCTCCGCGACGGTGCGGTCGCCGTAGTCACCGGTGCGCCGGCGTACGCCGTCCAGACGCGCGGGAGACAGCAGAACGAGACGAGCGTTCGGTTCCCTCATCGATGACTCAGCATCCCTTCCACGTACCAGAGTTGACCGAACCCGACTCAGGGAAGCCTCAGCTTCCCTCGCGCCAGGCCCGCCACAGTCGCGCGTACCGGCCGCCCAGGGCCACCAGTTCCTCGTGCGTTCCCTGCTCCACCACACGTCCCGCGTCCAGCACGGCGATCCGGTCCGCCGCCATCGCCTGGGTCAGCCGGTGGGCCACGAACAGCGTGGTCCGGCCCGCACAGGCGGCCAGCACGGCCCGCTCCAGCTCGGCGGCGCCCTCGCTGCCCGCCTCGGCGGTCGACTCGTCGAGCACCACCACCGGCGACCGGCCCAGCACCAGCCGGGCGAGCGCGAGCTGCGCGACCTTGGTGACGTCCAGACGCTCGCCGCCCTCGCCGACCAAGGTGTCCAGCCCGTCGGGCAGCGCCTCGGCCCACCCGTCGGCGCCGACCGTGCGCAACGCGTCCATCAGCCGGTCATCGCCCGCCTCCGGCGCGGCGAGCCGCAGGTCGTCGGCGATCGGACCGGAGAACACATGTGTCTCCTGCGTCAGAATGCTCACCAGCGCCCGTGCCCCGGCCTCGTCCAGGGTGGCCAGGTCGTGCGGGCCGATGCGCACCGAACCGGCCTGCGGAGTGCCGATCCCGGCGATCAGCGCGGCCAGGGTCGACTTGCCCGCGCCCGTCGCCCCGACCAGAGCGAGTGAACCGCCGGCCGGGATCGTGAGGCCGACGTCCCGCAGGACCGGCTCCTCGGCGTCCGGATAACTGAACGTCAGCCCCTCCACCGTCACCGCGTACGGCACGGTCTCCGCCGCCGCGACCGACCGGTCACCGACCAGCCGGTCCTCCGCGGGTTCCGCCATCACCCCGACGAGGCGGATCAGGCTCGCGCCGGACTTCTGCGCCTCGTCGAAGGTGAACATGATGGCGCCCAGCGGGGTGAACAGCCGGTGGAACATCAGCGGGGCCGCCGACACCTCCCCCAGACTGGCGGCATCGGCCTCCAGCAGGGCGTACCCCACCACGAGGATCAGGACCAGCCCGATGAACTCGGCGCGGTTCTCCCGGCCGACGAACCGGCCGAAGAAGCGGAACACCTCGATACCCAGCTCGCGCACCCGCCACGACTCACGGGTGACCGTCTCGCGGACGGCGCCCTCCAGGCGGTACGCCCGGACCGTGTCGATCCCGTTCAGACCGCTGATCAACGCCTGCGCGCGGTCGGCCTGGGCCGCCCGCTGCTTCCGGTAGAGCGGGGCGGAGCGCGGCAGGTACCAGCGCAGGGCCAGCGCGTACGCGGGCAGTGCGCCGGCGCCCGCCAGGCCGAGCCGCCAGTCCAGTCCGAACATGCCGACCGTCGCGATGACGACCAGCACCCCCGCGGAGAACACCGTGGGGATGGCGGTGCGGATGCCGTTGGACAGCACGGCCACATCGTCCCCGACCCGGGACAGCACATCGCCCCTGCCGACCTGTTCGACCCGGGCGCTGGGCATCCCCAGCACCGCCCGGACGGCGCCTTCCCGCAGCCGGGCGAGCAGTTCGGCGCCCAGCCGTCCGATCAGGTACGTGGACACCGCGGTGGCCGCCGCGCCGAGCAGCGCGGCCGTCACCATCAGCGCCCCGACCGTGACCAGGACCGAGCGGGGCTCGCCCCCGACCACTGCGTCGACCACCCGGCCCAGCAGCAGCACCGGGACCACCTGGAGGGCCGCGCCGGCCACCGTGGTCAGCACGGTGGCAGCCGTCAGCCGCGGCGTCCGGCGGCAGTGGGCCGAGACCCACCGGGTGGCCTCGCGTCCGGTCGCCGTGCGCAGGGTCGCCCGCGCCGCGCGGGTCTCGGTGGCGCTCACGCGGAGGCCGGTTCGTGCCGGTGACCGGACAGGGTGACCACCATCTCCATTCGACCGCGATCCGTTGGCGACCGGGGTCCGTGTTCGACCGGGATCTTTATTCGACCGACTTGACGAGCTCGTCGATCGCGTACGGCAGGGACAGCAGGGTGCCCTGGGACATGGCCGCACCGACCGCCGGGCCCTCACTGTCCAGCAGGTACGAGACCTTGCCGTCCTTGACCGCGGAGAGGTTGGTGAACAGCTCGAACTTCTTCAGCGCTTCCTGGTCCGCCTTGTCGTTGATGACGACGATACGGTCCACGTCGACCAGGTCGATGCGCTCGGGCGACAGCACGGTGGAGAACTCGCCGCCCGCGGCCTTGTCGACCTCCGTCGCGCCCTTGTAGCCGATGCCGGTCAGCAACTGCCCGCGCACGTCGGTGGTGGTGAAGGGAGCGACCGAGTCCTTGTACCAGGACAGCGCGACGGCGGTCTGGTCCGCGAACTCCGGGTGTGCCTGACGAGCCGCGTCGAGCTTGCCCTGGATGCCCTGGACCAGCTTGGTGCCCTCGTCCTCCTTGCCGAGCGCCTTGGCGATGTGGACGGCGTTGTCCTGCCACGGGGCGCTGAACGGCTCCTTCTCGGCCTTGGTACGGCCCACCGTCGGGGCGATCTTGGAGAGCTTCCCGTACGCGGCCTCGTCGATCTCGGAGTAGACCGCGATGATCAGGTCCGGCCGGAGGGCCGCGATCTTCTCGTAGTTGGGACCCGAGTCGCCGTTGTTCATGACGACCTCGGGACGGGTGTCGCCCCACTTGTCCTTCACCCAGGGCCACTGGGTGTTGATGTCGGGGGACTTGCCCGCCGGGTTGGGGTACTGGTCGACCATGCCGACCGGCTTGATACCGAACGCCAGGATCGCCTGGTCGTCCGTGTAGCCCACGGAGACGACCCGCTGGGGCGCCTTGGTGACCTTGGTGGACCCGAACGCGTGCTCCACGGTGACCGGGAACGCGCCGCCGGCCGCGGCCGGGGCGTCGTCGTTCGCCTTGTCCTCCGTGTCGGAACCGCACGCCGCGAGGAGGCCGACGCCGAGGGCCGTGGCGGACAGGACCGCAGCGAACCGCCGCCATGGCTTCACAAGTGTCGTTCTATGGAGGAGCATCCGGGTTCCCTTTGCTTTCGCGCTGTCCGCTGCGCCCTGTCTCGGGGCAGCCAAACCTTATCCTGCACAAGTGAGGTTAGCCTAGCCTTACTTGAATAATTCCTCCGCCGAGGACAGCCCGAGGGCGGGCGCCGCCAACTCCCGGGCCACGCCCTCCCCTTCACGGGGCCATGACTTCCCCGTACGGGGAGACGGCACGCCCGCCCGGAGACCGCGGGGAGGCCTCAGGCCATGCCCGCGGACACCGCACTCCTCGGCTGGACGTGGGTGCGGCCGATCGGCACGATGAGCGGCCCGCCGCCCACCGGGGTGTCGATCACCTCGGCCCGGAGCCCGAACGCCTCCCGCAGCAGCTCGGTGGTGATCACGTCACGCGGATGCCCCTGCTCCAGGATCCGCCCGTCGCGCATCACGATGAGGTTGTCGCTGTACCGCGCGGCCAGGTTGAGGTCGTGCAGCACCATGACCACGGTGCGACCCGACTCGTGCAGGTCGTCCACCAGGTCGAGCACATCGACCGCGTGCGCCAGGTCCAGATACGTGGTCGGCTCGTCCAGCAGCAGCAGATCGGTGCCCTGGGCCAGGGTCATCGAGATCCAGACGCGCTGGCGCTGCCCGCCGGAGAGCGAGTCCACCGGGCGGTCGGCCAGTTCGGACACCCCGGTCATCGCCAGCGCGCGCTCCACGACATCGGCGTCGTCCGAGGACCACTGCCGCAGCCAGCTCTGGTGCGGATGGCGCCCCCTGGCCACCAGGTCGGCAACGGTCAGCCCCTCGGGGGCGACCGGCGCCTGCGGCAGCAGACCGAGCTTCTTCGCCACATCCCTGGTCCTGAGCCCGGCGATGTCCTCGCCGTCCAGCACGACCGCTCCCCCGGCCGGCTTGAGCAGCCGCGTCAGGGTGCGCAACAGGGTCGACTTCCCGCACCCGTTGGGGCCGATGATCGTGGTGATCACCCCCGGCGGGATCTCCACGTCGAGATCGTCGATGACCGTCCGGCCGCCGTACCCGACCGTGACGCCCCTGGCTGCCAGCCGTGCGACGTCATTGACCCCGGACCCGTTCTCGGTGCTGCGCTGAGCGGCCACAAGCCCCCCTTATTAGGATTGCCTAACCTTTCTATCATCTATCTGACGTTCGCCCGCACCAAGAGATAGACAAGGAAAGGTCCTCCGATCGCGGCGGTGACCACACCGACCGGGAGGGAGATCGGCAGCGCGGTGCGCGCGACCAGGTCCGAACCGATCAGCAACAGCGCTCCCACCAGGCCGGAGGCCACCATCGGCGGTGTGGGGCACCTCGCCAGACGCATCGCCACCTGTGGTGCCACCAGCGCCACGAACGGCACCGGGCCCGCCCCGCTCACCGCCACCGCGGCGAGGAGTACCGCGCACAGCAGCAGGACCGCCCGCACCCGTGAGTACCGCACGCCCAGACCCGCCGCGACATCGTCGCCGAGGTGCATCGGCTTGAACTGGAACGCGGCTGCGGCCACGACGACCATGAGGACGAGCGAGCACCAGAACGCGACCCGGACCTCGTCCCACGACCGGTTGTCCAGCGAACCGACCAGCCACGCCTGCGCCTTGGCCACATCCTTGATGTCGGCCGAGACCAGCAGCCAGGCGGTGATGGCCTCCATCACGGCGCTCACCGAGATGCCGATGAGAATCAGCCGGAAGCCGTCGATCCCGCGCCGCCACGCCAGGAAGTACACCAGCAGACCCGTGCCGAGCCCGCCCACGAGCGCCGCCGCCGACAGGCCCACGGAGCTGACGACCGCCGCGGCGGTCCCGCCCGACACCGTCACCAGGAAGACCGCGACCGCGCTGGCCCCGCCGGTGATACCCAGAATGTCCGGGCTGGCCAGCGGATTGCGTACGACGGACTGGGTGACCGCGCCGGACACTCCCAGCGCGATCCCGACGACGAGACCGGCCAGGGCGCGCGGCATCCGCAGGTCCATGACCACGAACTCGTCGACCTGTTCGCCCCCGCCCAGAATCGTGGCGATCACCCGGGACAGACCGATGGGAAAGTCCCCGATGCTGATGGACAGACAGAACACCAGGAAGGTCGCCGCCGCCAGCACCAGCGTGACCAGGACGATCCAGGGGCGCCACACGAAGGACACCCGGCCGAGCCGCACACCGGGCGTCACCGCTCGCTTCACCTCTGCCCCGTTCCCACGCTCTGCCCCGTTCCCGCGCTCCGTTCCGCTGCCGCGCCCCGCCCCGTACGAACGCTCCGTCCCGCCCGAGGCCCCCACCCCGCCCGAAGTCCCCGTCCCGTCCTTGCGCTCCGCCGCCCTCATGCGCCCCTTCGCCTTCACGCGTCCCGGCCCGCTCGTGCGCCCCGGCCCGCTCATGCGCTCTTGAACTTTCCCCGCCACACCAGGAGCGCGAAGAACGGTGCGCCGAGAAGGGCGACGACGACACCCGCGTCCAGCTCCCCCGGCCGCACCACCACGCGCCCCACGATGTCGCAGACCAGCAGCACGACGGCCCCGAGCAGACCCGCGTACGGCACCAGCCAGCGGTAGTCCGGCCCGGTCAGGTACCGGGCGACATGGGCCACCATGAGCCCGAGGAACGCGATGGGTCCGCACGCGGCCGTCGCCGCGCCCGCCAGCAGCGTGATGGCGCAGATCCCGATGGTCCGGCTCAGCGCGATGTTCACGCCCAGGCCGCGTGCCACGTCGTCGCCCAGATTGAGCAGGTTGAGGGTGGGCAGCGCGGACAGGGCGAGCACCAGCCCGACCGCGATGAACGCGGTCACCGGCCAGATGACATCGAATCCGACACCGGCCACGGACCCCGAGTTCCAGAACCTCAGCGCGTTCAGCGACTTCTGGTCCGACAGGGCGATGGCCGTGGTCATCGCCGCGAGGAACACCGTGACCCCCTGCCCGGCCAGCGCGAGCGTCAGCGGATTGCCGGCGCCGCGGCCGATGCTCGCGAGGCCGAACACGACGATCCCGGCGACCGCGGCTCCCAGGAAGGCGAACCAGACGTACTGGAACGGGTTGCTCAGCCCGAACAGGGCGATGACGCTCACCACGGCGAACGAGGCGCCGGAGTTCACCCCCAGCAGGCCCGTGTCGGCGATCGGATTGCGCGTGTACCCCTGGATCAGCGCCCCGCCGACCCCCAGCGCGATGCCCGCCACGACCGCGAGCACCGTCCGGGGCACCCGCACGGTCTGCACGATGAGCCTGATCTCGGTCAGCTTCCGGTCCGGATCCGGCGCTCCGAACAGTCCCTGCCACACCTCGGCGGGGCTCAGCGCGCGAGCGCCCACGGCCAGCGACACCACCCCGGCGACCACGAGGATCACCACGAGCGCGCCCACACCCATGGCCCGCCGGCGGCGGGCCTCTGCTATGCCCCGGGGCGCGGGGCGCTCAACTGCGGTCGTGCACATGTCGACGTACGTTATCCCTTTGCTCCACCGGGGTCGCACCGCCCTCCGGGCGCCCCGCGCCCGGAGCCCGGTGCCACCGGACCTCCCCGCGGGACATCCCCTAACGGGCGGTTCCGTCCACGACCGGGCGGGCCTGGCCGGAGGCGGACTCGGCGCCCCGGCCGACCAGGGAGTCCAGGATCTCGCCGACCCGGATCGCGGTGTTGGACAGCAGGGACGACGTGATGCCGTGCGTGTGCTCCGTACCGCCCTGCAGATAGATCCCGCAGCGCAGGTCGTGGTCCGTCGTGATGCGGTAGTCGCGCTCGACGCGGACGCGGCCCTCGTCGTCGCGGAGGCAGCGGTCCGCGACCTCGCCGAGGAGGCGGAGGGGATCGACGGGGCTGTAGCCGGTGGCGCACACCACCACGTCGGCCTCCAGGTCGGTCTCCTCACCCGTGACGAGAGACCTCACCGTGGCATGGACCCTGTCCGGTGTCTCCTTGACGTCCACGAGCCGGGACACATTGAGGAAGCGCAGCCGCTCGGCGCCGAGGACCTTCTCCTGGTACATCTTCCGGTACAGGTCGTCGATCAAGTCGATGTCCACCACGGAGTAGTTGGTGTTTCCGTGATAGTCCATCAGCTGGGCCTTGACGTCGTCGGGCGCGGCGAAGTACTCGTCGACCGCCCCGGGGTCGAAGATCCGGTTGGCGAAGGCGCTGTCGTCCGCGGGGCTGTAGCCGTAGCGGGAGAAGACCGCGCAGATCTCGGCCTGCGGGAAGCAGCGGTGCAGATACGCGACGTTCTCCGCGGCGCTCTGGCCGGCGCCCACGACGACGAACCGGGAGGGCGAGGTGCCCTCCATTCCGCCTGCCTTCGAAAGCAGTTCGGAGTTGTGCCAGACGCGGTCGCCGCGCTCCACGCCTTCCGGCATGCGGGGACGCAGTCCGGTGCCGATGACGAGGTTGCGGGCGCGGTGGACCACGAGCCCCTCCGCCGAACGGACCGTCACATCCAGATGCTCCACGACTCCGTCGCGGACGACGGGCGTGACGCCGACGACCTCGTGGCCGTAGGAGACCATGTCGTCGACCTTGGCCGCGGCCCACTCGAAGTAGTCGTGGAACTCCACCCGCAGCGGGAAGAGGTTCTTGTGATTGATGAAGTCGATCAGGCGGCCCTTGCTCTGCAGATAGCAGAGGAAGCTGAATTCACTGGCCGGGTTCCGGAGCGTCACGAGGTCCTTGAGGAAGGACACCTGCATGGTCGCGTCGTCGATCAGCATGCCCCGGTGCCAGCCGAAGCGCGGCTGCTGCTCGAAGAAGTGGGCGGTGACCGTCTCCTGCCTGCCGACGCGTGCGTTGTGCTCGCTCAGCGCGATGGCCATGGCCACATTGGACGGCCCGAAGCCGATGCCTATGAGGTCGTAGACCGGTGCCGCGTCGCCAGGAAGAACCGGTGACATGTCACTCCCAATCGTAAGGAGAAGCCGCCTGTCAGACGCAGGCGTGGGGAAAGTACGACATACGAAAGACGGGCACGCCGACAGAACGACCCGCCAAAACTTAGGTGAGCCTAAGCTAATCTCACGCGACTGTCGATAGGGCAAGACGGAGAAATGGACAGCGAGAGCCGCCAACTGGGGCTCCAGGTGAGCGCGTTGCAAACTGAGGTAAGCCTTGCTTTACTTTCCATCGGTCAACCCCTGCTCTGAGGAGGAACCCCATGCGGGTCGCCATGTTCGGATACCAGACCTGGGGGCACCGGACCCTGCAAGCCCTTCTGGACTCCGATCACGACGTGGTTCTGGTCGTGACACACCCCCGGAGCGAGCACGCGTACGAGAAGATCTGGAGCGACTCCGTCGCCGATCTCGCCGAGGAGCACGGCGTTCCGGTAGTGGTCTGCAACCGCCCCGACGATGAGGTGTTCGAGCGTCTCAAGGAGGCCGAACCGGACATCATCGTGGCCAACAACTGGCGGACGTGGATACCCCCGCACATCTTCGGACTCCCGCGCCACGGCACGCTGAACGTCCACGACTCGCTGCTGCCGAAGTACGCCGGCTTCTCGCCGTTGATCTGGGCCCTGATCAACGGGGAGCCCGAAGTGGGCGTCACCGCGCACATGATGAACGACGAACTCGACGCCGGTGACATCGTGCGGCAGGAGGCGGTCCCGGTCGGTCCCACGGACACCGCGACCGACCTGTTCCACAAGACCGTCGACCTCATCGCCCCGGTCACCATCGGCGCCCTCGACCTGATCGCCACCGGGCAGACGGAGTTCACCCGGCAGGACCGCTCCGAAGCGAGCTTCTTCCACAAGCGCTCGGCCGAGGACATCCGGATCGACTGGACCTGGCCGGCGGACGTCCTGGAGCGCCTGGTCCGCGCGCAGTCCGCGCCGTACCCCAGCGCCTTCACCTTCCACAAGGGCAAGCGGCTCGAACTCCTCGCCGCGGTGGTGTCCCAGGGGCGCTACGGCGGTACGCCCGGCCGCATCTTCTACCGTGAGGGCGACGGTGTGGTGATCGTGGCCGGACCCGACGCCCGCACCGGCCGCAACCACGGCCTGGCCATCACACGCGTACGGACCGAGGACGGGCGGGAGTTGCCCGCGGCGGAGTACTTCACCTCCATGGGCGGCTATCTGACCAGCCGCCCCGACGCCTGAGCCGTCCCGGACGCCCGAGCCGCCCCTGACACTTGAACCGCCACTGACACCTGCCCGAGCCGCCCCGGCGGGCGGAATTCACCGGGGCGGAGTTCACGGTGCCGAACTCTCCGGGGCGGAGTTCACGATGCCGAACTCTCCGGGGCGGAGTTCACGGGGCGGAACTCACCGGTTGCCGATTTCACCCCGGCGGCGTTCGGCTCACCCGTTCGCGGCGAGGACCAGCGGAAGCACCTGCTCGCCGCCCGCCCGGCGCAGCAGCCGGGCGGCGACGGCGAGGGTCCAGCCGGAGTCCGTACGGTCGTCCACGAGCAGGACCGGGCCGGGAGACCCGGCGAGCGCACCGGCCAACTCCTCGGGAACCGCGAAGGCGCCGGACAACGCCCTCAGCCGCTGGGCGGAGTTGCTGCGCCGCGCCGCGTGCGCGCCGTCCGCCCCGGTGTACGCCAGGGTTCCCAGGAACGGGAGACGGCCGATGTCCGCGATTCCCCGCGCGAGGGAAGCCACCAGCTGCGGGCGGGTCAGGGACGGTACGGCGACGACTCCCACCGGCCGGGCGGTGGCGTCCTGAACACCGGGCGCCCAGCCGCCCGGGGAACGCGCCCAGTCGGCGAGCACCGCCACCGCGGCGCGCAGGACGTCGTCGGGGACCGGTCCGTCGGGCGCGTTCTCGGCCAGCAGCGGGCGCAGCCGGTTGCCCCAGCCGATGTCCGAGAGCCGGCCCAGGGCACGCCCGGTGGAGCACTGCTCCTTGGCGGGGATACGCCCCTTGAGCTCGATACCGAGGGCGGGCATCCCCGTCGGCCACATCCGGCGGGGCTCCACCTCCACGCCCGGACGGTCCAGTTCCCTCGTCGCCCCCGTCAGCGTCTCCGCCGATACGGAGGAATCGGCCCAGGCACCCGCGCAGTTGTCGCACCGGCCGCACGGGCTCGCCCCCTCGTCGTCCAGCTGCCGCCGCAGGAACTCCATCCGGCACAGGGACGTGCTCACGTAGTCGCGCATCGCCTGCTGCTCGGCCGCCCGCTGCCGCGCCACCCACGCGTAGCGCTCGGCCTCGTACACCCACTCGGCCCCGGTGGCCGTCCAGCCACCCTTCACCCGCTTGACCGCGCCGTCGACATCCAGCACCTTCAGCATGGTCTCCAGCCGGCTGCGCCGAAGATCCACCGCCGCCTCCAGGGCCGGAACCGACAGCGGCCTCCCCGCGTCGGTCAGGGCCGCGAGGGTCTGGCGGACCTGTGTCTCCGGCGGGAAGGCGGTGTCGGCGAAGTAGCGCCAGATGGCCTCGTCCTCCTTGCCCGGCAGCAGCAGCACATCGGCGTGGGCGACACCGCGGCCCGCGCGCCCCACCTGCTGGTAGTAGGCGATCGGCGAGGACGGCGAGCCGAGATGGACCACGAAGCCCAGGTCCGGCTTGTCGTAGCCCATGCCCAGCGCCGATGTCGCGACCAGCGCCTTGACCCGGTTCTCCTGGAGGTCGAGCTCGGCCTGCAGCCGGTCGGCGTTCTCCGTCTTCCCCGTGTACGAGGCCACGCGGAAGCCCCGCTGGCGCAGGAAGGCGGTGGCCTCCTCGGCCGCGGCGACGGTGAGGGTGTAGATGATCCCGGAGCCCGGCAGTTCGTCCAGGTGCTCGGCGAGCCAGCCGAGGCGGTGTGCCGCGTCCGGCAGCCGGACCACACCGAGCCGCAGGCTCTCCCGCTCCAGCGGGCCGCGCAGCACCAGGGCCTCTCCGGCACCGGTGCCCAGCTGCTCGGCGACATCCGCGGTGACGCGTGCGTTGGCGGTCGCGGTGGTGGCCAGGACCGGCACACCGGGGGCGAGCTCGGCGAGCATCGCCCGCAGCCTGCGGTAGTCGGGGCGGAAGTCGTGGCCCCAGTCGGAGATGCAGTGCGCCTCGTCCACCACCAGCAGACCGGTCGTGGCCGCGAGCTTGGGCAGCACCTGATCACGGAAGTCCACGGAATTGAGGCGCTCCGGGCTGACGAGGAGGACGTCGGTCTCGCCGCGCTCGACCTCCCCGTAGATCGTTTCCCACTCCTCCGGGTTGGCGGAGTTGATGGTCCGCGCCTGGATCCCGGCCCGCGCCGCCGACTCGACCTGGTTGCGCATCAGCGCCAGCAGCGGCGAGATGATCACTGTGGGGCCGGAGCCGCGACGGCGCAGCAGAGCGGTGGCGACGAAGTAGACCGCCGACTTGCCCCAGCCGGTGCGCTGCACCACCAGCGCCCTCCTGCGGTCCTCCACCAGAGCCGCCACGGCCTGCCACTGGTCCTCCCGCAGCCGCGCCGACCCTCCGGGGTCACCGACGAGCTCGGCGAGGATGGCATCGGCTTCGGCGCGGAGCTCCAGGTTGTCCATCCCCCCATGCAACCCGATGGCAAGGACAATGGACAATCGCCGCCTCCGGACGGCGGGCCGGAACGGGTGTTTCCGCTGGTCCTCGCGGTTCGGGCGGGAGAGATGGTCTCATCCGGGCGGTATCCGGGCAGGGATATCAGTGTCATTCCGGCTGATTCCCGTCAGCCTCAGCAATTGCTCGTTGCCGCCTGCGGATACGCCAGGAAGAATTGGAGTCGCTCCCCGCACGGTCTCTTCGCGGCCCGGAAGGGCTGTGCCGCGGCGCGCCCCCACCCACCCTGCCCGCACCGTGGGCGCGTAGCGAAGGGAGGACCGTGACCTTCGGATTCGCTCCGTCCGCAGACTCCGCGACAGCGGCGTCCTCGGTTTCCGCATACTCCGCCAACCACCTTGCCAGGATGCTCGAACCGGCCGAGTGGGCCTCCGCGGGCATCCCCCTCCTGCGCAGCCCGCGTGAGGTCGTCAGCGGCCTGCACGCCCGGCACCGTCCGACGCCTTCCACCGCCGTCGTCGCGGTTCTCGACCACGAGGAGCGGCTCACGGCCAGCGCCTCGTTCGTCCGCCGCACCACGGTGCCCGCGGACGGCTGGGACTTCCGCAACGCGCTGCTGGCCCATCTGCGCCGTGTCATTCCGCACGATCTGCGCCGCCGCACGCCGGTACGCACCGCCGTGCTCCTCTACTGCCGCGAGGGCGACGAGCGGTGGACCGAGGAGGACGGCGCGTGGATGTGGGGGCTTCGCGACGCCTGCACACTGCACGGCCTCCGGTGCGGCGCGTACATCACGCTGACCCGCGGCGGCTGGCAGGTGCTGGGGGAAGGCCGGGGCGGCCGTCGGCCCAGTTCACTGTCACGGCCGTCGGCGCTGACCGACACCGATGCCGGTCGGCACTCGGCACCGTCGAGCACCGGCGGCGGAGCGGCGGAGGCCCTGCGGCGCACCGCCGCCCGCTGAAACGATTACCCGATGTCCCGACTGCCGCGTGGGCGGCCGGGACACCGGACAACCGGGGACTGACGTCTCAGACGCCCGCGCCGAGCGCGGAGTTGATCGTCTGTGGGTCGCCGCAGACGATCAGCAGCGCCTCCGCGCGCTCCCGCGCCGCGAGCAGCGTGCGGGCGGCGGCGCCATCGGCGTCCCCGTTCACCGCGACCACGACCACGGGGCGGGCCTTGGCACGGGCGACCGCCGACGCGTCCCCGAAGAAGACGTCGTCACCGGCGTCGTGCTGGGCCCAGTAGGCGGCCTCTCCGAAGGAGAGCTCGTGTGCGGCCCACGGGTGCTGCTCACCGGTGGTGAGCACCAGGATGTCGCCCGGTGCCCGTCCGGTTTCGAGCAGCAGGTCGACGGCCCCCTCGGCCGCGTCGAGGGCGCCGCCGGCCGGAGCCGGGATCACCTGGAGCTGCGTTGCGGAACGATTCTCCGGCTTGGCCGGCACGGGCCGGGCGGAAGCGGGAGTGGGTGCGGGTTGCGTGCGCTGCGCCGGAGGCGCGGGCCGCGCGGGGCCCGGGACCGGACGTCCGGGACGCGGCGTGGCCGCGGAACGCGGACCTGGTACGGGACGGGGGGTCGGCGCGGTGCGGCCGGCGGCCGGAGTGACGCGGGGACCCTGGGCGCTCTCGTGAATCTGAGGCTCCTCGGGGATGAGAGGCATGAATGTGGTCGGTGAAACGCCGACACGGTCGGCATCGGAGGTGGGCGCGTGTGCGCGATCAGAAGTCGAAGCCGAGCTGGCCCCCGCTTTCCAGTTCAGCCGCCTCGGCGGAAAAACGGACCTTCTTCAGGTGCTGCCACCTGGGCAACGCGTCCAGGTACGCCCAGGAGAGGCGATGCTGGGGCGTCGGCCCCCGCTCCTCCAGTGCCGCCCTGTGTACGGGAGAGGGATACCCCGCGTTGGCGCCGAAGGCGAAGTCTGTGTACTCCTCGGATTCCGCGCCCAGTTCGGCCATCATCCGGTCGCGGTGGACCTTGGCGATGACCGAGGCCGCCGCGACCGCGATACAGGACTGGTCGCCCTTGATCACGGTTCGGACCTTCCAGGGCTGCCCCAGGTAGTCGTGCTTGCCGTCGAGGATGACGGCGTCGGGACGTACCGGCAGGCCTTCGAGGGCCCGCACCGCGGCGAGCCTGAGGGCGGCGGTCATGCCGAGTTCGTCGATCTCCTGCGGCGACGCGTGACCGAGTCCGTAGGCCGTGACCCACTTCTTGAGCAGCGGGGCCAGTTCGGCTCGGCGTCTGGGGGTGATCAACTTGGAGTCGGTGAGCCCTTCGGGCGGCTTCCGCAGGCCGGTGACCGCCGCGCAAACGGTGACGGGGCCGGCCCACGCTCCGCGTCCGACCTCGTCGACACCGGCGACGGTTCTGGCACCGGTGGTAGCGCGGAGCGAGCGCTCGACGGTGTGCGTGGGTGGTTCGTACGGCATGGCGCCAGCCAGCGTACGCCGACAGCAACGGCAGCAACACCCCGGGGCGCCCGGCATACCGCGGATACGCTCGCGGCCCGCCCCCGATCAGCGCGAACCGGCCACGGCCGAGGGCCCCGGAAGGCGTGCGGGCGGGCCCCCGCAGCGGCACGGAACCGCTCGGATCCGGCCCGATCGTGACCGGCAGGGTCGGGGTCCGGCCGCAGGGCGCCCGGTCCCGCCCACGTCCCGCCCGGCCCCGTGGATCAGTGGATCAGTACGGGTCGTAGGGGTCGTGGAGGTCCTCCTCGGTATAGCCGTCACGCTCGCTGCCGCTGCCCGGCGCGTAGCAGCCCCGTCCCTCGACGGTCGCTCTCCGGTTCTTCAGGATGTCCTTGGCCCGCGCCTCGCCCCAGCTGGTGGCGTACCAAGGCGCGTCCGTGGAGTCCAAGGTCCGCTGGATGTCCTGGAGCGCGCAGGAACGCAGCGGTTCCGGCAGCGTGTTGAGGGCCGGCACGGCGTCGGCCGAGAGGCCCTTGAGATAGGCGATGTCGATCGGCTTGTCCTGGCGGAAGCGCTGGACGTTCTGCTCCGCGATCACCCCGTCCGGTGAGAGCAGCCCGAAGGCGAGCACCCCGGCCGCGGCGCTGACCGCGACGGCCCTCGGCAGGAACCGGGCGCCGAACACGCCCGCCGCCAGAATCAGCACGAGCACCACGCCGAGCCAGAGTTCCACGGCGGCGACGGATATCCGGAGCCGGGTGAGGCCGAACTCGTCGACGTACAGGTCCATGCGGCGCAGCGCCGAGGCCACGACGACGAGCGTGAGCACGCACAGGGTGCCGAGCACGGACCGTACGAGGGTGCGGTCCCGGTTGCCGCCGCGCGGGGCCCAGCGCAGCGCCAGGGCGATCACCAGCAGGGTGAGCAGTGTGGCCCAGAGGAGCTGCCAGAAGCCCTGCCGGGCGTACTCGGCGCGGGTCAGCCCGGTCTCCTCCAGCACCTTGCCGTAGCCACCGAACAGGACGGCCAGCTGAAGGGCGATGAAGGCCGCGAACAGCAGATTGAGCACGATGAGCGGAAGTGCCCACTCCGCGCTGCCGCGGGGCTTGCCGGGGCGAACGGTGATCCCGTCCCAGCGCATCGGGGCAGCCGCGGTGTGGGCGGCGGCCAGGGCGCCCGTGAGACCGACCAGGAACAGGAAGAACCGCCACGGTCCGTCCGCGGCCGACACATCGGGGGCGAGGTCGCTCAGGAGGTCGGCGAACGCGGCGTCGGCGCCGGCGAAGAGAGCCCCGAACACGATCAGCAGCACGGCGGCCACCGCGGTGGTGCGTATCGCCGTGCCCCAGTGACCGCTCGACCCGGCGGTACGGTCGCGCAGTCCGCGCCAACCCCACAGGGCCCCGGGAACGATCGAGTCGGCCATCCCCAGCGAACCGGCCAGCACACCCGGCCAGCTCCGGCTGCCGTGGAGGGCGAGCGAGCCCAGCGCGAGGGCCGACACGACCGCGAGGAAGGTCGGCCAGCCCGCGTCCCGGAGGGCCGGGACGGTGAGGAGGGCGAGTCCGCCGACCGCCCAGGTCAGCGTCCATGGACGAGGACGGCGCCCCGCCGCCCTCGCGGCGAAGAACGCGGCCAGCGCCGCGGGCACCGCCACGATCAGGAGGTTCGCCCCGAGACCGTCGCCCAGCAGCGCCGCGCTGAGCAGCGCCGTGGCCAGAACCGCCCAGAGCGTGGCGGTCCGGACGGCGGCCGGCGGGGCCGGACGGAGCCGGGACAGCGACGAGGGCGCCGGCGGGCCGGGCGACCACGGGTGGCCCTCGTGCCGGCCGGTTCCCTGTCCGTGCCGTTCGTGCTGCGCCCGCGCACGGGCGGGCTCCCCGGACGGGGCGGACGCCTCGGAAGGCCGGCTGGACTCCTCGGACGGTCGATCTGACATGGGACCCCTCCCCCACCGGGGTTCACTCGCGCGGCGACTGGGCTGCGCGGCTGCCCCGGCGTCTCATTCGGCGCACGCCCGTCAAGATCGACAAGGGGCGGCGTGGCCGAAAGAGTAGCTGCGGACCGATGTCCTCGGGCTTCCCGCGTGATGCTGTGGCAGGACCGTGACAGTCGGCGCGGTGGGGCGGGTCGCGGGGCGACGGGGTGTTCTGCTCAAGGCTTTCCCGCGATCCCGGCGAATCGGCGCGCGGCGCCGGATGCGGTGCGCCGCACGGCGGAGGGACGTCCGCGTACCGGATGTACGCGGACGTCCGGCGACGCCGCGAGGTGCCGTAACCGTCGTCGCGCGCCCGCCGGGATGACGGGCCGGACTTCAGTGCGTGTGTCGAGAGTCGTGTGCCGGGCCGAGCCAGCGCGGGAACTCCTCCGTCCGCGCGAGCCAGGCGGCCGGGGGTGTTCCCGTCCCGCCCGCGGCGACGACTCCGCCCACGATGGCGCACGTCGTGTCGACGTCACCGCCGGCCTGGGCCGTCTCCCAGAACGCCTGCTCGAAGTCGCCGAGACTCCGTGCCGCCGACCAGAGCGCGAACGGCACGGTGTCGTGCGCGCTGGTGCGGCGTCCGTTGCCCAGGACGGCGGCGACCGTCCCGGAGTCGCGGTAGTCGAGCATGTCGCGCGCCCGGCGCAGGCCCGCGCCGACAGCGCTGCGGGGGACGAGGGCGATCACCCCGTCCAGCAGTCCCTCCGGCGTCGGCGGGCCGCCGGGGGCCGCGGCCAGTGAGGCGGCGGCGGCCACGGCCATCGCTCCCACCACGGCCTCACGGTGCTGGTGCGTGGTGTACGAGGAGATCTCGGCCTGGTGAGTGGCCTGTTCCGGATCGCCCGCGTACCAGGCTCCGAGGGGCGCGATCCGCATCGCCGATCCGTTGCCCCAGGACCCCTGGCCCTGGAACAGCGCGGACGCCAGCTCACGCCAGTCGCCGCCCTCCCGGACCAGCCTGAGCATCCGGTTCACGGCGGGACCGTAGCCCCGGTCGAAATCGTGGTGCACGGCGAAGGAGCGCGCGAGGGCGTCCTGGTCGATACGGCCGTGTTCCACGAGGACGGCCAGCACCGAGCAGGCCATTTCGGTGTCGTCGGTCCACTGCCACGGGCCCGGCGGCAGAGCGCGTTGTTTCAGCAGCGGATAGTTGGCGGGGACGAAGAACTGGGAGCCCAGGGCGTCTCCCACGGACAGCCCACGCAGGCTGGCCAGGGCGCGTTCGAAGCGCCGGTCGGAAGCAGAATCAGCGGTCATCGCCCTGCCACTCTATCCGGTGATGCCGTACGGCTCAGGGGTGCGCCAGCGTATGAATGGCCGGTCGAGGGTGTAGCGGCCGTCCGCGCCGAGCTGGAGGGTGCGCGTCTCGCCGTTCCCCGGGTTGGACAGGGACTCGAACTCCGCCACCGACCAGTGGAACCAGCGCATGCAGAACAGCCTCATGGTCAGCCCGTGGGTGACCAGCAGGACGTTCTCCGGGTGGTCCGGGTCCTCGAAACTCCGGTACAGACTCTCCAGGAACGCCCCGACCCGGTCGTACACATCGGCTCCGGACTCGCCCTGCGCGAACCGGTAGAAGAAGTGCCCGTAGGCGTCCCGGTAGGCCTTCTGCAGCCGCACGTCGTCCCGGTCCTGCCAGTTGCCCCAGTCCTGTTCGCGCAGCCGCGGCTCCTCCCGGACCCGCACCCGGCCGAGGTCCAGGCCGAGCGACCGGAAGGTCTCGTGCGTGCGCCGGTAGGGGGACACATAGACGCTCACCCGCTCGCCCTCGAACAGGTCACGCAGCCGGACCCCCGTCTCCCTGGCCTGCCGCAGCCCCGTGGCGGTGAGCCTCAGCGCGTGGTCGGGCTCCCGCTCGTACACCGTGTCATCGGCATTGCCCTCGGACTCGCCGTGCCGGACGAGGACAATGCGCTGCGGTCGTGCCATGGACCGACCCTAGATCGAGTCCGGCGCGATCGAGCAGTTGTCCGGACTCCATCCGGCGTATGTGACCAACGAAACGGCGGCGCAGCAGTCGGTCGTGGGAGACCACCACCAGTGCCCCGGGCCAGTGCTCCAGCGCGGTCTCCAGGTCCTGCACCAGCCCGAGGGCGAGGTGGTTGGCCGGTTCGTCGAGGAGCAGCAGGTCGGCGGGGCGGGCGAGCAGCCTGGCGAGCGCCAGTCGCCGGAGCTGGCCGGCCGAGAGCGAGCCGACGCGCACATGGAGGTCGCGGCGCCGGAACAGGCCGTACGACAGGAGCAGTTCGGCCTGATCGTCCGGGGCTCCCGGCAGCCCTCTGCCGAACGCCGCGAGCACCTGGTCCGCGGGGCGTCGCACCGGGATCTCCTGCGCGAGATACCCGATGCCGCCCCGGCGGACGACGGAGCCCGTGTCCGGAACCAGGACACCGGCCATGACCCGCAGCAGAGTCGACTTGCCCGAGCCGTTCCCGCCGTGGATCAGCAGCTTCTCCCCGGCCGACAGGGTGAACTCGTCGACGGCGAGCCGATCGCCGACACGGACACCCCGCAGGGACAGCAACTCCCCCAACGCCTCCCCGGCAGCGGGGCGGGCGGCGAAGCGCAACGTCTCCGGCGGTCTGGCCACAGGCTCGTCCTGGAGCCGTCGCAGCCTTTCCCGAGCCTGGCGGATCCGCCCGGACACCGATGACTGAACCCGCCCCGCCGCACGGTCGTACGCCATCTTGTTGCTGTCCTTGATCGCCCGGCCTGCCGCGACGCCATGTGCGGTGGTGCGCGTGTACTCCGCGAGCCGGGCACTCTCCTCGCACCAGCGCGCGTACGCCTGCTCCCACCGCCGGCGGGCGGCCTCCCGTTCCTCACGGAAGCCGGCGTAACCGCCGCCGTACCGCACGACCGATCTGCGGTCGGCGTCGATCTCCAGGATCGCGGTGGCGACCCGCTCCAGGAAGATCCGGTCGTGCGAGACCGCGACAACGGTGCCGGGGTGGGCCAGCAGCTCCGACTCCAGCCACTCCAGGGCCGCCTCGTCCAGGTGGTTGGTGGGCTCGTCCAGCAGCAGCACTTCCGGGGCCGCGGCGACCAGACAGGCGATGCCGAGCCGCGCCCGCTCCCCGCCGGAGAGACTGCCCAGGGTCCGTTCACGGCCGACATGGCCCAGCCCGACTCCCTGTATCGCTTTGTCGACGCGGGCATCCGCCTCGTACCCGCCGCGCAGTTCATAGGCGGTGAGAAGGTCCCCATAGGCCGCGAGGGCTTCACCACTCGCCACCCCGAGACCGGCCTCGGCCTCGCGCAGCCGCCGCTCCATCGTGCGCAGTTCCGCCAGGGCCACGTCGACCGCGTCCCCGACCGTGCGGGCGGGCGGCAGCCGCGGGACCTGGTCCAGAAGCCCGGCGCCGCGCCCGGACATCGTGACCACCTCGCCCGTATCGGGCCGTTCAAGACCGGCGAGCAGGCGCAGCAACGTGCTCTTCCCCGCACCGTTCTCCCCCACGATGCCGACGCGTTCACCGGGGCGGACGGAGAGCGAGACGCCTTCCAGCAGCACCCGGTCACCACGCGACACCGTGACATCGCGCAGCGAGATCTGAGTGGACACGGGCGCCTCCAGGCCGGGTAAATGCATTCATTGTCGCGTTAGCGAGAGTGTGGCACACTGGAGCCCACTAACGCAACGGGAGTAGCAATTGAGTGAGGAAGAGGCCGCCCCAGCGGCCGGCGCACATCCGGCACCCGGCACCCGGCGCCCCGGCGGACGCACCGCGCGCACCCGGGCCTCCGTCCGCGACGCCGTCCTCACCGGGCTGGCCGAACAAGGCTTCCCGGGGCTCTCCATCGAGTACGTCGCCGAACACTCGGGCGTGCACAGAACAACCCTCTACCGACGCTGGGGCAGCGTCGAAGGGCTGATCGTCGACGCTCTCGAACTCGCGGGCGAGGACGGCTGGACGCCGCCCGACACGGGCAGCCTGCGGGGGGATCTGCGCGCGCTTCTGCGCGAGACGGCCGATTCGTTCAGCGACCCCGCCGAGGCCGCCGCGCCGACCGCGTTCATCGCCGCCGCGTTCCAGTCACCGCGGGCCGCACAAGCACTGCACACCTTCTACGGCGAGCGGTTCTCGCGCTGCGAGGCCCTGGTGTCGCGGGCAGCCGAACGCGGCGAGATCCCCCACGGCACCGACGCCGGCGCGCTGGTGCGGGCGGCGTCCGCACCGCTGTTCCTGCGCCTGTTCATCACGCGCGAACCCGTCGACGCGGACATCGCGGACCGGGCGGCGGACGCCGCGCTCGCCGTGGCGCTGGCCGGGGTCTTCACGGCACCGACGCGACCGGGGCCCACCCCGGACCACACCTCGGACAGCCCCTGACCGGTCAACCGGCGCGAGCGACATGGCCGTTGGAGCCTCCGCCCGGGTGCGGGCCGTTCACACCGTCCAGGACGGTTCGAGCATCACCACGTCCCCTGCCAGCTCCGCGACATCCGTCTCGGTCTGCGCACGCGCCGACAGCCGTTCGGCGCCCTCCGCCCGGTACTTGCCGCGCTCGGCGCCGGAATTCCACATCGAAAGCACCAGGAACTCGTGCCCCGGCGCTTCCCCGAACACCCCGCGCAGCATCCCCGGCGACCCCGCCATCGCCGGATTCCACACCTGCTCCTGCATGAGCGCGAAGTGCTCGACCCGGTCCTCGTGCACCCGGCTGTGCGCCACCCTGACGACGTCCGCGTCCGCGAAGTGGGGTTCGAAACCGGTCTTCACGTCGAACCGGTGCTCGAAGAGCTTGACCTGCATGTCCCGTTGCGTTCCCGACTGCGCGGAAGCTATCCGGTCGTGGCCGCGGGCCATGAAGGAGTCGTAGAAGACACGGTTCTCCCAGAACGCGAACACATGGGCGACTTCGGGGTGCACTCGGCTCCACCCGCCGCTCTGTCCCCTGAACCCCGGCTCACCGAGCAGCCCCGCCCACTTTCGCTGCCCCCGCTCGAAGCCATGACGGTCGACCACGGTGCAGCGAATCCACTTGACCAGCACCGCGCCATCGTACGGCGCCGAACGTGGCACAGGTCACCCGCTCGGCGATGCCTGCCCGGAATCGGCGCATCCCGGATCCCTCGCGTATCCATCGGTTCACAGGTGTGTCGCCACCGCGGTACAGGTGGCCCGAATCCGTCGCCCGGTGTCAGGACAGTTGGTTCCATGGAGAGTTACGTACATGATCGGTTGATGAGAGCGGACCGTCGGTGCGGCGGCCAGGAGGGAAGCCCTGTGAGTACTCCCAACAAGGACATCGAGAAGGTCGAAGTACGGCTGAAATGGGACCCCAGCGAGAGCGGCGATCCGGCCAATGACCTCGACATCATCGCCGCCACGTACACGGTGGACGAGCCCTACGGCAGCCCCTCGTACCTGGTGCACTTCGACAGCCGCTCGCCGGACGGCACCATCGCGCTGAACCGGGACAGCAGGACCGGCCAGGGCCTCGGCTTCGACGAGGTCATGACCATCGAGCTGGACCGGCTGGCGCCGACGTACGGGCGGGTGGTGGTCGGGGTCGCCATCCAGCAGCGCAACGGCCACAAGACGTTCGGCGGGATACAGCGCACCGGGGTGCAGATCCGCGAGGGCTACACCACGCTCGCGGAGGACGACTTCTCCGGGGTCCCCGCGGCCACCGCGGCGGTGGTCGCCGAGTTCACCCGGGACAGCTCGGGAGTATGGGGGTTCCGCTCGGCCGTGCGTGGCTTCGAGGGGGACCCCGACTCGTTCGCCATGATGATGGGAAGCCAGACCCCGGGGACCTGATCCGGCGGCGGGAACCCCGATCCGATCACGTCGGCGAGGACCCGCATGGGCAAGATCATCCTGATGATGTCGGTATCCCTCGACGGCTTCTTCGAGGGACCCGGCCGCGACATCGGCTGGCACCTGGTCGATGACGAGGTCCATGGTTACTTCAACGACCGGCTGAGGACGATGGGGGCGTTCCTCGACGGCCGTGTCACCCATGAGCTGATGGCCGACTTCTGGCCAACAGCGGACGCCGACCCGTCGTGCCCCGCTCCCATGGCAGATTTCGCCGGGATCTGGCGGGACATGCCCAAGTACGTGTTCTCCAGGACGCTCGAACGGGCCGACTGGAACACCACCGTCGTACGGGAGGTCGTCGTCGAGGAGATCCTGGAGCTCAAGGAGCGGACGGAGGGGGACCTCGCGCTCGGCGGTGCCGGCCTCGCCGCTTCCTTCGGGCGGCTCGGCCTGATCGACGAGTACCACCTCTGCATTCATCCGGTCATCCTCGGAGAGGGAAATCCCCTGTTCCGTCCACCGGGGACCAGGACCGGTCTGCGGCTCGTCGAGACCAGGACGTTCGGCAATGGAGTCGTGCTCCTTCGCCATGAGCGCCTGAGCTGAACACCACGGAGGGGACCGCCCCGCGGGCCGGTCCCCTCCGTGAGCCGTCTACCAGCTGTCAGCTGCAACCGCTGGTCGAGCCGCAGCCCTCGCAGATGTAGCAGGAGCCGGCGCGCTGCATCTTCGTACCGCAGGAGAAGCAGAGCGGTGCGTCGGCGCTGATGCCGAGCTGCATCTCGACCAGTTCCGCCGAGGTGTGGGCCGTCTTCTGGGCGGGCTTCTCAGCGGTCTCCGCCGGAGCCGCCACCGCCTTCAGGGGCTCCACGTGCAGCGGAGCGGACTGGGCCAGTCCTTCGACGTCCAGGTCCCCGTCCTCCAGGGACGGCTCGTACGAACCGGTGTCGAGGTGGCGCTGACGCTCCTCGGCCGAGTGGATGCCGAGCGCCGAACGCGTCTCGAAGGGCAGGAAGTCGAGCGCCAGACGACGGAAGATGTAGTCGACGATCGACTGGGCCATCCGCACGTCCGGGTCGTCCGTCATACCGGCCGGCTCGAAGCGCATGTTCGTGAACTTCGAAACGTAGGTCTCCAGCGGAACGCCGTACTGCAGACCCACCGAGACGGCGATGGAGAAGGCGTCCATCATGCCCGCGAGGGTCGAGCCCTGCTTGGACATCTTGAGGAACACCTCACCGAGACCGTCGTCCGGGTAGGAATTGGCGGTCATGTAACCCTCGGCGCCGCCCACCGTGAAGGAGGTGGTGATCCCCGGGCGCCCCTTGGGCAGGCGCTTGCGGACAGGACGGTACTCGACGACCTTCTCCACCGCGGTGCGGATGGTGTCCTCGGCCTTGGCGGTGACCGCCGCCTTCTCCTTCTCCTTGGTCTTCGCGGAGAGGGGCTGGCCGACCTTGCAGTTGTCGCGGTAGATCGCGAGCGCCTTGACGCCCATCTTCCACGCCTCGAAGTAGACCTCTTCGACGTCCTCGACGGTGGCCGTCTCCGGCAGGTTCACGGTCTTGGAGAGCGCGCCGGAGATCCACGGCTGGATGGCCGCCATCATCCGGACGTGACCCATGGCGGAGATGGAACGCTC
The DNA here is from genome assembly GCF_040297465.1 of Streptomyces sp. NPDC001787. NCBI lineage: Bacteria > Bacillati > Actinomycetota > Actinomycetes > Kitasatosporales > Streptomycetaceae > Streptomyces > Streptomyces sp. NPDC001787. The sequence continues at coordinate 156,104 of NZ_JBEOZE010000016.1, forward strand.
GCCCATCGCGCAGTCGAAGACCTCGTAGTGGTCGGTCTTCAGCCCGGGAGCGTCGATCACGTTGCCGTTGTCGGCGATGTGGGCGACGATCGCCTCGATCTGCTCCGGCTGGTAGCCGAGACGGCGCAGTGCCTGCGGCACGGTGCCGTTGACGATCTGCATCGAGCCGCCGCCGACCAGCTTCTTGAACTTGACCAGGGCGAGGTCGGGCTCCAGGCCCGTGGTGTCGCAGGACATCGCGAGACCGATGGTGCCGGTGGGCGCGATGACCGAGGCCTGCGCGTTACGGAAACCATTCTTCGCGCCCAGGCGGATCACGTCCTGCCAGGCCTCCGTGGCGGCTGCCCAGATCGGCGAGTCGAGGTCGTCCACGTGGACGGCCTTGGCGTTGGCGTCGGAGTGCTGCTTCATGACGCGCTGGTGCGGCTCCGCGTTGCGGGCGTAGCCGTCGTACGCGCCGACGACCGCGGCGAGCTCGGCGGAGCGCCGGTAGGAGGTGCCGGTCATCAGCGAGGTGATGGCGCCGGCGAGCGCACGGCCGCCGTCGCTGTCGTACGCGTGGCCGGTCGCCATCAGCAGGGCGCCGAGGTTGGCGTAGCCGATGCCGAGCTGCCGGTAGGCGCGGGTGTTCTCGCCGATCTTCTGGGTCGGGAAGTCCGCGAAGCAGATCGAGATGTCCATCGCGGTGATGACCAGCTCGACGACCTTGGCGAAGCGCTCGGACTCGAAGGACTGGTGGCCCTCGCCGTCGTCCTTGAGGAACTTCATCAGGTTCAGCGAAGCCAGGTTGCACGAGGTGTTGTCCAGGTGCATGTACTCGCTGCACGGGTTCGAGCCGTTGATCCGGCCGGACTCCGGGCAGGTGTGCCACTGGTTGATCGTGTCGTCGTACTGGATGCCGGGGTCGGCGCAGGCCCAGGCGGCCTCGGCCATCTTGCGGAAGAGGGACTTGGCCTCGACCTCTTCGATGACGTCGCCGGTCATCCGGGCACGCAGCCCGAACTTGCCGCCGGACTCGACGGCCTTCATGAACTCGTCGTTCACCCGGACCGAGTTGTTGGCGTTCTGGTACTGGACGGACGTGATGTCGTCGCCGCCCAGGTCCATGTCGAAGCCCGCGTCGCGCAGGGCGCGGATCTTCTCCTCCTCCTTCACCTTGGTCTCGATGAAGTTCTCGATGTCGGGGTGGTCGACGTCGAGGATGACCATCTTGGCCGCGCGGCGCGTGGCGCCACCGGACTTGATGGTTCCGGCGGACGCGTCGGCGCCGCGCATGAAGGAGACCGGACCGGAGGCGTTGCCGCCGGAGGAGAGCAGTTCCTTGGAGGAACGGATCCGGGAGAGGTTCAGGCCGGCGCCGGAGCCGCCCTTGAAGATCATGCCCTCTTCCTTGTACCAGTCGAGGATCGACTCCATGGAGTCGTCGACGGCCAGGATGAAGCAGGCGGAGACCTGCTGCGGCTGGGGCGTGCCGACGTTGAACCAGACCGGCGAGTTGAAGCTGAAGATCTGGTGCAGGAGGGCGTACGCCAGCTCGTGCTCGAAGATCTCGGCGTCCTCGGGAGAGGCGAAGTAGCTGTGCTCCTCGCCGGCCTTCCGGTACGTCTTCACGATCCGGTCGATCAGCTGTCGCAGACCGGTCTCGCGCTGCGGAGTGCCGACAGCCCCACGGAAGTACTTGCTGGTGACGATGTTGACCGCGTTCACCGACCAGAAGTCGGGGAACTCGACGCCACGCTGCTCGAAGTTGATCGAGCCGTCGCGCCAGTTGGTCATGACGACGTCACGATGCTCCCACGCCACCTCGTCGTACGGATGCACGCCGGGGGTGGTGTGGATGCGCTCGATACGCAGACCCTTGCTCGACTTGGTGCCCTTGGTGCGGGAACCTCGTGCCGGGCCGCTCGCCGTCTCTGTCATGCCGCCTCCCATATGTGGGCAAAAACGCCCTGAAGTGCCCAGTTCTTCCCGGGACACAGTGTGTGTCTGATGTTCCGGCCACCGCGTACGGCACTCCGGGAACAGGTCTTGTACTGCCCGGTCTCCGCCGGCAGGCCTCTGCCGGGCGGGACGGGCACGTGCCGCTCAGTCGGCGGCGATGGCGGGTGCCGGGACCTCGACGGTCTCCCGGCTCCCACAGTCCTCCACGAGGGGCCGCCGCTCGCGCAGTTCCGCGATGGCGGCCTCGAAGTCTTCGAGTGAGTCGAACGCCCGGTACACGGACGCGAAGCGCAGGTAGGCGACGAGGTCGAGTTCCCGCAGGGGGCCGAGTATGGCCAGACCCACGTCGTGGGTGGTCAGCTCGGCACTGCCGGTGGCGCGCACCGCCTCCTCGACCCGCTGGCCGAGCTTGGCGAGGGCGTCCTCTGTGACGGGCCGCCCCTGGCATGCCTTGCGGACGCCCGAGATGACCTTGGTGCGACTGAAGGGCTCGGTCACGCCACTGCGCTTGACCACCATCAGGGAGCAGGTCTCCACCGTCGTGAAACGGCGGGAGCAGTCCGGGCACTGACGGCGACGGCGGATCGACGTGCCGTCGTCGGTGGTGCGACTGTCGACGACCCGGCTGTCGGGGTGCCTGCAGAAGGGGCAGTGCATGGCTCCCAACCCTCCTTCACAGCACGACTGAATAGCCTCTTCAGGTCCGGTACGGACCCGTTGAAGCAGGTTCAAGCATAGGCGATGGCCATCAGCCCGATGACCGGGGACCACAACTTCTGGGCGGCCGGAGCAATCCAACCACTAGATCTAGGGTTTGGCCGCGTTTTCGCCCCTATCGCGTGTCGCACGGCGGGAGCGGTACGGGGGCGGGCGGGCCAGCCATGAGGGTACGGGAAACGCGCGGCCGCCGAGATCCCGGGGGCACCGGATGACACACTGGAACGGCACCCTCACGGACCGCCCCGCGCACCCCGGGGCGCGCTCGGGAACGCTACCGTGATGGACCGAATTGCCGGTCACTCCGCGTCCCGCGCATACACCTGACGGTAAGGCCACGACAGCCCTTTATTCGTTTTTCACTCGAACGTGTGTTTGGCGCAACCTTTCGAAAGCTACTACCGTTGTCCAACTAGGGAGAACATTCGAGAGGGGCCGACGTGACCACCACCGCAGACAGTGCCACCATCACTGCCCAGGACCACCGCTCCCAGAGCCGACTTGAGCCGGTGCATGCAATGAATGACTCAGTCATGAACACGGAGGGGCCGGAGCCCGCGCGCCCCGCGCGCTCATTGCCCGGCCGGCCCCCAGGAATCCGAGCGGACAGTTCGGGACTGACCGACCGGCAGCGGCGGGTGATCGAGGTCATTCGCGATTCCGTCCAGCGCCGGGGATATCCGCCCTCCATGCGGGAGATCGGTCAGGCAGTGGGCCTGTCCAGCACCTCGTCCGTCGCCCATCAGCTGATGGCCCTGGAGCGCAAGGGCTTCCTCCGGCGGGACCCGCACCGCCCGCGCGCCTACGAGGTCCGCGGCTCCGACCAGCCCAGCACCCAGCCCACGGACACGACGGGCAAGCCCGCCGCCTCGTACGTACCCCTGGTGGGCCGGATCGCCGCCGGTGGACCGATCCTCGCCGAGGAGTCCGTCGAGGACGTCTTCCCCCTCCCCCGCCAGCTGGTGGGTGACGGCGAGCTGTTCGTCCTGAAGGTCGTCGGTGACTCGATGATCGAAGCGGCGATCTGTGACGGCGACTGGGTGACCGTGCGCCGTCAGCCCGTCGCCGAGAACGGGGACATCGTGGCCGCGATGCTGGACGGCGAAGCGACCGTCAAGCGCTTCCGGCGCGAGGACGGCCATGTATGGCTGCTCCCGCACAACTCCGCGTACCAGCCGATCCCCGGCGACGAGGCGACCATTCTCGGCAAGGTCGTCGCGGTGCTGCGGCGGGTGTGAAACCCGCCGACCTCGACCGGGCCCCGGGATTCACTGCGCCGATCCCGGGGTCCTGCTCTGCCCGCCGTCGTCCCGGTCACCTGCCGTCCGTCCTGGCGACCGCATCGATCGCGGCCAGTGAGCGTCGCGCCTGGTTACGGTCCGTGGTGTACCAGAAATCGGGCAGTGAGGCGCGCAGATAGCTTCCGTACCGGGCATTGGCCAGCCTGGGGTCGAGCACGGCAACGACACCCTTGTCGCCCGTGGCCCGTACGAGCCGGCCGGCGCCCTGGGCCATCAGCAGAGCGGCATGCGTCGCCGCCACGGCCATGAACCCATTGCCACCCGCCTCCTCCACCGCCTTCTGGCGCGCGCTCATCAGCGGATCGTCGGGCCGCGGGAACGGGATCCGGTCCATGATCACAAGCTGACAGCTCGGCCCCGGCACATCGACGCCCTGCCAGAGCGAGAGCGTGCCGAAGAGACAGGTCTCCGGATCGGCGGCGAAGTTCTTGATCAGCTCACCGAGCGTCTCCTCGCCCTGCAACAGGATCGGCTTGTCCAGTCGGCCACGCAGCTCCTCGGCCGCCGCCTGGGCCGCACGCATCGAGGAGAACAGCCCCAGAGTGCGTCCGCCCGCCGCTTCCACCAGCTCGGCGAGCTCCTCCAGCATGTCCGTGCGCGACCCCTCCCGCCCCGGTGTGGCCAGATGCCGGGCGACATACAGAATGCCCTGCTTCGGGTAGTCGAAGGGTGACCCGACGTCCAGCCCCTTCCACTGCGGGAAGTCGTCGCCCGCCGTGCCTTCCGGGGCGAGTCCCAGCGACGCGCCCACCCCGTTGAAGTCCCCGCCCAGCTTCAGCGTGGCCGAGGTCAGGACCACGGAGCGCTCGGCGAACAGCTTCTCGCGCAGCAGACCGGAGACGGAGAGCGGGGCCACGCGCACGGATGCCCCGAAGCGGTCGTGCCGCTCGTACCAGACGACGTCGTACTCCGAGCCCTGGGTGATGCGCTCGGCGACGCTGTGGATCGAATCGACCGAGGCCATGGCCTGCTTACGGACGGCGTCCTCGTCCTGGACCGACTTGTCCCGGGTCGCGCCCAGGGCGGAGATCACCGTGCGCGCGGCGTCGCGCAGCGCCATCAGGGCGTAGCCGAGGTCCTCGGGCACCTCCTCCAGCCGGCCGGGCAGCGCCAGCTCCATCACCCGCTCGAAACCCTCCGACGCGGTCTGCAGCGCGTCGGCGGCCTTCTCGTTCACGAGCTTCGCGGCCCGGCGGACCGCGCGGTTCACCTGTCCCGGGGTGAGCTCACCGGTCGCCACGCCGGTGACCCGGGAGACCAGCTCATGGGCCTCGTCGACGATCAGCACCTCGTGCTGCGGGAGCACCGGGGCACCCTCGATGGCGTCGATGGCCAGCAGGGCGTGGTTGGTGACGACCACATCGGCGAGCTTGGCGCGCTCCCGGGCCATCTCCGCGAAGCACTCCGCGCCGTACGCGCACTTCGTCGCTCCCAGGCACTCGCGCGAGGAGACGGAGATCTGCGCCCAGGCGCGGTCCGAGACCCCGGGGGTGAGATCGTCCCGGTCGCCGGTCTCCGTCTCGTCGGACCAGTCACGCATCCGCAGCAGGTCCTGGCCGAGCTTGCTGGAGGGCGCCGCCGCCTCGAACTGGTCGAAGAGCCCCTCCTCCTCGTCCTGCGGGACCCCTTCGTGGAGCCGGTGCAGGCAGAGGTAGTTCGACCGCCCCTTGAGCATCGCGAACTGGGGCCGGCGGCGCAGCAGCGGGTGCAGCGCGTCGACCGTGCGCGGAAGGTCCCGCTCCACGAGCTGGCGCTGGAGCGCGAGCGTCGCGGTGGCCACCACGACACGCTCTCCGTGGGCCAGGGCGGGCACCAGATAGCCGAGGGACTTGCCCGTACCGGTGCCGGCCTGGACGAGCAGATGGGATTGGTCGTCCACGGCCTCGGCGACGGCGGCGGCCATCGTGGCCTGGCCGGGCCTTTCCGAACCGCCGACAGCGGTGACGGCGGCATGGAGGAGCTCGGGGAGAGATGGCTTCGTCATAGCCCGACCACCCTACGGCGCACCACTGACAACGGCGATCACTCCTGGCCGCACGCCGCGGGGTGGAGCGGGTTGGGAACGGTGCCGTGGATGGCCGCGTGCGGACGCTGGGGCCGGTCCCGGTAACCGTCCACATGCAGACGGTTACGGTTGAGGCAGAGGCGTTCGATCTGCGGGGTGAGCATGTCGAACGTCTCGAACCGGTCCTTGAGCTCGGGAAACCGCGCGTGATGGCGCAGGATCTCCGCGCGGACGAGTGACCAGAATTCATCCTCCGGCACACCGAGCTGTTCCTCGCACAGCGGCGACAGATAGCGGAAGACCCCGACGAAGAGGCCGGAGTGGATGAACTGGGTCAGGAAGGTGGGTTCCTCGGTCAGCAGGACCCGCCGTACGTCCTCGGGCATCGAGTCGTGCTCCGGCAGCGACTGGGCGCTCACGTTGACGTCATCGACGAAGTCCTTGATCGCCAGACGTACGGGGACGTCGTGGTCGTCGAAGACCACGATGGCGTTCTCGCCGTGCGGGGAGAACACCGTGCCGTAGCGGTAGAGGAAATGCAGCAGCGGCGGCACGAGGGCCGAGAAGAGACGGGTGAGCCACACGGTGGGTGTCAGTCCGGACCGGTCGACCAGTTCGGCCGTGAACGCGCGGCCGTGCGGGTCCGTGTGCAGCAGCGACGCCAGAGTGCGGGCCCGTTCGCCCGGTGCCAGACGGGGCGGCAGGGGCTCTCGCCAGATCGCCCCGAGGATTTCCTTGAACTGGTAGGGGACCTCGGGAAGATGGTCGTACAGCGGATGCTCCACGGCCACCGAGGCGACCTCACCGAGGAGGATGACCCGGCAGGTGTCGCGCAGGAACGGATCGGTCTCGCACAGGCCCTGCACCCATGCGGTGACGGCCGGAGCGGCGAGGGTGCGCTCGGTGGGCAGACCGCGCCAGACAAGGGTGTTGAGGATCGACAGCGGCAGCTTGACCGTGTGCCGGTCGGGCCGGCCGATGTTGGAGAACGTGCGGATGGACTGCTGCGGCAGACGCGCGTCGCCGTCCGCGTGCAGCGCGACGATGTCCCCGCAGGCGATGGCCGGCGCGAAGAGCGGGGCGATCCACTCGTTCCACTGCCAGGGGTGCACGGGAAGGTAGAGGTAACTCTCGGGGTCGAGTCCGCGTGAGGTGAGTTCGGCGGCGAAGGACGCGCGGACGGCGGCGTCGAGCTCCTCGGAGTACAGGCGCTCGGGCGTGGCCAGCCGGGTCACCCCGCGATATCCGGCGATCCGTGTGCTGACGGCGATCCATGGCAGTCGGACGGCTCTGCGGGCTTCCGGGGTGAACCCGGCGGCGTCCACGGTGGAGAATCCGAGCCGCCCCTTGTTGGCCACCAGCCACGGGTGCCCGGTCTGGTGCCCTTCGAGTTCGGCGTAGTCGAGGTCGGCCAGGCGTGCCGCGGTGAGCGCGGTGTGGTCGAGGCGGGCGTCGGCCGACAGCGTGGTGGTGAGCTCGCGGATGAGATGGCCCAGGGTGGCGCCGTCGAGCCGGAGGAGGCCGCGGGCGCGGGTGAGGAAGTGCAGAGGGTCGCTGAACGGCCGCGTCCGGGTGTCCGGGGCGCCGCACGCCCCGGTCCCGGACGGTTCCTCGCCCAGCCGGATCGACTCGGGTGTGATGCGCCAGCTGCCGTAGACACCGCGCCTGGCACGGAAGCTCAGGAAGCCGCCGTCGTCGAGCGGGACGGTGTAGGTGTCGTGGCCGCCGGGCCGTTGAACCGGTTCGATGATCTCTTCGTAGGCGAACTCGCCGAGCATCTTGGCAAGCAGCCGGGCTGCGGCCCGGTCCCAGACCGCCCGGTTCAGCTCGGGGGTCCTGAGCAGGCTCTGGGGCTCGGCTGATTCATGGCTCGCAGGGTATTTCGGCACGGGGACTCCTCCGGGTGGAACCGATGGGGTTCGAGCGGTGTGGGCAATACGGCGAGTTGTTCACAGCTGGGCACGGTGCGCTCGGTCGCGGACCATCAGTGCGGCGCGCTTGGCGGGGAGTTCCACTTCGGCGCAGAAGCGGAAGCCGGCGCTGAGGAACGCGGATACGGAGGGGGTGTTGCGCAGGTCCGGCTCCGCCACGACGCGTGCGCACAGGGGGAGGTTGTCGAGCACGAGGTCGGCGACGGCGCGGAGCAGTGTGCTGCCGACCCCCCGGCCCCGGTTGTTCACGCCTCCGATGAGGAGATGGATGCCGGTGTCATGGGGGCGGGCCGGGTAGTGGCGCGCCAGGGGGTCCAGGTCCGCTCGGTAGATCTCCCAGTAGCTCATGGGCGTACCCCCGAGCACGCCGAGACAGGGGATGCTGCGCCCGTCGCCTTCGAGCTGTGGCCGGATGTGGTCGGCGGTGACGGTGTCGGGTCCGGCGAGTTCCCAGAACGCGGCGACCGCAGGGTCGTTCATCCAGCGGCTGAGCACGGCGAGGTCGCGGTCCAGGCACACCGGTACCAGCCGGAACTCTCCGGCGGTGGTGGTGGCGGGGCGCCAGGAGGCCGGATCGCCGAGCAGGTCGAAGGCGGCTGCCCGGAGGCCGGCCGCCTTCGATTCGTCACGGAACAGGGCCAGGAGTTCCTCGGAGAGCCTGAGGTCGAGGGTGTCCTCGGCGCCGGTGTGCGCGTCTGCGGGGGGCACGGTGACGCTCTCCTCTCGTGGCTGCGGGCGGTCGGATCCCCGGACGCCCCGGGCAGCGGGTGCGCACCGGGGGATCGGCGGGTCAGGAGCTGAGCGGGTTGTCGATGGTGACGTACACGGACTGGGTGTCCACCGGCCCCTCCAGCTCGTCGAGGCCGTGCATCCGGGTCAGCAGGTTGGCCTTGCAGCGCAGTTGCCGGGTCTCCAGGAGGTACGTGGGCAGGGGCGAGCCCATCCCCGCGGCCCCGGTGAGGAACCGGCGGAAGGCGGCGAGGAGCACCTGTTCGTCCGCGAGGCGCTGTGCGCCGAAGGCTCCGATGAGGCCGAAGACGTTGTTGATGCCGAGGTAGTAGGCGAAGCGCTCGTCGGTGACGGGATCGGAGACGAAGGTGTCGCTGACGGCGCCGATGCCGGGAAGCCGGTGTTCCAGCTCGGCACGGTGGGACTCGCGGAAGTAGTAGCCCTGGTTGTCCCGGTAACGGCCGCCGATGGGCCAGCCGTCGTGGTCGAGCAGCACCAGCGTGTTCTGCTGATGGGCTTCCAGTGCCACCCCCGCGGTCGCGTCCAGCCAGAGGACGGGGCGTACGACACGGTCGAGATAGCGCAGGAACCACTCGGCGCAGACGGCTCCGGTCGTCCGGCCGGTGCGCGCGGCCAGTGCGGAGACGATCTCCGCGAGCCGGGAACTCATGTGGGTGCGGCCCGGCCAGGGGCGCTGCGCGGTGAGCGCGGCGATGCACACGGCGTCGTCGCCCGGTCCGAACGGGTTGTGGCGGAGCATGACGTCGAGGCCCGGTACGGGGCGGCCGTCCGGGCTGTCGACGGCGAGCCAGGCGGGGTCCCTGATGATGTCGAAGCCGGGGTGGGCCTGCTGCCACTGTGCGGCGAGTCCCGTGCCGAGCAGCCGGTGGACCTCCGCGCCCCGGTGGAGTTCCTTGCGGAGGTTCTCGCGGCGGGAGTTGGTGATGCGTACGCCGAGGGTGAGCTTGAGCATCACGTCCGCGCCGGGCCGGTAGACCGTACGGACGGAGGAGGTGGGGTGCCAGGGCTCGCCGTGCGGGCCGAGGTCGTGGAGCAGGCCCGCGTCGTGGAGCGCGGTCACATCGGGGCGGCGCCGCAGTTCGGCGGCCTGCCAGGGGTGCAGCGGGAGCGCCGCGGTGTTCTCGGGGACACGCAGTCCGTCGGTGTGGGGGGCCAGGAGTGCCTCGGCGGAGACCGCGCCGTCGTGGTCGGTCCAGGAGGATCCGGTGGCCAGCACCGAACGGTCCACGGCGATCCAGTGGAGCGGGAACGAGCCGTGCGACTCGGGTGAGTAGCGTCGGGACTCCGACTCGGAGAGGCCCTCGCGGCTCTTGGGCGTGGGGTGCATCGGGTGTCCCAGCAGCAGGGACTGTTCGGCGGTGAGGAAGGGTCCGGACCCGGCGGGGGCTTCGGGCGTACGCCGCCGCTGGGCGATGAAGCCGGCGGTGTGGCGTACCGAGTCGGCGACCCTGGCCACCAGATCGGTGCCGCCGTGGCGGTCGGCCTCCCGGCCGAGGAGTGCCGCGACGGTGACGGCGTCGGCGGGCGGGGCGCCCTCGGGCGCGCTCTCCAGGACCGGGGGGCCGAAGCGGTGCGCTCCGGTGGCGGACCAGTAGAGGACCGGGGCGAGCAGTGCCGTGCCGGTGGCGGGGAGGGGGATGCGGAGGGTGCCGAGGCCGGGGCGGGGCAGGTCGTTCTCCCGGGTCCAGCAGCGCAGGAGGTTCTCGGTGCCCGCCGCGTCCGCGGCCCGGAACGGGTCCGGGTGGTCCAACGGGTCCGCCGGTGCCGGGCCGCCGGGGGCGCCGGTGGGCAGGCGCCGGTCTCTGCGGGGGACGGCCTTCTGGCGCGGCACCGTCGCCGCCTCGACCGTGCAGGGGCCTGCCGGTCCGTCCTGCCCTCGGTGCTGGGGGGAGAGAGGGCCGTCGGCCTCGGGTACGGGTGTGGGGTTCACGGCGGTCTTCCTTGTGGGGGTGTCCGGGGTCAGTGGATCGACCCGGCAGCGGCCCGACGGTTCGGCGAGCGCTCGGCGGCGCTCAGCGCGTCGGCGAGACGGTCGATGACCGCGGTCGCCTGTTCGTCGGTGAGGGTGAGGGGTGGGAGCAGTCGGACCACGGCGCCGTGGCGTCCGCCGAGTTCGACGATGAGGCCGCGGCGCAGGCATTCCTGCTGGACGGCACGGGCGAGGGCGGGGTCCGGCGGCGGCGGGGACGCGCTGTCGTCGGCCGCCGGGAGCGGTGCGGCCTCCGGGTCGACGAGTTCCACGCCGATCATCAGGCCGCGTCCCCGGACGTCGCCGATGCCCGGGTGGTCCGCGCCCAGCGACCGCAGACGCGAGAGCATGCTCTCGCCCAGGGTCGCGGCGCGCTGGGCGAGCCCGTTCTCCCGTACGTAGGAGAGGGTGGCCGCTCCCGCCGCCATGGCGAGTTGATTGCCCCGGAACGTACCCGCGTGGGCACCCGGCTGCCACAGGTCCAGCTCGGAGCGGTAGACGATCACGGCCAGCGGGAGGGAGCCCCCGATCGCCTTGGAGAGCACCATGACATCGGGCACGATGCCGCTGTGTTCGACGGCCCAGAAGGCCCCGGTCCGGCCGACTCCGGTCTGTACCTCGTCGGCGATCAGCGGGATGGACCGGTCCGCGGTGATCCGCCGCATCCGGCGCAGCCAGCTGTCGGGGGCGGGGTTCACTCCGCCCTCGCCCTGGACGGGTTCCAGGATCATCCCGGCCGGGGCGGGCACGCCGCCCTTCTGGTCGTCCAGGAGGTGTTCGGTCCAGTGCGCGGCGATGGCCGCGCCGCGCTCGCCGCCGATCCCGAAGGGGCAGCGGTAGTCCTGGGGGAAGGGCAGCCGTGTCACCCGGATGTCCTGGGCGCCGCCCGAGGCTTCGAGGGCCCCGGCGGTCATGCCGTGGTAGGCGCCGGTGAAGGCCAGCAGACCGCTGCGTCCGGTCGCGGCGCGGACGAGCTTGAACGCCGCCTCGACGGCGTCCGTGCCCGCGGGGCCGCAGAACTGGATGCGCGCGTTGTCGGCGAACCCCGGTGGCAGAGTGGCGAACAGCTCGGTCGTGAAGGCGTCCTTGACCGGGGTGGCGAGGTCGAGCACATGCAGCGGGGCGCCGGAGTCGATGACCTTCCTGATCGCCTCCAGCACCACCGGGTGGTTGTGCCCGAGCGCCAGCGTGCCCGCCCCGGAGAGACAGTCGAGATAGCGCCGTCCGTCCGCACCCTCGATGGTCAGACCGCGTGCCCGTACGGGCACGATCGGCAGGGAGCGCGCATACGTCCGGGCGGCCGACTCACGCAGCGACTGGCGCCGCAGAATGCCCTCGTGCGCGGAGGGAAGTGCCACCGGAGCTGGTTCGGTCACGGCCACGGCTGTTGGTCCTCCTGCTGTCACGGTTGCGTTGCACGTCGCCGCGTTTCCGCGGGGCGGACGCCACGGAGGAACGCTGCCTGGGTGTCCCCCGTACGTACCAACGACGCCGGTCGCCGGGGAGCACGGGTAAATCGGAAGATCCTTGCGGACGCGGAACCGCGGCCCTGCCGCGCGCCGTCCCCAACGGCACCGGCATAGTGGGGGCCGCACACAGGACGGGAGCGGTCGTTCCGACGCCCGGTGCCCGATGTACCTGAAGTGCCCGATGCAGCCGAAGTGAAGTACCGAGTCACGAGTGTCGAAGTCCCAGGGGGATCACCAGATGCGACCCATTCGCCCGATCGATGCCGCACGCCGCGGGAGGAGCGCACGCCGCACGCCCTCCCCCGTGCTCGCCGCCGCAGCCGTCGCCGTCGTCCTGGCGCTCACCGCCACCGCCTGCGGGCCGGAGGAGGACAACGCGAGCGTCACGCCGAGCAGTTCCGCGGGCCAGTCCGACAGCAAGGTCACGATTCCGGACGACCTGAAGAACCGGCTCAAGGAGCACGGGATCGATCCGGAGAAGTGGAGGGACGGCGAGTGGAAGAACTGGGACAAGGACAAATGGCTGCGTGAGGCCAAGGACTTCGTCAACCCGATCATCGAGGGCCTCTGGGACCCGGACCGGATGCGCGACGCCGACAAGTCCCCGGAGAAGCCGGTCGACAACGACATCTCCGGCGACGAGGGCGTGACGGACCCGACTCCCTCCCCGGTCGAGGCCGCCGCCCTGGCGACGCCGTACCACGACAGCGCCCCGGAGTCCGGGAAGCTGCTCTTCGACGGACCCGACGGATCGATGGTCTGCTCCGCGACCGTGGTGAAGGACCCCGCGAACCCCGGCAAGTCCAACATGGTGTGGACCGCGGGCCACTGTGTGCACGCGGGGAAGAAGGGCGGCTGGTACCGCAACATCGCCTTCGTCCCGGCGTACAACAACAGCGGGCTGTCGCTCACCGAGCTGGAGAGCGCCCCCAAGGAGAAGATCGCGCCGTACGGCGTCTGGTGGGGTCAGTGGGCCCAGACGTCCGAGCAGTGGATCGCCGAGGGCGCGTCGGTCGGCGGGCAGGGCGCTCCGTACGACTTCGCGGTGCTGCATGTGACGCCGGAGAAGGGCGCCTCGGGCAAGTCCCTTGAGGAGACGGTCGGTTCGGCGCTCCCGGTGGAGTTCAACGCCCCGGCCGTGCCGGAGATCGCGGACATGACGGCGACCGGCTACCCGGCCGCCCCGCCGTTCGACGGCCAGAAGCTGCTCCGGTGCGAGGACAGGCCGGGCCGTCTCTCCGTCGTCAAGGACGAACCGACGATGTACCGCATCGGCTGCACGATGACCGGCGGTTCCTCCGGCGGCGGCTGGGTCGCGGCGGGCAAGGACGGCAAGCCCGCCCTGGTCTCGAACACGTCGATCGGCCCGGTCACGGCCGGCTGGCTGGCCGGCCCGCGCCTGGGCAAGGAGGCCAAGGGCATCTACGAGGCGGTCAGCAAGAAGTACGCGGACCGGTAGCCGCAACGCGCGACCGGGCCCGGGTACGCGGCCCGGCCCCGCTCGCGCGACCGCCGGTATCGGCGGTCGGCGGTCCGGATTCCCGCGTGTCACGCCCGAAGGCCCGTGCCCGGGAGACCTCTCGGTTTCCCCGGCACGGGCCTTCGGTCCGTACGGTTGCGGCGGCGTGCGCCGTCAGTGCGCGGCGGGAACGAACACCGCGAGCTCCGCGGCCAGCTCCTCGTGCACCCTCGCCTTGAGCAGCGTGCCCTCGGAGGTGTGCTCCTCGGAGATCACCTCGCCCTCGGCGTGCACCCGTGAGACGAGGCCGCCCTGGATGTAGGGCACCAGCGCCTCCAGCTCGACCGACGGCCTCGGCAGCTCGTCGTCGATCAGCGCCAGCAGCTCGTCGATCCCGGCGCCGGTCCGTGCCGACACCGCGATCGCGTGCTTCTCCACACGCAGCAGACGCTGAAGGACCACCGGGTCCGCGGCGTCCGCCTTGTTGATCACGACGATCTCGCGCACATTCACCGCGCCGACGTCCCGGATCACCTCACGCACCGCGGCGAGCTGCTCCTCCGGCACCGGATGGGAGCCGTCCACCACATGCAGGATGAGATCGGACTCGCCGACCTCCTCCATGGTGGAGCGGAACGCCTCGACGAGGTGGTGCGGCAGATGCCGTACGAACCCGACGGTGTCGGCCAGGGTGTAGACACGGCCGCTCGGGGTCTCCGCCCGGCGCACGGTCGGGTCCAGGGTGGCGAACAGCGCGTTCTCCACCAGGACGCCCGCCCCGGTCAGCCGGTTGAGCAGCGAGGACTTGCCCGCGTTGGTGTATCCGGCGATCGCGACCGAGGGCACCTTGTGGCGCTTGCGCTCCTGCCGCTTGATCTCGCGGCCGGTCTTCATCTCCGCGATCTCCCGGCGCATCTTCGCCATCTTCTCGCGGATCCGGCGCCGGTCCGTCTCGATCTTGGTCTCACCGGGACCACGGGTGGCCATGCCGCCACCGCCGCTGGAACCGCCGCCGCCCATCTGACGGGAGAGCGACTGACCCCAGCCGCGCAGGCGCGGCAGCATGTACTGCATCTGAGCCAGCGAGACCTGCGCCTTGCCCTCACGGGACTTGGCGTGCTGGGCGAAGATGTCGAGGATCAGGGCGGTCCGGTCGACCACCTTGACCTTGACGACGTCCTCCAGGTGAATCAGCTGGCCGGGGCTGAGCTCACCGTCGCAGACGACGGTGTCGGCCCCCGTTTCGAGAACGATGTCGCGCAGCTCCAGCGCCTTGCCCGAGCCGATGTACGTGGCCGGGTCGGGCTTGTCGCGCCGCTGGTAGACGGCGTCGAGAACCTGGGCACCGGCGGTCTCGGCAAGAGCCGCGAGCTCCGCGAGGGAGATCTCCGCGTCGTGCACCGTCCCCGAGGTCCAGACACCGACGAGCACCACACGCTCCAGGCGCAGCTGCCGGTACTCGACCTCGGTGACGTCCTCAAGCTCGGTGGACAGACCCGCCACGCGGCGCAGTGCGGCACGCTCGGAGCGGTCCAGCTGATCGCCGTCGCGCGCTCCGTCGATCTCGTGGCTCCAGGCGACGTCCTCTTCCATCAGGGCGTCCGCCCGAAGGCTTTCGTTGAGGCTCTCGGTGGCGTTCTCCGTGGCGCTCTGCGCGTCCTGCGCGTCCTGGGGAAGGGAAGAAGAGGAGGTCATTGGATCCTTACGTCGATGGAAGTCCGTTACGTCAGTCACAACGCGTGACCTGTCCGGATGATTCCCGCTGCGGGAATTCCGGCAGGGCCGCGGTGCCGACCCGTTGATAGTGGCATGCCCCTGCCCGGAGCGTCACTCGGGTTTTCCGGTGCCGCGGCTGCCGCGGGCGGCTCACTGATCAGCGGGCTTCCGGCTGCGCCAGTCCGGATGCCCCGGCATCGGCGGCGTCTTCTCCGCGTAGAGCCAGGCCTCGAAGAACCCGCTCAGGTCCCGTCCCGCGATCCGGGACGCCAGCCGTGTGAAGTCCGCGGTGGTCGCCGACCGGTCCCGGTACCGGTGCACCCAGGTCCGCTCCAGCCGGCCGAAGGCCGCCTCGCCGATCTCCTGCCGCAGGGCGTAGAGGACAAGCGCGCTGCCGTCGTACACGACCGGACGGAACAGGCTGATCTTCTGCCCCGGGACCGGGGCGTCCGGGTGGGCCGGGGGACCTCCGGCCGCGCGCCACGCGTCGGACCGGGTGTACGCCTCGCGCATCCGGCGCTCCAGCGGCTGCTCGGCGTGCTCCTCCGCGTAGCGGGCCTCGTACCAGCTCGCATGGCCTTCGTTGAGCCACAGGTCGGACCAGGAGCGCGGCGAGACGCTGTCGCCGAACCACTGGTGGGCGAGCTCGTGGACCATGACGGAGTCGACGTACCACTCGGGGTAGGCGGGTTCGGTGAACAGCGACCGTTCGAAGAGGGAGAGCGTCTGTGTCTCCAGCTCGAACCCCGTCGACGCGTCGGCGATCAGCACGCCGTACGTCTCGAAGGGGTAGTCGCCGACCTGCTGTTCCATCCAGGCCAGCTGGTCGGGGGTCTTCTTCAGCCAGGGTTTCAGCTTCTCGCGGTCGGCCGTCGGCACGACGTCGCGCACCGGGAGGCCGCGCGGTCCGGTGCGCCGCACCACGGTGGATCCGCCGATGGAGACCTGGGCCAGTTCGGTGGCCATGGGGTGTTCGGTGCGGTAGGTCCAGGTCGTCGTCGCGCCGTGCCGGGTACGGCCCGCGGGCAGGCCGTTCGCGACGACGGTCAGTTCCTCGGGGGCGGTGACCCGGAAGGTGAAGTACGCCTTGTCGGCCGGATGGTCGTTGCCGGGGAAGACCCGGTGTGCGGCGTCGGCCTGGTTCGCCATCACCAGTCCGTCGCTGGTGCGGACCCAGCCGCCGTTGTTCTGGTCGCCGTCGGGATCGCTGGTGTGTCTCACGGTGATGCTGAGCGGAACACCTGCCGGGAGGCGGCCCGGTGCCCGGACGACCAGGTCCTCGCCCTTCGTGGCGAAGTCGGACTTCAGACCGTTGACCTCGACCTCGCTGACGGCACCGTGGGTGAAGTCGAGGTTGATCCGCTCCAGCGGCGCGGTGGTCCGGGCCGCGATCTCGGTGACGGCATCGAGAGGTTCGGTGTTGCTGCCGTGGTAGGTGAGGGCGATGTCGTACGAGAGCACGTCGTAACCGGGGTTGCCGAGCTCGGGGAAGAGCCGGTCGCCGATGCCGAGGGGCACGGGCGCGGGAAGGGTGGCGGCAACGAGGGTGGCCGATGCGGTGGCCAGCAGAGCGGCCCGCAGCCGGCGGGAGGTGAGCGGCATGGACTACGGCTACCAGCGACCGCACGCCGCGCGTGCGTGGCGCGCGCCGCACCACCCGAACGAGGTCAACCCGTCCGGGGCCGGAACACGGTGGACGCGACCCGTCAGCCCGTGGCGGCCGGATGCTGGGCGCGGCTCACGTCGTAGACGCCGGCGACATCGCGCATGGCGCGCATGAGGGCGGGAAGACCCGCGGCGTCCGGGAGCTGGAGGGTGTAGGTGTGCCGGACCCGCTGTTCGCTGGGCGGTTCGACGGTGGCGGAGACGATCGCCGCGTCGGCCGTGGCGATGGCCTCGGTGAGGTCGGCGAGCAGCCGGGGGCGTCCGAAGGACTCGGCGACCAGGGTGACCCGGCATTCCGAGCCGTCGCCCCAGTCGCCCGTCCCGTCCCAGCGGGCCGTGACCGGTGCCCGGCCGATCGCCCGCATCCGGGCCACGGCCGGGCACTCCTGGCGGTGCACGGTGACGGCGCCGCCGCGTACGAGGAAGCCGGTGATTCCGTCCGGGGGCACCGGAGTGCAGCAGCCGGCCAGGCGCACGGGGGCGTCCGGCCCGTCCAGCAAAACGCCGGCCGTGCGGGCGGCGTTCCTGGTCCGCCCGCTCGCCGCGTTCTCCAGGGCGCCGGTCGCGGGTTCGGCCGGCTGGGGCCCCGGTCCGCCGGGCCGGGTGGCGTCGGGGATCCGGACGGCGTCCGGGTGGGCGTCGAGCCAGCCGGTGATCGCGATCCGGGCGGCCGGGGTGCGGGCGTGGTCGAGCCAGTCCGGCGAGGGGCCCGACGCGGCGTCCTCGGTGAGCAGCGGCTGCACGGTGTCGCCGTCGCTGAGAACCGTACTGAGCGTGGCGAGGCGGCCGTTGACCCGGGCACCGATACAGCCGTGCGCCTCCTCGCCGTACTGCGCGTACGCGGCGTCCACACAACTGGCCCCGGCGGGGAGGCCGAGCGTCCCCCCGTCGGTACGGAACACCGTGATCTCGCGGTCCTGGGCCAGATCGGCACGCAGGGTCCGCCAGAAGGTGTCGGGGTCCGGGGCCGACTCCTGCCAGTCGAGGAGCCGGGAGAGCCAGCCGGGCCGGGTCGGGTCGGCGCGCTCGCCGTCCGTCTGTTCGGCCTGCTGCGCCGCGGTGGCGCCGTCCATGGTGTACGGATTGCCGAGGGCGACGACACCGGCCTCGGCGACCTTGTGCATCTGGTGCGTGCGGATGAGGACCTCGGCGACGGCCCCGTCCGGACCGACGACCGCGGTGTGCAGCGATTGGTACAGGTTGAACTTGGGGGCTGCGATGAAGTCCTTGAACTCGGAGATCACCGGGGTGAGGCAGGTGTGCAGTTCGCCGAGTACGGCGTAGCAGTCGGCGTCCTCGGCGACCAGGACGAGCAGCCGTCCGAAGTCGGTGCCCCGCAGTTCCCCGCGTTTGATCCCGGCCCGGTGCAGGGAGACCAGGTGCCGGGGTCTGATCAGGACTTCGGCGGTGATGCCGGCCTCCCGCAGCGTGGTCCTGACGCTGTCGGCCATGGTGCCGAGCAGATCGTCCCCGGCTCCCCCGGCGGTCAGGGCCCGGGTGCGCGCGTATTCGTCCGGGTGCAGGATCGCGAAGACGAGGTCTTCGAGTTCGGTCTTGAGCGCCTGCACACCCAGGCGTTCGGCGAGCGGGATGAGCACATCGCGGGTGACCTTGGCGATCCTGGCCTGCTTCTCGGGCCGCATCACCCCGAGCGTGCGCATGTTGTGCAGCCGGTCGGCGAGCTTGATCGACATGACCCGGACGTCGTTGCCGGTGGCGACGAGCATCTTGCGGAACGTCTCGGGTTCGGCTGCCGCGCCGTAGTCGACCTTTTCGAGTTTGGTGACGCCGTCGACGAGGTAGCGGACCTCCTCGCCGAACTGCTGGCGGACCTGGTCGAGTGTCACCTCGGTGTCCTCCACGGTGTCGTGGAGGAGTGACGCGGTCAGGGTCGTGGTCTCGGCGCCCAGTTCGGCGAGGATCAGCGTCACGGCGAGCGGATGGGTGATGTACGGCTCGCCGCTCTTGCGCATCTGGCCCCGGTGGGAGGACTCCGCCAGGACATAGGCCTTGTGCAGGATGGTGAGGTCGGCGTCCGGGTGGTGGGCGCGATGGGCCTCGGCGACATGGCCGATGGCGGCGGGCAG
Organism: Streptomyces sp. NPDC001787; assembly: GCF_040297465.1. Taxonomy (NCBI): domain Bacteria; kingdom Bacillati; phylum Actinomycetota; class Actinomycetes; order Kitasatosporales; family Streptomycetaceae; genus Streptomyces; species Streptomyces sp. NPDC001787. The sequence goes on from NZ_JBEOZE010000016.1 coordinate 175,114, forward strand.
CCGGTCGCGGGAGACGGGCCCCAGCAGTGCCACCCGGCCCAGCCGGCGCAGATCGATGCGGGGACGGCCTCGTTTGCGAAGGGGAGCACCTGGATTGGTGGCCTCTGCACTCATGGGGGCGCCTCCGGCAACGTCGGCCGGCGGTGAGAAGACACGGATGCGTCTCCGGGCCGGTGCTTGATGCTACCGACCCCACCACGTGGCACAGTCCGGCTCTCGCCGAGCGTGAAACGGATCACCCATTCGAGCGAAGCCGTCGGCGTGTCCCGGAACTCCCGCCGGGGGTCCGGCCGACGCCGGAGGCGCGCCGGGGCAGATCCGGGGGCTGGTCCGCCGGGGATGACGGGACAGCCCTCGGGCTGACCCTCAGCCGGTCGCCGATGCGAGCCAGGCCGGATCGATGACGCCTTCGGCGACGATCACCGCCGGGCCGGTCATCTCGATCCCGCCGTCCGGGTACTCGGTGATGACCAGGGTGCCGCCGGGCAGATCCACCGTGTACGTGACGGCCAGGCCGGTCAGCGCGGGGTCCGCGCCGTCCCGGCGGGCCGCGGCGACCGCGACGGCGCAGGCGCCGGTGCCACACGAGCGGGTCTCTCCCGAACCGCGCTCGTGGACGCGCATCGCGACGTGCCGCGGTCCCCGGTCGACGACGAACTCGATGTTGACCCCGTCGGGGTAGACGGCCGCCGGGCTGAACGGCGGTACGGAGCGCAGCTCCCCGGCGTGCGCGAGGTCGTCGACGAACGCGACGGCGTGCGGATTGCCCATGTTGACGTTGCGGGCCTCCCAGCTGCGGCCGTCGACGGTGACGGTGACGCCCTCGTCCGGCAGCAGGGCGCGTCCCATGGAGACCGTGATGTCGGCGCCCTTGGCGAGGTGGACCCGCTTGACTCCGCCGCGGGTCGCGACGGCGAGATCGCCCTCCTCGACGAGCCCGGCGCGCTGGAGGTAGCGGGCGAAGACCCGTACGCCGTTGCCGCACATCTCGGCGATCGAACCGTCCGCGTTGCGGTAGTCCATGAACCACTCGGCCTCGTCCGCCATCGCCCGCGCCTCGGGGTGCGCCGCGGAGCGCACGGCGTGCAGCAGACCGTCGCCGCCGATACCGCCCCGGCGGTCGCAGAGCCGGGCGACGACGGCCGGGGGCAGGGCGACGGTGTTGTCCGGGTCGGGAACGATCACGAAGTCGTTGTCCGTGCCGTGGCCCTTGAGGAAGGCGATCTGCGAGGTGCTCACAGGGCAACTGTACGAGGCGGCACCGACAGCCCGCGAAACCGGGGACGGGGCCGGACGGTGGCCGCCCCGCCGGACGGCCGGTCTCCGTCAGCGGAGGCGGTCCACGCGCCAGACGGCCAGCGCGACCAGCGCGGCGCACACGGCGACGTACAGGGCGAGCACGCGCCAGTCGGGGCGCTCGCCGCTGCCCCTGGCCGGCAGGCCGGGCCAGGTGTAGCCGACGCGGCGGGCGGCCATCATGCCCCAGCCGGCCGCGCAGCAGCTGATCAGAAGCCCCAGCATGGCGACCACCGCGCCGCCGCCGCCGAACTCGAAGGCGAGCGGGAACGCGAACATCAGGGAGCCGACGGTGGCCAGGATGACGATCGGTGCGAGCTGCCAGATCCGCAGCCGGCGCGCCGGGCGCAGCTCGACCTCCACCTCGGGGGTGACGTCGTGCTCATCGGGCCCGTCCGGGCTCAGTGGTCCCGCCGTGTGCCGCGCATCCGGTGCGTCTCGTTCTGTGTCGCGAGGGCCGGCCTCCATCGCCACGCGCCCTCCCAACTCGGACTGGTCGATCGATGCTCGATGATGGCACGCTCACGGGTGCCGAAATGACGGCCGGAGCTTCCCGATGCCATCACGTGATCAGGCTGTAACCGCTCGTTCGACCAACGTCAGCGCGCGGTGCGGGAGTTCCCCGCGCTGTGCCTCCGCGCCACTGAGCCATTGCACACGCGGGTCGCGTCGAAACCAGGAGTCCTGGCGGCGCGCGAAGCGTTTGGTGGCGCGCACGGTCTCGGCCCGCGCCTCGTCCTCGGTGCACTGTCCGGCGAGCGCCGCGAGCACCTGCTGATAGCCGAGCGCACGGGAGGCCGTGAGCCCCTCGCGCAGCCCTTCGGCCTCCAGGGCGCGTACCTCGTCCACCAGGCCCGCCTCCCACATCCGGTCGACGCGCGCGGTGATGCGCTCGTCCAGTTCCGGGCGGTCGACATCGACGCCGATCTGCACGGCGTCGTAGACCGCCTCGCTCCCGGGGAGGTTGGCGGTGAAGGGCTTGCCGGTGATCTCGATGACTTCGAGGGCGCGGACGATGCGGCGTCCGTTGCTCGGCAGGATCGCGCGGGCGGCGTCGGGGTCCGCGGCGGCCAGCCGGGCGTGCAGCGCGCCGGAGCCGCTGTCGGCGAGTTCCCGCTCCAGCCGGGCCCGCACCTCGGGATCCGTGCCCGGGAACTCCAGGGCGTCGATGGCGCCCTTCACATAGAGGCCGGATCCGCCGACGAGGACGGGGGTACGGCCTTCGGCGAGCAGCCGGTCGATCTCCAGCCGGGCCAGCCGCTGGTACTCGGCGACGCTGGCGGCCTCGGTGACGTCCCAGATGTCCAGCAGGCGGTGCTCCACACCACCGCGCTCGGGAAGCGTCAGTTTGGCGGTGCCGATGTCCATGCCGCGGTAGAGCTGCATGGAGTCGGCGTTGACCACTTCACCGTCGAGCCGCTGGGCGAGGAACACGCCCAGATCAGACTTTCCGGCTGCGGTGGGGCCGACGACGGTGATGACGCGGGGGGCTGAAGCGGGACTTGTCACCGCCACAGTCTCGCAAATGTACGGCTGCTTCCCGAACGTGCCGAACGGCGCCCGAAACAGCGCGATCGCCCGCCCTCCCCGGTAAAATCGGCGGTAACGGACAATGGGGTGGGAGAGAGCACGCGTACAGACAGTCCACTCCGCACGGAAGGTGCCCCATGGGTTTCCTGGACAACCTCAAGGCCAAGCTGGCTCCGGCCAAGGACAAGGTCGGTGACCTCGCGCAGCAGCACGGGGGAAAGATCGAGCAGGGCCTGGACAAGGCCGCGCGCACAGTGGACGCGAAGACCAAGGGCAAGTACAGCGACAAGATCGTGTCCGGTACGCAGAAGGCGAAGGACGCGGTGGACCGCCTGGGCCACAAGGACGAGGGCGGCAGGCCGCCCGCTTCCTGATCCCGGGCACACGTACCGGCGTCCGGTCCCGCGGGGTGACCGATCCTGACGGGTCCTGACCGGACGTGATCGAGCGCGGTGCCGGACGGCCGTGGAGCGACCTGCTCCGCGGCCGTCCGGCGTGCGCGCCCCCGCCCCCGCCGCCGGTGGCAGGGGCGGTGCCGTTTCACCGCGGGTTCACGACCAGGCGGCGACGGTGTAGCCGACGCCGTACGGGGCGTCCTCGTACAGGAGCCGGCCGCCCAGACCCGCGCCCTCGGCGGCGCCCGCGAGGACCTGCCAGGGGGCGCGGCCCGACGCCTTCAGCTCGTACGCGAGCGGCCGGCCGAGCGCGCGGAGCACGGTGAGGTCCGCGGCGCCCAGTGCCGCGGCCGTCCGCGCGTCGAACTCCGCGGCCCGCTCGTCCAGGTATCCCGGCGCCTTCAGCGTGCGGCAGGCGCTGCCGTCGCCCATCACCAGGAGCGCGACGCGGTCGGCCCCGGCCGCCAGTTCCCGGCCCGCCTCCGCGCAGCGTTCCCCGCTCAGGGTCTCCGCCACGCCGAGCCCTTCGACGGGCGCACCGGCCCACCGCGCCCGGTCCAGCAGCCATGCGCCGACGGCCAGGGAGAACGGCAGCGGCCGGGACGCGGCGTCCGGCGCGGACTCCTCGCCCACAGGCCCTGTCACGGGTGCCGTGCCCAGGCGTACGTCCAGATCCACCCCGAAGCCCCGGAAGGAGCCGGCAGCGCCCTCCAGGTGCCGTCCGCGCCCCTCCTCACCGACGGGGCCGACCACGACCAGCAGATCGGGGCGGGCGGCGGCGAGCACGCCCAGGGCGTCGAGGCACGCGGTCCGCGCGGCATCGAGCTCGGGAGCGGCTCCGGCGGCGACCTCGGGCACCAGGAGAGGCGGACAGGGGCACACGGCGGCGGCGACAAGCATGCCGGTCAGCGTACTGCGGGGCGCCGCGCCGGGTACCGCGGTCTCCGGCGCGGCAGCGGGTGCGGAGCCCGCCGGTGCGCCGGGCGCCGAGGGGTCAGACGCTGCCGCAGCCGGGAGTCGCCGCGGCCGGGAGCGGTGCCGGGGCGCCGATGCCCGGCAGGCCGAGCATCACACCGGCGGGCCGGGGGGCCGCGGCCGTGGTGCGCTTCTCCCAGGCGTCGCCCGCGCGCGTGCTGCGCACGCCCAGCGGGGCGCCCTCCGCCAGCAGGTGGTGCGGGGCGGCGTAGGTGATCTCGACGGTCACCACGTCTCCGGGGCGGACCGTCCCGGAGGGCTTGGTGAAGTGGACGAGGCGGTTGTCGGGGGCGCGCCCGGAGAGACGGTGGGTGGCACCGTCCTTGCGGCCCTCGCCCTCGGCGACCATGACGTCCAGGGTGCGGCCGACCTGCTTCTTGTTCTCCTCCCAGGAGATCTCCTCCTGGAGTTCGGACAGACGCATGTAGCGCTCCTGCACGACCTCCTTGGGGATCTGGCCCTCCATGTCGGCGGCCGGGGTCCCGGGCCGCTTGGAGTACTGGAAGGTGAAGGCGTTCGCGAAGCGGGCCTCGCGCACGGCGTGCATCGTCTGCTGGAAGTCCTCCTCGGTCTCGCCGGGGAAGCCCACGATGATGTCGGTGGAGATGGCGGCGTCCGGCATCGCCGCGCGCACCTTCTCGATGATCCCGAGGAAGCGCTCCTGCCGGTAGGAGCGCCGCATCGCCTTCAGGACCGTGTCGGAGCCCGACTGCATCGGCATGTGGAGCTGCGGCATGACGTTCGGGGTCTCGGCCATCGCGGCGATGACGTCGTCGGTGAAGTCGCGCGGGTGCGGCGAGGTGAAGCGCACCCGCTCCAGGCCCTCGATCCGTCCGCAGGCGCGCAGCAGCTTGGAGAAGGCCTCGCGGTCGCCGATGTCGGAGCCGTAGGCGTTCACGTTCTGGCCGAGCAGGGTGATCTCGGACACGCCCTCGGCGACGAGTGCCTCGATCTCGGCCAGGATGTCGCCGGTCCGGCGGTCCTTCTCCTTGCCGCGCAGCGCGGGGACGATGCAGAACGTGCAGGTGTTGTTGCAGCCGACGGAGATGGAGACCCACGCCGCGTAGGCGGACTCGCGGCGGGTGGGGAGCGTGGAGGGGAACGCCTCCAGGGATTCGGCGATCTCGATCTGCGCCTCCTCCTGGATACGGGCGCGCTCCAGCAGTACCGGCAGCTTGCCGATGTTGTGCGTGCCGAAGACGACGTCCACCCAGGGGGCCCGCTCGACGATCGTGTCGCGGTCCTTCTGGGCGAGGCAGCCGCCCACCGCGATCTGCATCCCGGGCCGCTTGGTCTTCATCGGGGCGAGCCGGCCGAGGTTGCCGTAGAGCTTGTTGTCGGCGTTCTCCCGTACCGCGCAGGTGTTGAAGACGACGACGTCGGCGTCACCGTCGCAGCCCTCGGGTGCGCGGACGTAACCGGCGTCCTCCAGGAGGCCCGACAGCCGTTCGGAGTCGTGAACGTTCATCTGGCACCCGTAGGTGCGCACCTCGTAGCTCTTCTTGACGTCCACTGCTTCGCTCCGGTTGCCGCTGCTCATGCGACAAGGGTAGGCGGTTGCGGCGCGCCTCCCTCCGCCCCTCCCCTCGCACCTCCCCGCCGGGGGCCCCGGGCCTGGCCAGCGGGGGTGTGAGCTGGCAGGATCGCGGCCATGCTCCACGCCCTGTCCCGATTCGGCCGCCGACGCACCGTTCAGGCGGGCGCCGCCCTCGCGGTCGTTCTCGGGCTGCTGCTGTGGTGGGTGCTCCCGCTGGGGGACACGGCGCCGAGCGGCTCGCTGACCTTCTCCACGGGCGTGCCCAGCGGCGTCTACCAGCGGTACGGCGAGCGGCTCGAAGGGGCGCTGGCCAAGGACATGCCCAAGGTGTCCATACAGCTGCGGACCAGCGAGGGCTCGCAGCAGAACCTCGAACGGGTCGCGACGGGGAAGGCCGACTTCACCATCGCCACCGCCGATGCCGTCGCCACCTATCTGCGGGACGGCAAGCCCGGCTCGCAGCGGCTGCGCGGCTGTGTCCGGCTGTACGACGACTACATCCAGCTGGTCGTGCCCCGGGACTCCGAGGTGCGCAAGGTCGCCGATCTGCGGGGCAAGCGGGTGGGTGTGGGACAGCAGGGGTCGGGGGTCCGGCTGGTCGCCGACCGGCTGATGAAGGCCGCGGGCATCGATCCGGCGTCCGGCATCACACCCGTGCCGGCCGGTATCGACACGATGCCGACCCGGCTGACCGAGGGCCTGCTCGACGCGTTCTTCTGGTCGGGTGGTCTGCCGACCAGCGCGGTGCAGGAGCTCTCGGAGCGGTACGCCGTCCGGCTGGTGCCGCTGGAGGATCCGCTGATCGCGAAGCTCCAGGCGACGGGCGGGCCCACCCGCTACTACCGCTCGGCGGTGATGCCCGCCGACGCCTATCTGAACGCGCAGCAGGGACAGTCCGTGCCCACGGTCGCCGTCGCCAATCTGCTGGTCACCACCGACCGGACGGATCCGGCGATGACCGAGGCCTTCACCCGGACCGTGATCAACAGCAGGGACCGGATCGGGCGCGAGGTGCACGCGGCCCAGCTGGTGGACCTCCGGACGGCGATCTACACCGACCCGCTCCCCCTGCACGAAGGGGCCGGGCGCTACTACCGCTCCGTCAAGCCCTGAACGCCCGCGCGCACACGGTGGTGGCCGTGGCCGCCTCAGCCGTGCGGGAGGTTCCGCGGCACCGACACCGTCACGCGCAGCCCGTGCGGCTCGTGCCGGGCGTAGGAGATCGAGCTGTCGCCCGCCGCGAGCAGCACCCGTGTGATGGACAGCCCGAGACCCGACCCCTTGACGTTCTGGTGGCGGTTGCTGCGCCAGAAGCGGTCGCCGATGCGTTCCAGTTCCTGCTCGGTCAGCCCCGGTCCCCGGTCGGCGACCACGACCGTCGCGCGGGCGGTGCCGGCGGCGACCGTGACGCGTACGTCCTCGCCCGGCGGCGTGAACTTCAGGGCGTTGTCGATCACGGCGTCGAGGGCGCTGGAGAGGGCGATGGGGTCCGCCCACGCGGTGACCGCCGCCGCACCGTCGAGCGCCAGGACGACGCCCTTCTCGTCCGCGACCGGGCGCCAGGAGGCGACCCGCTCCGCCGTGAGCGCGCCGAGGTCGGTGAGCTTGAGGTCGGCCTCCGTGTGCTCGGCCAGCGCGAGGCCGAGGAGGTCGTCGAGGACCTGCGCCAGGCGCTTGCCCTCCGTACGCACCGAGGCGATCTCCTCGTTCCCCTCGGGGAGTTCGAGGGCGAGGAGCTCGATGCGCAGCAGCAGCGCGGCCAGTGGGTTGCGCAGCTGGTGCGAGGCGTCGGCGACGAAGGCGCGCTGCTGCTCCAGCACGTCCTCGACGTTGTCGGCCATCTCGTTGAACGAGCGGGCCAGGCGCCTGAGTTCGGGCGGTCCGCCGGATGCCGCGACCCGCGAACGCATGCGGCCGACGGCGATGTCGTGGGTGGCCGCGTCCAGGATCCGCACGGGCAGCAGCACCCAGCCCGTGAGCCGGAACGCCGCGCCGACCGCGACCAGCATCGCGAGTCCCTCGCCCAGCGCGATCAGCAGCCAGCCGTGCAGGGTCCGGGACCGCATCCCACCGGTGGGTGAGTCGATGACGACGACGGCGACGACATCGCCGTCCCGTACGACGGGCGAGGCGACGACGATCCGGCCGGTCTGCCAGGGCCAGACCTGGGGCGGGTCGTGGGAACGGCGCCCGAGCAGGGCCTCCTTGAACGCCTCCCGCCCCTCCCCCGCGGCGGGCAGGCTCCAGCCGGAGGGGGCCTTCGCCAGCGGTCTGTCGTCCCGGTAGAAGACACCCACCCGGATCCCGTACACGGAGTCGTACGCCTCCAGTTCCGTCTGGAGGGTGCGCCTGCGTTCGTCGTTGCCCGGCATGGGCTCGCTGACGAACTGCGCCAGCGCGGCGAACCGTGCCGTGTCGTCGATCCGGTCGATGACGACGCGCTGCTGTTCGGCGGCGGCCACGCTGACGGCGAGCGGGAAGCCCAGTGCGAGCAGAACGGCCGCCATGAGAATGATGAGCAGCGGAAGCAGACGGGTGTGCACCGGGAACGTACGCCCCTACGCGGACGGCGAGACGAGCCGGTAGCCGACGCCCCGCACGGTCTCGATCAGTGCGGGCAGCCGCAGCTTGGAGCGCAGGGAGGCCACATGCACTTCCAGCGTGCGGCCCGTCCCCTCCCAGCTGGTGCGCCACACCTCGCTGATGATCTGTTCCCGGCGGAACACCACACCGGGCCGCTGGGCGAGCAGCGCGAGGAGGTCGAACTCCTTGCGGGTGAGCTGGACTTCGTCCCCGTCGACGCTGACCCTGCGGGTCGGCAGCTCGATATGGACCGGCCCGAGCCGCAGCGCGGCGACGGGCGTGGGCGCGGTGTCCTCGCCGGGCAGGGTGCGCCGGGCGACCGCGTGGATACGGGCGAGCAGTTCGCCGGTGTCGTAGGGCTTGACGACATAGTCGTCGGCGCCGAGGTTGAGCCCGTGGATGCGCGAGCGCACATCCGCGCGCGCGGTCACCATGATCACCGGGGTCGAGGTCCGCTTGCGGATCTTGCCGCAGACCTCGTAGCCGTCCTGATCGGGCAGTCCGAGGTCCAGGAGGATGACCCCGAAGGGCTCCTTCTCGGCCGGGAGCAGCGCGCGCAGCGCCTCCTCGCCGTTGCGTGCGTGCACCACACGGAAGCCGTGCCGGGCGAGCACGGCGGACAGGGCCGCCGCGACGTGATCGTCGTCCTCGACGAGCAGAAGTCTCATGCCCCTCCTCTCCGTCCCCCCGGGTGCCTCGGGGCGCTGTGCCACGTACGGATGTCGCGTGGCGTTACGTGCTGTTACATGGCGATACATGGCGTTTCACTCCGCGTGGTCTCTCTGAGACTTCCCGTTCAGCGGCGTTTCACGTCCGTTGCCCTCAGGGCATCCACTCCGATGACGGGCACGCCAGTCAAGGGTCCACCGGTTACAGCAGGGTTTCCGTTATGCACCCGGTACGCCCCGGCCGCGCTCCGGGCGTCCCGTTCACACGGAGTGTCCGGTTGCCGCCGGATCGTTATGCTCAATTTCCGCTCAGATGTAATGACGCTGGTCGCACTGCGTCACTAGTGTCCTTGCCAACCGAGGAGGACGGAGCAAGAAGCCGATGAGCGGAGTTTCAGTGACCAAGGCCGCCGAGGATGCCGCCCCTGCGGCGAACGACCTTGTCGTACTGAGCAACGTCAACAAGCACTTCGGCGCGCTGCATGTGCTCCAGGACATCGACCTGACCATCGCCCGTGGCGAGGTCGTGGTCGTCATCGGGCCCTCCGGGTCCGGCAAGTCCACGCTGTGCCGCACCATCAACCGCTTGGAGACGATCGACTCGGGCGCGATCTCGATCGACGGCAAGCCGCTGCCCCAGGAGGGCAAGGAGCTGGCCCGGCTGCGCGCCGATGTGGGCATGGTCTTCCAGTCGTTCAATCTCTTCGCGCACAAGACCGTGCTGGAGAACGTCATGCTGGGCCAGACCAAGGTCCGCAGGACCGACAGGAAGGCCGCGGAGGAGAAGGCCCGCACCCTGCTCGACCGGGTGGGCGTCGGAGTGCAGGCCGACAAGTACCCGGCGCAGCTCTCCGGCGGCCAGCAGCAACGCGTCGCGATCGCACGGGCGTTGGCGATGGACCCCAAGGTCATGCTCTTCGACGAGCCCACTTCGGCGCTCGACCCGGAGATGATCAACGAGGTCCTCGAAGTCATGCAGCAACTGGCCCGGGACGGGATGACGATGATCGTCGTCACCCACGAGATGGGCTTCGCCCGTTCCGCCGCCAACCGTGTCGTCTTCATGGCGGACGGGAAGATCGTCGAAGAGGCCTCGCCCGACCAGTTCTTCAGCAATCCGCGCAGCGACCGGGCCAAGGACTTCCTGTCGAAGATCCTTCACCACTGACGACAACGACCCACGACATAAGGAATGTTCAGATGAAGCTCCGCAAGTCGGCCGCCGTCGCGGCCATCGCCGTGCTCGCCCTGACCGCGACCGCGTGTGGTGGCAAGGAGGGCTCGGCCGGTGACAAGCCGTCCGGGACCAAGCCCGGCGCCTCCAACGCCCCCGAGCTGCCGACGTACACCGTCGCGACGGGTGTCGACCTGGACTCCCCGGTCTTCAAGGAGGCCAAGAAGCGCGGCAAGCTGGTCATCGGCGCCAAGGCCGACCAGCCGTACCTGGGCTTCGAGGACCAGTCGACCAAGGAGCGCTCCGGCTTCGACATCGAGATCGCCAAGATGATCGCCGCCGACCTCGGCTTCTCCGCCAAGCAGATCGAGTGGAAGACGGTCGACTCCGGCATCCGCGAGACGGCGATCTCCAAGGGCCAGGTCGACTACTTCGTCGGCACGTACACGATCAACGACGAGCGCAAGAAGCAGGTCGGCTTCGCGGGCCCGTACTACAAGGCGGGCGCCGACCTGCTGGTGCGCAAGGACGAGAAGTCCATCACCGGCAAGGACTCGGTGAAGGGCAAGAAGGTCTGCTCGATCGTCGGCTCCACTCCCCTCCAGGAGATCAAGAAGGCGGAGTACGGTGCGAGCGTCGTCGAGCTCGCCAAGTACTCGGACTGCGTGCAGCAGCTGCTGACCAAGCAGATCGACGCCGTCACCACCGATGACTCGATCCTCAAGGGCTACGCCGCCGCCAACTCCGGCAAGCTCAGGGTCGTCGGCGAGCCGTTCACCGACGAGCCCTACGGCGTCGGCATGAACAAGGACGACAAGGCTCTGCGCGAGGCGATCAACAAGTCGCTGGAGGCGCACGTCAAGGACGGTACGTACAAGAAGATCTACGAGGCGACGCTGGGTCTGTCCGGTTCGGACTACACCGAGCCGCCGGCCATCGAGCGCTACTGACGCGGAGCCGCGGCCGAAGGCGGCACTGCCGCCGAGGCCGTCCCGCCGCCGACATCCCGTCACTGATGCCGTGCGTGCGTCAGAGACCGACGCCGCGCCCGTGACCGAAGCGTCCCGTACGCCACCGCCGCCGCTCCCGCCGGGCACGGTGTGCGTACGGGGCGCCCCTTCCCCTGCCCTGATGCCGCTGACCGCCGACGCGGAGACCTCATGAACGTACTGCTCGACAATTTCCCAGAGTTCCGCGACGGCTTCATAGGAACAGTGTCGATCACCGCCGTCAGCTCGGTTATCGCCCTGGTTCTCGGTGTCGCCATCGCCGGATTCCGGGTCTCGCCCGTGCCGCCGCTGCGGTTCTTCGGCACCGCCTGGGTGACGCTGCTGCGCAACACCCCGCTGACCCTGCTCTTCCTGATCTTCTTCTTCGTCGTCCCGGAGATCCTCTTCCCCGGTATGAGTCCGTTCCTGCTCGGCTCGCTGGCGCTCGGCTTCTACACCTCGTCGTTCGTCTGCGAGGCGGTCCGCTCGGGCATCAACACCGTGCCGCTGGGACAGGCCGAGGCCGCGCGCTCCATCGGGATGACGTTCGCCCAGACGCTGCGGATCGTCGTGCTCCCGCAGGCCACGCGGACCGTGATCCCGCCGCTGAGCAGCATCTTCATCGCGCTCACGAAGAACTCCGCGATCGCGGGCGCCTTCAGTGTCACCGAGCTGTTCGGCTGGCAGAAGCTGATGAGTGACCGGGGTTACGAGATCGCTCCCGTCTTCATCTGGGTGGCCCTGGGCTACCTGGTCGTCACCTTTGTCATCAGCGGCCTGTTCCGGCTGCTGGAGCGTCGCATGGAGGTCGCCCGATGAGCGCCAGCGTTCTCTACGACGCGCCGGGACCCAAGGCCGCCGTACGCAACCGGATCTACGCGGTCATCGGCACTCTCGCCATTCTGGCGCTGCTCGGCGTCAGCATCGTGCGGCTGTCCGACAAGGGGCATCTGGCCCCCGAGATGTGGGACATCTTCAACTACACGGGCATCCGGCAGAACATCGCCGACTCCCTGGTCGCCACCCTGAAGGCCTTCTCCCTGGCCGCGATCGGCTCGCTGATCCTGGGTGTGGTGCTCGCCGTCGCCCGGCTCTCGGACCACAAGCCGGTCCGCTGGGTGGCCACCACGTTCATCGAGCTGTTCCGCTCGATCCCGCTGCTGATCACCATCTACGCCATCTGGGTCGGCTTCCTCACCGACTACTCGATGTGGGCCCTGGCGCTCGGCCTGTCCGTCTACAACGGCTGTGTGCAGGCCGAGGTGCTGCGGGCCGGCATCAACTCGGTGCCCAAGGGGCAGAGCGAAGCGGCGTACGCCCTGGGCATGAGCAAGACGCAGGTCATGGTCAGCGTGCTGATTCCGCAGGCCGTCCGGGCCATGCTGCCCACGATCATCGGGCAGCTCGTGGTGACCCTCAAGGACACCTCGCTGGGCTTCATCATCCTGTACCCGGAGCTGCTCCAGACGGCCCGGCTGATCGCGTCCAACACTCAGGTCAACGGCCAGTACCCGTACGTCTCGACGATCGCCGTGATCGGCACCATCTACGTCGCGATGTGTCTGCTGCTGTCGGCGCTCGCCACCTGGATCGAGAAGCGCGGACGGCGTGCCAAGACCGGCATACCGGTCGTGGCCGCCGCCGGGACCGCCGACGTTCTCACCGCGCCCGGCGGCACGGGGGGCGCAGGGGGCGCAGGCTCCGCCGAAGCCCCGGGTAAGAGCAGTACCGACGGGTCCAACGGGGCCGACGGGACCGGTGTGGCGAAGAACTGACCCTTTCCACCAGGAGCATTCGAGGCAGCGGCGCACGCGTCGCTGCCTCGGTCACTTGACGCACGCACCCCCAGTGGGTTGCATACGTTCTGTGATCACGTACCCGGCTTCCACCGCCACGTTCCGCGCAACCGTACGGGCCGGAGGGCACGCGCCGTGGACCCGGTGATCGTGGTCGGCGCCGGACCCGTCGGTCTGACGCTGTCGCTCGCCCTCGCCGCGCAGGGTGTCCCCTCCGTCGTCCTCGACGAAGGACCGGGCAAGGAGGAGCCGCGCCCGGCACGCACGGTCGTGCTCCGCGAGGACACCGCCGGCCTGGTGGAGCGGCTCGCCGGGCCCCTCCTGGACGAGGCGGGCCTGCGGTGGGCCGGCTGGCGTTCGATGCGGCGCAAGCAACTGGTGCGCGAGGTCCCGCTGGGCGAGGAGGAGGGCGGCACGGAGCTGCCCGCCCCGGTCCATCTCCCGCAGCACGACCTCACCCGCGGCCTGCGGGAAGCGGTCACCGCGCAGGACCTGGTGCGGCTGGTGCCGCTCAGCCGGATCGACACGCTGGAGCAGGACCCCGACGGGGTCACGGTGCACACCAGGGAGCCCGGCTCGACCTGGTGGCGCGGGAGTTATCTGGTCGGCTGCGACGGCGCGCGGTCCACCGTGCGCAAGCTGCTGGACATCCGGTTCCCCGGCCGTACGGCGGTGGAACGGCACGCCGTCGCCGCCCTGCGGGTCGAACTCCCGTGGCCCGGCCGGGCCGTGCTGCACCGGCTGCCGCCGTGGCGGACCGGGGGCGCCGAGGTGACCGCGCGACCGCTGCCGGACGACGTCTGGCGGCTGGACTGGCTCCTCCCGCCACGTGGCGAGCTGGTCACCCCCGACGCCCTGATCACCCGGATCCGGGACACCCTGGCGGGCTGGTGCGGCGAGACACCCGCGTACGACCTGCTGGACACCGGCGTGTACACACTGCACCACCGGCTCGCCCTGCGCTGGCGGGAGAAGCGGGCCTTCCTGGCCGGGGACGCCGCGCACCTGCTGGGGGCGCTGGGCACCCAGGGCCTGGACGAGGGACTCCGGGACGCCGAGAACCTCGCCTGGAAGCTGACCCAGGCCTGGCACCACAGCGCCGGTGAGCTGCTGCTGGACAGTTACCAGGCCGAGCGCAGGGCCGCCGTCGCGGCGCGACTGCGCGCCGCGGACCAGTCCCTGCCGATACTGCGCGGCGGCGGGGGGCTGCGGACGCTGGTGCCCGGGGGCGCACGCGGGCAGGACAGCCTGCTCGCCGACGGCCATCTGGGATGCGGACCGCTGGGCGCGCCCCCTTCGTACACGCACTCCCCCCTCGCGCCTCCGCGCACTGACGCACACACCCCTGTGGGCACGCCCCTCGGTGCGCCGGTCGCCGATGTGCGGGTGACCGCGCCGGACGGAAAGACCGTGCCCCTGCGCGAACGTATGGGGCGGGGGCGGCTTCTGGTGATCCTGATCGCGCCGGGTACCGGTGTGTGGGACCGGCGTCACTGGCTGACCGCGGGTGTCATGCCACGGCTGGCGGAGGCGGTGGAGGCGCTGCCGATGAAGGGCGAGCTGCTGGTGGCCGAGAGCTACCCGGGCGCCTCGGCCCACAGCGTGCTGCTCGTCAGGCCGGACGGACATCTGGTGGCGTCCTTCGGCGGGGTGCGGCCGGCGGAACTGTCCGCCGCGGCGGACGCCGTGCGGGGCGGGACGGGGCGTACCGGCCCGGCCGCCGCCGGCGGGGAGGACGGGGCCGGTCCCGCGAAGGCCGGCGGCTCCGGGCTCGTCCGCTCCGACGCCGTACGCCCGGACTCCCTTCGCTCCGACCGGACCGCGGGCATCAATTGACCCTCACGGGCGCACATGGTGTACTCCAGATCATGACCGACACCGATGTGCGCCTGTGGCGGAGGGTCCATATGGACCTGGTCCGTTACGCGGGCTGCGTGTGTCGCCCGTCCTGCTGAATCGCCTTTCTCCGCCGGTCCGTGCTGGTTCTCCGCACGGCCGTGCCCTCGCGCGAACTCTCAGGACGGTCCCTGTGTCTGCAACGCCTCCTTCTGTGTTCCCGGGTGTGTCCGCGTCCCCGGCCACCTCCGCTTCCCCGAGTGCCCCTGCTTCCCCGGACGCCTCCGTCCCCCCTGGTGCCTCCGGGTCCGCCGCCGCCTCCCTCTCCACCGGAACCCCAGCGGCTCCGAACGTCGCGGAGCTGCTCGAATTCGTGCGCCGTACCGCTCAGGACACGGCCCTCATCGCCTCCCTCCCGCTCGACCCCGAGGGCCGCACCTGGGTACGGCTCGACGGGCCCGGCGGCAGCGAGGCCTGGCTCATCGGCTGGCCCCCGGGCTCGGGCACCGGGTGGCACGACCACGCCGAGTCCATCGGGGCCTTCACCACCGCGTCGGGCACGCTCAGGGAACACTCGCTGGCGGCGCGGCTGCCCACCGACGGCTGGAAGACCCTGGAACTGAGCGAAGGGGTGGACCGCTCACGGCAGTTGCCGGCAGGTCAGGGCCGGGCCTTCGGGCAGCACCATGTGCACGAGGTGCTCAACGAGTCCGCCGACGAGCATGCCGTCTCGGTGCACGCGTACTACCCGCCACTGCCGCAGATCCGCAGGTACAGCCGGACCGGCGCGGTGCTCCGGCTGGAACAGACCGAACGTCCGGAGGACTGGCGGTGAGCGACGACGCCGTCGACGGTGCCCAACGGGTGGGCATCGACGAACTGCTGGAGCGGGTCAGGGCCGGCTACGAGCGGATCGGCCCGCGGGAAGCGGCGGACGCCGCGTCCCACGGGGCACTGCTGGTGGACATCCGCTACGCGGCGCTGCGGGAGAGGGACGGCCTCATTCCGGGCGCGCTGATCGTCGAGCGCAATGAGCTGGAGTGGCGGCTCGACCCGCGGGGGAGCCACCGTGCGGCCGAGGCGGTCGGCCACGACCTGCGGATCGTGGTGATCTGCGACGAGGGGTACGCGTCCAGTCTCGCCGTCGCCTCCCTGCGGCAGTTGGGGCTGCACCGGGCCACCGACCTGATCGGCGGATTCCAGGCATGGCGCGCGCGAGGGCTCCCGGTCGACGTCCGGCCGGAAGCCCTCGATCGGCGGAGTCCCCCGTACGTTGCCCGGGACCGCGCGGCGGACGGGTCGCTACCTCCGTGACGCGGCGACCTCCACCGGGCGGGTCCTGAGCGCCATCCGGCCGGGGAGAGCGGTGGCGACCAGGGCCATCAGCGCCGCCGCTCCCACCACGGCCGCGTACCCGAGGGGAAACACGGCGGGCGCCGCGCCGCCGGTCATCCCGACGCTGAAGGCGGTCAGTACGGCCAGGGCGATGCCGGTGCCGAGGACCGCCGCCAGCAGCAGTACCGCCAGGGCTTCGATCCGGAGCATCCCCAGCACTTGGCGGCGGGTCGCCCCGGCCAGCCGGAGCATCCCGAACTCCCTGACGCGTTCGGAGACGGACATGGCGAGGGTGTTCACGACGGCGATGGCGGTGAAGGCGAGCACGAGGCCCATGGCCAGATAGTTGACCTCGGCGTTCGCCTGCTGCCGGTCGGCCTGGAGACGGTCGACGGCCGTCGGTGCGAGGACGGCGAGCCCGGGGAACTCCGTGAACCTCGCCACCTCGGCGGCGAGTTCGTCGCGGGCCAGGTCCGAGGCGACCAGGACGGTGGTGGCCAGCGGGTTGTCCATGTGCCGGGCGACCGGGTCGTGGGGCAGGGTCAGATCGCCGAAGCCCAGCCCCCTGGCGTACACGGCGGCCACCGTGAACGTGGCCGGGGTGCCGTCGCCGAGGTGCAGCCTCAGTACGTCACCCAGGCCCAGGCCCAGCCGGTCGGCGGCCAGTTCGCTGATGGCCGCGCTGTCGGCGCCGGCGGTGAACTCCGCGAGCGAACCGCGGGTGACATCGGGATCCCAGGTGCTGCTGAGACCCGCCGGGGTGACGCCCTGAACCGTGTACTTGTCCAGGCCGACCCGCACGGTGGTGCGTACGACTTCGGTGGCGGCCACGACCCCGGGTGTCGTCCGGATCCTCTCGGCGGCCGCGGACGGGATGCCGGGGCCCTGCCCGACCACGACGGCGGCGGCACGGGTGCCTTCGCGGGCCTGGGTACGGGCGGCGGAGTCAAGAGTCGGCTGGAGGAAGAGAACGGTGCAGGTCATCCCGATGAGCAGGGTGAGCGGGGTGACGACCGCGGCCATCCGGGCGGCATGACCGCGCAGGTTGGCGGTGGCAAGGGCTCCGCCCGGCCCCGCCGACCGCAGCGGCCCGGAGAGCAGCGCTGCCGCCGACCTGACCAGGAGCGGGCCCAGCAGGGACACGGCGGTGGCCAGGACGACCACGGCGAGGAAGGTGACAGGGGTCGAGGCGGCCTCGGTGCGCAGGATCCCCAGCACGGCGACGAGGACGAGGCCGCCCACCAGCAGCGCCAGGCCCGCCGCGATCCGGCCCCACGCCGGACGGTCCGGCCCGGTCTCGGACTCGGCCATGGCCTCGGCCGGCCGGATACGGGAGATCCGGCGGCCGGAGATCCGGGCCGCCGCCCAGGAACCGACCAGGGTGACGGCCACCGCGGCGAGGGCCGGGAAGACGCCGGGGGTGCGTTCCAACGAGGCGGGAACGGCGCCCAGACCGATGAACCGGCCGTGCAGCCAGGCGGCGAGCGGCAGCCCGGCGAGTGCTCCCATCACCCCGGCCGCGGCACCCACCAGCAGCGCTTCACGGCCGAGCAGCCGGCGGACCTGACGCGGCGTGGCGGCGATGGCACGCAGCAGTGCCAGCTCACGGTGACGCTGCTGGATGGAGAGTGCGAACGTGCCGACGACCACGAGAACGGCGACCAGAAGCGCGGTTCCGCCCATCGCCCCGCCCATGGAGATGAGCTTGATACGTGCCCCTGCGGCGTTCAGGAACTCGACCGGACCTCGGTCCTCCCCCGTGGAGACCTGTGCCGTCGTGCCGCTCAGCGCCTCCTCGACCCGCTGCTCCAGCCGTCCGAGGTCCGTACCGGGTACGGGGATCACGCCGAGGGCGGCCACCCGGCCGGGACGTGCGGCGAGCCGCTGGGCCTCGGCGTCGGTGAAGAAGAGCGAGGTCTGGTGCGCGAGGTCAGTGCCCGCGCCCGTGCCTGCTCCGGCGTCTGTTCCTGCGTCTGCTCCTCCGTCGGAGGGTGCGGGAGCGGCGATTCCGCTGATCCGGTACGGGCGCGGGGTACCGGTGGACTGCACGGTCAGCCGGTCCCCCGCGGTGAGCCCGGCCCGCTCGGCCAGCCCGCGGTCGATCACCACGTCATCGGCCGACGAGGGAGCCCTGCCCACGACGAGCGCGAACGGCGTGAGGGGAGCAGAGGTCCAGGAGTGGCCGTACGAGGGCCGGTCGGCCGACGCGGCCTTCGTACCGTCGTCCAGGGGCTCGGCGAGGAACGTGAGCTCGGGAACCACCCGGTGGACCCCCTCGACCGCGCGCACCCGGTCGGCTGTGGCGGCGGGCAGCCAGGCGCGCTCGGCGACGGGCTTCGCCTTGTGCTTGGTCTTGGTCTTCCCGTTGCCCTTGTGCTTGACGGTGGTCCGATGGACGTTCTGGTCGGCCGAGACGACCAGCGGGGCAGCCGCGTAACGCTCGGTGGTGATCCTTCCGCGCAGACCGGTCTCCAGGAGCGTGCCGCAGGCGGTGATGAGCGCGGCGGCACACATCAGGGCCAGCAGAGCGCCGAGGAAACCCCCTTTCCGGTCCCGGATCGTCTGGAGTGCGTAGCGCAGCATCATCATGCGTCCGTCTCTGTTCGGTTGTCCGTGAAGGCGGGGGCGGGGTGGGCGGGGTCCGTGAAGGCTGGGTCCGGGAAGTCGGGTTCCGGGAAGGCAGGGTCCGGGAACGCGAGCAGGCGGGTGTGGACCGTGCGGGACGCGGCCGGGCTGTCGCCCTCGGGCCGCTTGTAGCGGTTCATCAGGGCGATGTACTCCTCGAAGAACTCACGGAGTTCGGGCAGGGTCAGCCGGAGGGAACCACGCGAGTACGCGAAGGCATCGGCCCACTCGTCCACGTCCGGCGCTCCCTGCGCGCCCCGTGCCTCCTGCTCTTCCCGCTGTGCCGGCTCCTCCCGCTCCGGGGCACCGCGCTGAAGCCGCTCGAAGAGCGCCAGATCCTCCGCGTACGTCTGGCGGTTGAGCTCATCCATGACGAGCCGTGTCTCGGGGGTCTGGCGGGACCGGGGCGGGAACCGCCGGTCGCCCGGAATCGCCCGCCACCATCTGCGGCGGCGGGCCGCGAGATCCTCCGTCCGGGAGCCCTCTTCCTCCGCACTCCGGGACGCCGTCACCTCCCGGAGCCCGGGGTCTTCGGGGCCGGTCTCCTCCACGAACCCGTACCGGGCCAGTTCACGCAGGTGATAGCTGGTGGCCCCGGTGTTCAGCCCGAGGTCCCGGGCCAGACTCGCGGATGTCGCCGGACCGCGCAGGGTGAGGTGCTGAAGGATCTGCCGACGTCGCGGCTGGGCGAGCGCCTTGAGCGCCGCCAGTTCGGTGATCTCGGTACCGCCGGGCCTGTCTGCCATGACGTACACACTGCTCTGTGCACACATCCCTGTGCACTGAAGCCTGCCCGCTTCTTGATACGGGGGTTAGCCCCCCGTCCGACGCGTTCCCGCACGTCTCCGGGGCCGCCGCGGACGATCGACGGCACACCCGAACGCCACACTCCAGTGGAGCAATCGCCGCGCACGACTGACATTCGCCTCATACCGAGGATCGAAATGTACGGAGATGCGCACTGATGGAAACCACGGCTCCCACCCCCGATCAGATCGATCGCCAGGCCTCCCTCCTGCATGACACGCAGGTGTGGCAGCAGATCGTCACGGGCTGGGAGTACACCGCTCCTGCCCCCGCACCCGTGCCTCCCCCGGCCGGCCGGTCCCCCGAGGAACCGGCGAAGGGCTCGGCGGAGAACCCGGCGATGGACTCGGTGAAGGGCTCGGCGGAGGCAGGCCGCTCGTCGCGCGGCGCGGTGTCGCGGGACAGGCCCGACTGGAGAAACCTGCTGTCGGTACCCGTCGAGCAGCTCATCGACGACTCGCTGCGTACGCGGCCCGCCGCCCCGCCGGACGAACGCCCCCTCCCCGGACGGTTCGGCGCGGTCCTGCCCGACCGTCTGCACGCCTGGCGGCGCGTCGGTCAGCCGGACCTGCGCCCCTCCACCCAGCTCGGCTACGCACGACAGGTGCTGACCGAGTGGGGCTGGCAGAACACCCCGTACCGGCTGCGCAATGCCAGGGGCGCCCGCTGCATCTGCGGTGCCCTGCTCACCGCGCACCGGCTCGGCTACGGCTCCCTCGACACCGTGAACCGGTCCGGAGCCTGGCTGATCACCGAGCTCCGCTCCCAGGGCTGGCCCGGGTTGATCGGTCCCTGGAACCGGCACCCCGGCCGCACCGCCACCGATGCCCTGGCACTGATCGACGCGACGATCCACCGGGCATCCGTCGCCGGACACTGACCGGTCCGCCCGCGAGGCGGATCCCCGGCGCCCGGTTCAGAAGGGCTCGTCCAGGCCTTCCGTGTCCTCGCCCTCCTCCTCCAGCGCCTGCCGCACCACGCGCAGGGCCATGCCCTCCCCGTATCCCTTGCGCGCGAGCATCCCGGCCAGGCGGCGCAGACGCTTGTCGCGGTCCAGGCCCCGCGTGGAGCGGAGCTTGCGCGCCACGAGATCGCGGGCCGTCTCCTCCTCCTGTTCCGGTTCGAGCCGGCCGACCGCTTCGTCGATGAGGGCGGAGTCCACGCCCTTGGTGCGCAGCTCGCGGACGAGGGCGCGGCGCGCGAGTCCCCGGCCGCGGTGCCGGGACTCCACCCAGGCCCCCGCGAACGCCGCGTCATCGATCAGCCCGACATCCTCGAAGCGCGACAGCACCTCCTCCGCGGCCTCGTCCGGGATCTCCCGCTTGCGCAGCGCGTCCGCCAGCTGCTTTCGCGTGCGCGGCGTCCCGGTGAGCAGCCGCAGACAGATGTTGCGGGCCTGCTCGACCGGGTCTCGCGGTTCCCCCTTCTCGGCCCTCGACGAGGAGGGGGAACCGCTGCTCATGGTGTCGGAGCGGGCGCGGCGCCCCGCCCCCTCGCCGAACCCCGCTCCCGCTCCGCGGCGGGACCGGGACCGTCCGGCAGAGCCGTCGCCCGGCTCGGACGGGGCCCCTTCGGCGAACTCCGGACCGGGCCCCGCGCCAGGGTCTGCGGCGCTGCCCGGCCACTCCGTACGACGTGTCACGGTCTAGCTCTTGGCCGCCGCCGCCTTGGCCGACTTGGCCTTGGTGGCCGACGCGGGCGCCGGCTTCGCCGCGGCGTCGGACGCGGCGGCTCCCGCGGCGTCCGCGGCCGGCTCGGAGGCCGTCGCGTCCGGCCGCACGCCGACTCCCAGCTTGTCCAGGATCTTCTTCTCGATCTCGTTGGCGAGATCGGGGTTGTCCTTGAGGAAGTTCCGGGAGTTCTCCTTGCCCTGGCCGAGCTGGTCGCC
>NZ_JBEOZE010000017.1:0-183092 GCF_040297465.1 Streptomyces sp. NPDC001787
GGGGGGGGGGGGGTGTTGTTGCGGGGGGGGGGGCTGGGGGGGCGCCCCCCCCCCCCCCGGGGGGCCCCCCCCCCCCCCCCCCCCCGGGGGGGCCGGGGGACGGGGGGTGTGTCCCCGGACGTCCAGGGGCCGGCCCCGAGTCCGGGCCGGTGCCGGCCAGGGGCCGTTCCGGGGCCGGCCCTGCGCGGATCGGGCCCCGGGCAACGGCCTCAGGCCTTGCGGTATCCGTACGCCTCCGAGGCCGCGGCCTCCACCGCCGCCAGATCCCCGCCCGCCGACGCGGTGACCAGGGCGGCCACGGCGCCCTCGACGAACGGCGCGTCGACCAGACGCGCTCCGGCCGGCAGCTCGTCGCCCTCGGCGAGCATCGACTTCACCGTCAGCACCGCGCTGCCGAGATCGACCAGTACCGCGATCCCGGCCCCGCGGTCGACCGACTCGGCGGCGCGGGCGATCAGTTCGGCGCTTGTCCCGAACCCCCCGTCGGGCAGCCCACCGGCCGCGGCGACGGGCGCGGTGGCACCCCCCGCCGCGAGCCCCCGTGCCAGCTCGGCGACGGACTCGGCCACCGGCCCGCTGTGCGAGACCAGGACGATCCCGACCTGCCCGCGCGCACTCATGAGCCGCTCCCGTCCGTCGTCCCGCCGGCCCCGGCCGTTCCGGTGCCCTCCCCGGCCCCGGGCGGCTCGTCGGCCTCGACCAGCGCGGCGACCAGCAGCGCGGACGAGGCGGCCCCCGGATCCTCGTGCCCGATGCTGCGCGCGCCGAGATAGCTGGCCCGCCCCTTGCGCGCCTGGAGGGGAACCGTCGCCCGCGCACCGGCTCCCGCCGCGTCCCGGGCCGCCCGGAACGACGAACCCAGGGCGTCCGCGGCGGGCAGCAGCGCGTCGAGCATCGTCTTGTCCCCGGCCCGCGCGCCGCCGAGCTGCCCCACAGCCGCGACACCCGCGGAAAAGGCCCCGGCCAGCTGCCCCGACGTCACCTCGGCCGATTCGCCCAGGGCCTTGCCCGTACGGCGCAGCAGCGTCCCGTACAGCGGCCCGGACGCACCGCCCACGGTGGAGATCAGCTGTCGTCCGGCGAGGGTCAGCACGGCTCCGGGCGTCGCGGGGGCGTCCTTGGCCAGGGCCGCCGTCACCGCGGTGAAGCCGCGCTGGAGGTTGCTGCCGTGGTCGGCGTCACCGATCGCCGAGTCCAGTTCGGTCAGACGGTCCGCCTCACGGTCCACGGCAGCCGCCATGGCGGCCATCCAGCGGCGGAAGAAATCGGTGTCGAGCACAAGGTCTCCTGTTCCTCGGGCCGGTCCGGCGCGGGGGATCCCGGCGCCGTGCGCGCCACGGACGGGCGAGGGCGGGCAGTACGGGTGGGAGCCGGGCGGTCGGTACGCGGGGCGCCGGGGCTCAACGGCCCCAGCGGAGCGCGGCAGTCCGCACGGGCGCGTCCCAGAGCCGCAGCAGCTCCTCGTCGACCTGACACAGCGTCACCGAGCAGCCCGCCATGTCGAGCGAGGTCACGTAGTTCCCCACGAGCGTACGGGCCACGGGCACACCTCGCTCGGAGAGCACCCGCTGCACCTCGGCATTGAACCCGTACAGCTCCAGCAGCCCGGTCGCCCCCATGCCGTTCACGAGCACCAGCACCGGTCCGGTGGGCCGGAGGTCCTCCAGCACGGCGTGCACCGCGAAGTCGGCGATCTCCCCGGAGGTCATCATGGGGCGCCGTTCCCGGCCCGGTTCGCCGTGAATGCCGATGCCCAACTCCAGCTCGCCCGGGGGAAGATCGAAGGTGGGGCTGCCCTTCGCCGGAGTGGTGACCGAACTCAGCGCCACCCCGAAGCTCCGGGACCGCGCGTTCACCTGCCGCGCCACATCCGTCACCCGCTCCAGCGACGCGCCCTCGTCGGCGGCGGCCCCGGCGATCTTCTCGACGAACAGCGTCGCCCCCGTACCCCGCCGCCCGGCCGTGAACGTACTGTCGCTCACCGCCACGTCGTCGTCGACGAGGACCTGGGCGACCCGTACGCCCTCGTCCTCGGCGAGTTCGGCGGCCATCTCGAAGTTCAGCACGTCGCCGGTGTAGTTCTTGACGATGAAGAGGACCCCGGCCCCGCTGTCGACCGCGGCGGCGGCCCGCACCATCTGATCGGGTACGGGCGAGGTGAACACCTCCCCGGGACACGCGGCGGAGAGCATCCCCGGCCCGACGAACCCGGCGTGCAGCGGCTCGTGCCCGGACCCGCCGCCGGACACGAGCCCGACCTTCCCGGCCACGGGGGCGTCACGACGCACGACCACCCGGTTGTCGACATCGACGGTCAGCTCGGGGTGCGCGGCGGCCATGCCCCGCAGGGCGTCGTCGACCACGGTCTCCGGGACGTTGATGAGCATTCTCAACGGTTCCTCCTGGGAAGGTTTCCAGTACGGCTCTGAACTCGGGTTCTGCCCGGTCGGTGTTGCGTCGCGGGTTCCGGGCCCCGGCGTTCCGGGGCGGCCTCGGGCGGTGCCGGCGGGGCTGACGCCGGCTTCGCCGACTGATGGACAGGGGACGTGTGTCCTTGCCGCTGCCGCGACGAAGACTCCAGTATCGACGAGACGGGGCCGAGCGACGGTGCGTCGGGCCCGGCGCTTTCGCGCGCCGCACGGGGACCTGGCGTGCGGTGCGCGGGATGACGCGTTCCACGATGACGCACCGAACGGTGTGCGTCATCCGCACTGCGGGAGAGCCGTTCGACGGGCTCTCCGCGCGGGGCGGTGTCGGAAACCGCGGGGTCGTCGCGGACCGCGGCCCGGTCGTGCCGTCCCGCGACCGCGCCCGCGCAGGCCGGCGCCGCGCCCGGCCGGTCGGGCCGAACGGCCGCCCTTCGCCCCGGCGTCTCCCCACCTCCTCCCGCTGAGCCGCCGAGAACCCGCGGCCACGCACCTGTGCCTCCACGATCCGGGTGGCCCGGCGCCAGTTCCGCACCCCGGCCGGTGTGTTGCTCGCCGCGCCGGCCGCCTTCGCCGCCACCCTCGCGGTCACCGGCCCGCGGCCGGCCGATTTCTGCGGAGCCGGTGTCCGCCGCGCCGCCTTCCGGGTTCCGCGCCTGGTGGATCCGCCGCCGAGTGGCCCGACCGACGCAGGCCGCAGGCCGGGAGCAGCCGCGAGGGACGGCCCAGCGGCGGATCGGTCCTGGGGTTCCGTGGCCGCGGGGGGAGCGGCTTGTGGATTCACCCGCACGTTTCCCCTGCCCGGCCGGGCAGGCCAGGTCGCGGAGGTCTCGTCCTCGACGTGCCGT
This sequence comes from Streptomyces sp. NPDC001787, assembly GCF_040297465.1. Taxonomy (NCBI): domain Bacteria; kingdom Bacillati; phylum Actinomycetota; class Actinomycetes; order Kitasatosporales; family Streptomycetaceae; genus Streptomyces; species Streptomyces sp. NPDC001787. The sequence goes on from NZ_JBEOZE010000017.1 coordinate 3,275, forward strand.
GCGAGCGGACTCTCGGCTTCCCCCGCTCAGGTGATTCCCCGGTCGGGCGCATCCGCTGTTCGGGGCCGGGCCGTGCCGTCCGCCTGGCACGCTTCCCCCCGGGGGTATCTCATGGATCCGGGCCGTTCCCGCCCCGCACCCCGCACCCCGCACCCGAGGAGGCTCGGACAGACGTGTCGGACCCCGAGCGCATCGACGTACACCAGCATCTGGTCCCACCGGCCTTCGGCGCTGTGATGGCCGAGCGAGCCGCGGCCCTCGGCTGGCCGGCTCCCGCGTGGGACGTCCGGAGTGCGATCGCGATGATGGACCGCAGGTCGATCGCCACCGGCCTCCTGTCGTTCCCCGCCCCGGTCGCGGCCCCGGACGACCTGGCCGGAGCCCGCGCCGGTGCCCGGAGCGTGAACGAATACACCGCCGAGGTCGTCAAGGACCGGCCCGATCGCTTCGGCCACTTCGCGGTCCTCCCTCTGCCCGACGTGGACGCCGCGCTCGCCGAGACGGCCCACGCGCTGGACGAGTTGAACGCGGACGGGCTGATGGTCCTGTCCAACGTGCACGGCCGCTACCTCGGCGATCCGGAGTTCGAGCCGCTCTGGGCCGAGCTGGACGCCCGTGCCGCCGTGGTCCTCGTCCACCCCACCGCGCCGCCGATCGCGCCTGTTTCCGGCCTGCCCGGACCCCTGGTGGACTTCCCCTACGACACGGCCCGCACGGCCCTGCACATGGCTCTGAACGGTGTGCCGAGGCGCCACCCCCGGATCAGGATGATCCTGCCCCACGCCGGTGGTCTCCTGCCGTACGCCGCCGACCGCTTCGCCGTCGCCGCCCGTCTCCACCCCGACTCCACCCCCGAGGGCCTGCTGAGCGACCTTCGGCGCTTCTACTTCGACACCGCCATGTCCCCCACCGCCGCGCTGCCCTCACTGCTCGCCTTCGCCGCACCCGGACACGTCCTGTACGGCAGCGACTTCCCCATGCTTCCCGAGGAGTGGGGCACCGGCTTCGACAGCGGGCTGGACGAGTATCCGCACTGGGAACCGGAGCAGCTTCACGCCGTCAACCGTGGCAACGCCGAACTCCTCGTCCCACGGCTTGCCCGTGCCTGACACCGCGGAGCGGTCGTACGGCTCCGGGCGTGTCCGCCGTACCGTGCGGGGCGCGCGGCCGTTCGACGGGCGGGCCGCGTCCGGACACGCGAACGGCGCCTTGCCGCGGGACGGGACGGAACCCCGCTGTGCGCAGTGACATGTTCGAGGCGGACGGAGCGCGTCTGTACCACGAGGTGCGCGGCAGCGGTCCCGCCCTGCTGATGATCAGCGGGGCCGGAGGGGACGCCGGGTACTACTCGGGCGTCGCCGAGGAACTGGCCGACGCCTTCACCGTGATCACCTACGACCGGCGGGGCAACTCCCGCAGTACCGGCCGTTGCGCCGAACCGATGGACCTCGCCCAGCAGGCGGACGACGCACGCCGGCTGATCGAGTCGGTGGCGCGCGGACAGGCTCTCGTCTTCGGCAACAGCGGAGGCGCGATCATCGGCCTCACGCTGGCCGCGCTGCACCCCCAGGTGCTCACCGGTCTCGTCGCGCACGAGCCGCCGGCCGTGAACGTCCTGCCCGACGGCGATCCCGACCGCGGTTTCTTCGGGGACATGGCCGCGCTGTACGCCGAGGGCGGCGCCCCGGCGGCGGGACGCCGGTTCGCGGAGACGACGCGCGGGGAGGGGACGTACCGCTGGCCCGACGATCTCTGGAAGCGGTTCCTGGGGAACCAGGACCATCTCTTCGGCACGGAGTGGCCCGGCTTCGCCGGCTTCCGCCCCGACGGGGCCGCGCTGAGGGCCGCGCCCTTCCCGATGGTGCTGGGCGCGGGCTCCTTTGACCGGGGTACGTATTACGCGCGTCCCGCCGCCGAGATCGCCCGCCGGATCGGTGTGCCGTGGGTGGAGTTCCCCGGCATCCACATGGAGTTCCTGCGCCGTCCGGCGGTCTTCGCGGCAGCCCTGCGAGCGCTGGCGACACAGATGCTGAGCCCCGGGGGCCGGGTGCCCGCCGCATGGCTGGACGAGCACCCGCCGGGAGCAGGACACGGCGACGAGCATCCTCGGGAGCGGTGAGGCGTACGGACGCCGGCCGCTGACCCGGGCGGTACACGACCGGCCGATACCGGGGCGCCCGCAGGGCAGAGACCCTCCCCTGCGGCCCCCGGCCCGCGGGGGCGTGTTCGCAGCGGCTTCACGTGGTCCGGCGCGCGTGGTCCGAGTTGCCCGGACCACGAGGATGGCTGTCTTGTGAGAGGGGACGAATGCATCCATATGCCTTCCCTGCTGTGCGCACGCCGGAGGGGAGGCCGGACCTGGGCGACGGAGAAACGGCATGGCGAAGAAGAAGTTCATGGCCGAGGCGGTACGGCTGGCCAAGGAGTCGGTGGTGAACGGCTGGGGCGGGCCGTTCGGCGCGGTGGTCACCCGGAACGGTGAGATCATCGCCCGCGGCCAGAACCGGGTCCTGCTGACCGGTGACCCCACCGCGCACGGTGAGGTGGAGGCCATCCGCAAGGCGATCCAGGTGCTCAACCCGGAGGCTCCGACCATCGCGGTGAAGTACCGGAACAAGAGCACGCTGAAGCTCATCCGCCGTGAGCCCGATTCTCCCGACCGGGTGCCGAGGCGGGCCCGGATGCTCAAGGGCTGCGAGATCTACACCAGCGGCCAGCCGTGTCCGATGTGCATGAGCGCCATCTACTGGTCACGGTTCGACGCCGTCTACTTCAGCCGCGACCTCAAGGCCACCGAGGAGATCGGCTTCAGCGACGAGTACCAGTACGAGGACTTCAAGAAGCCGATCGGTGAGCGGAGCATCCGTATCGTGCAGTGCTTCCCGGAGCTCGGCAGAAGCGCGTACGACGCGTGGCGGAACAGGCCCGAGAAGCACCCCTACTGAGGCGGATCCGCCGGGCTCCGCCCTCCGGGCGCCTTCCGGGGACCGGCTGCGGGACGGCCTCTAGGATGGGCGCCACGACAAGCGGAGCGCAGGGGGCCATGACATGACGTCGGAACTTTCCGGACCGGATGAGGCCGGGCGGGCCGCGGGACTGGTGGCGGCGCAGGAGAAGGCCGTCGCGCTGTTCGCCGAGGTGGAGGCGCGCGGACTGGTCGCGCCCGGTACCGGGGAGCGGGAGGCGAGCGACCGTATCCGGGACCTGGCCAACGACATGTTCGGCACCACCAAGCACTGGCACAAGCGGATCATCCGCTCCGGGCCGAACACGCTGCTCCCCTACCGGGACAACCCGCCCGACCGCGTCATCGGTGAGGACGACGTGGCCTTCGCGGACTTCGGCCCGATCTTCGAGGAGTACGAGGCGGACTTCGGCCGCACCTATGTCTTCGGCGACGATCCGGACAAGCGCCGGCTGCTGGTGGATCTGCCCCGCGTGTTCGACGCGGGGCGCGCGGTGTTCGCGGGGGATCCGGACATCACCGGCCGGCAGCTGTACACCGAGGTCGAGCGGCTGGCGGAGGAGGCCGGCTGGGAGATCGGCATCTGGCACTCCGGGCATCTCGTGGGGGAGTTCCCGCACGAGACGAACGACGGTGCCAAGGCGCGGTCCTACATCACCCCGGACAACACGGAGCCACTGCGGGGCACCGACCGGGCGGGGCGGGTCCGCCACTGGATTCTGGAGCTGCACTTCGTGGACAGACGACGGGGATTCGGCGGCTTCTACGAACAGCTGCTCGACCTGGCCTGACCTCCGCGCGGCCGGAGGCGGGGAAGAGGCCCGGCCCGAGGGTGGGGCCGGCCCGAGGGCCGGCTCCAGGACCGGCCCGAGCACCGGCCGGGTGTGCCGCCGGATCGGGCCGGGCCGGCAGCTCAGGGGTGTGTGCTCCAGAGGGCCGCGGAAACCCTGACTCCGGCGCCGTCACCCCTCACAGCGCCCACCGTCACCCCTCACAGCGCCTCCGGCAGTCCTCACAGCGCCCACCGGCAGTACATCCGGTGACCGGCCGACCGCGCCCGCCCGGCCAGTTCCGCCAGCTGAACCGCCACGTGGGCCGCGGTATCGGAGGCCATGCCGGAGGCGAGCAGCTCATCCGTACCGGCCCAGGGGCCGGCCGCTTCACGCAGGGTCTCGTGCGTGGCCGAGGCCAGCGCCTCCTGAAGGGTGTCGGACACGCTCATGATGAACGCGCTCTCCGCTTCGGGGGACGAGAGCAGCTTCCCCGAGCGGGGACGCCCGACCGCCTCGTCGTAGGTGCAGCCCGTCAGGATCGATTCGAGCCGCGGCATCACCACGACCGGGTCGATGCCCTTCAGCGGCACCACGTCGAAGGCCGAGGCATCCGGTCCGCCCGGTTCGTCGAGAACGCTGACGGCCGCGTCGTCATCGGAGGCCGAGAAGTAGTCACACATCACCATGCCGTGATCCTCGCACCCGGGACTGACAGTCCCCGGTGCGCCCGGTGTGCCCGGACTGCCCGGACTGCCCGGTGCGCGTACCGCGTCTCCCGGCACCGTTTGAATGATCAAAGTGGCATGGGGTTACCATATGAGCGCCGCCTAGCTCGAAAGATAAACCTGTGACTGTCAATGACGACTCGTTCACCAATTGGAAGACCCGCGAGGAGATCGCGGAGTCGATGATCCCGATCATCGGGAAGCTGCACCGGGAGCAGGACGTCACCGTCCTCCTCCACAGCCGCTCCTTGGTGAACAAGTCGGTGGTCAGCATCCTCAAGACGCACCGGTTCGCCCGGCAGATCGCCGGTGAGGAGCTCTCGGTCACCGAGACGCTGCCGTTCCTCCAGGCCCTCACCACGCTCGATCTCGGTCCTTCGCAGATCGACATCGGCATGCTCGCCGCGACGTACCGGGCCGACGGGCGCGGCCTCTCGGTGGCGGAGTTCACCGCCGAGGTCGTCGCCGGCGCCACGGGCGACAACAAGATCGACCGCCGTGAGCCGCGCGATGTCGTCCTCTACGGATTCGGCCGCATCGGCCGCCTCCTCGCCCGTCTGCTCATCGAGAAGACCGGCTCCGGCAACGGTCTGAGGCTGCGGGCCATCGTCGTCCGCAGGGGTGTCGGCCAGGACATCGTCAAGCGCGCCTCGCTGCTGCGCCGCGACTCCATCCACGGCCAGTTCCACGGCACGATCACCGTTGACGAGGCGAACAGCACGATCGTCGCCAACGGCAACGAGATCAAGGTGATCTACTCCGACGACCCGACCAAGGTCGACTACACGGCGTACGGCATCAAGGACGCCATCCTCATCGACAACACCGGCAAGTGGCGCGACCGCGAGGGCCTGTCGAAGCACCTGCGCCCCGGTATCGCCAAGGTCGTCCTGACCGCGCCGGGCAAGGGCGACGTCCCCAACATCGTCCACGGCGTCAACCACGACACGATCAAGCCGGACGAGCAGATCATCTCCTGCGCCTCGTGCACCACCAACGCGATCGTGCCGCCGCTGAAGGCGATGGCCGACGAGTACGGCGTCCTGCGCGGACATGTGGAGACCATCCACTCGTACACCAATGACCAGAACCTTCTGGACAACTACCACTCGGGTGACCGCCGCGGCCGATCGGCGGCGCTCAACATGGTCATCACCGAGACCGGCGCCGCCTCCGCCGTGGCCAAGGCGCTGCCCGCGCTCAAGGCGCCGATCACCGGCAGTTCGATCCGCGTCCCCGTGCCGGACGTCTCGATCGCGATCCTGAGCCTGCGGCTGGCGCGCGAGACCACCCGCGAGGAGGTCCTCGACCACCTCCGCGACGTCTCGCTCACCTCGCCGCTCAAGCGCCAGATCGACTTCATCAGCGCGCCCGACGCGGTCTCCAGCGACTTCATCGGCTCGCGCCACGCCTCGATCGTGGACGCGGGTGCCACCAAGGTCGATGGCGACAACGCGATCCTCTACCTGTGGTACGACAACGAGTTCGGCTACTCCTGCCAGGTCATCCGGGTCGTCCAGCACGTCTCCGGAGTGGAGTACCCGACCTACCCGGCCCCGGCGGTCTGATCCCGGCCGACGGTCCGATCAACCGTCCGGACAGGAGTCTCCTGTCCGGACGGGCGGGCGCGGCGGTGGTGGTGCGGCAAGGATTCCGAGAGGTGTCCGGTTGCCGCCCCGCCACCGCCGCGCCCGCAGTCGTCTCCCGTGCCTGAACAGCCTCGTGAACATTCGTGGGACCGGGCGGGGGCGGACATGTTCGCCCCATCCGCCGATGGGTCCAACACGGACTTGGCGAGGTGGGCCGGTCATCCCGAACACCCCTGGCACAACAGCACTTTGGAAGATGTGGCACCCCCGGGACGCAGCTACTTTGCTAAGTGACGGAAAGTGAAGGAAGTACCTTCCGGCATGAAATGCGAAGATCGCCAAGGGTGAGTACCGCGAGGTCACCGAGGCACGGTGGCGGACCTTCCTGTCACCGCTCGGCGCCGTGACCGTGCCGATGGATTCTGGGGGTAGGGATGCGTCAATTCGCTGTGCGGGCCGAGCGCGGAACGGTCGGCTTCTTACCGGTGCGAGCCCTGATCAACACGGGTGTCACGGCCACGTGGCCCCGGCAGGCGCGCGTCGGTCTGAGGCTGATCGCCCCCGAGGACCCCGCGTGTGCCGCGAACGAGGACGACGGGAGCCGCGCCGAACGCATGCGGCGCCACGGAGCGGGGCGGTTCCCGCACCGCGACCGGGTGGTCCACAGCCTCCGGGAGATCGGGCTGGCGTGGCTCGACCAGATGGGCCCCTGCCGTGTCGATGTGGTCGACGCGGACCTGCTCGACGAGGGGAGCCGGCTGTTCTTCGCGATCCTCGACGAACTGGGGGAGGGGATGATCACGCTCCACCGGCCGGCGGATCGTGTCGTGGAGCCGGAAGGCCTGATTCCCACGGCGGCCAGCCCCCGCGAACGCCACATCGAGCTCCTCGCGTCCTCGGCGGGCCGGCTGAGCGGGGAGGAGGCCGACTTCCTGTACCGCCAGGCGGTCGGCTACCTGGGCACCGGGGACGGCTGGACCGCGGAGCGCATTCTGCGCACGGTCCAGCGACACCGCCCGACCCCCGCCGGCCGGGCCAAACTGCAGGTTGCCCGCACCATGCTCGGCCACCCCCCGGGCGTGGGCCACCCCTCCGGGAGCCAGGCGCCTGTGCGGCGTCCGGCCGGGGCCGACACGGCCGCACGCGGACCGCTCCGGCTGACCGCGGGATGGGAGCTGCTGGAGCGCTGGTCGCGCACGGCCTGCCAGATCCACCGCAACGCGGTGCACAAGGCCCTCTTCGCCATTGCCGACCGATCGGTGTTCCGGGCGTACGAGACCGACGACGTCCCCGGCCGGCCGCTGGAGTTCTCCGTCCTGGTGAGGGACGGGCTCTTTCTCAAGATCCGCATTCGCGACCTGGACACCTTCGAGATCACCCATGTCGGTGCCCATGGCGAGGCACCTGGAAGGGAGGGGGGAACTCTCCGGGCGGCTTGAATCGTTCCCCGTGAGGGCCGGTGTCGAACCCCCAACACCGGCCCGAACAACTGTGCTTGACAGGGTGCAGGGCCTGTGAAAATGTCGTGGGCACTTGCGACACCTGGCTTCCTTTTCGAGAAATCGGGGAGATTTTGATGGCGCCACTGGAAGTGTCCGGAATAGACGTTTCCTCGCGGGTCCGGGCCCGTGATATTCAAATGGCGGGCGTCGCGGACATTCGCCGTCATGTGCTGATGATTTCCGGTGCGATCGACACCGTCGACCACGATGTCTCCGTCTGTGTGAATCTCCCCGAGCCGGGTCGCTGGCAGATCATCAAATCCGAGACCAACCTGACGGACCGTACGTGGGTGGCCATGCAGGCGGCCACCGACGAGGACTCCGTGTTCGTCGACGACGCCGACACCCTGGTGATGTCGCGTCAGTTCTCCAAGTCCTTCATCACCCCCGATCAGCGTCGGCTCACGTTCTACGGCGGCGAAGTGCGCCCAGGCGAAGCCGTGGTGAAGATGTATTCCCTGGAGACCACGGGCCGACGGCCCACCTACGCGTACTCCCGGTACAGCCCGATCGCCACGGACAGCCCGGAGACCAGCGCCAGGACGCTGGAGCAGCTGGTCGCCGAGGGAATGCCCCAACGCCCGGTCATCGAGGTCATCGTCCCGGTGACGGTCATCGGGTGATCACCTTCGTCCCCGAGCCCCACCTGCTGGAATCGCCCCGTGGGCGCGACTGGCCCCCCGCCCCGTACAGCACGCCCACCGCTCCGCCACCCGCCGAAGCGGACGTGGTCATCGTCGGTGCCGGCCCCGCGGGACTGGCCGTCGCGTCCGCGCTCTGGCACCTCGGCGTGCGCGATGTCGCCCTTCTCGACCGGGAAGGCCGGCCGTGCGGCCGTTTCTTCGACCGCGTCGACGTTCTGGGGCAGCGGGTCCTGCGCTCGCCCTACGAGCACCACCCCGGAGTCGAGGGCTACCGCGACTGCGAACTGCTCGACTACGCCCGCCTCCACTGGTCGCGGCTCACGCCCGTCGAGCGCCGCGAGATCCGTATGGCCCAGGCGGGGCACCGCTCCGTCGTGCCCGTCGATGTCTTCGAGGCCTACTGCGAGCACGTCGCCTCCCTGCACCATGTGGACGAGCGCACCTGGCGGGCCTCCGTCCGTGAGGTCCGGCCCGCCGCGGACGGCGTCACCGTCCGCGGCGACGGTTTCGCGGTCACCGCCGGGTACACCGTCCTGTGCCTCGGCGAGGAGCGCCGCCCCGCGCCCTCCGACTGGTGGGACGGCGAGGCCACTCCCCACAACGTCAGCTACTGGGACGAGCCGGTGCCCCGGGACGTCCAGCGCCTGGTCGTCATCGGGTCCGGGCTCAGCGCCGCCCACCTCATCACCAACGCCCTCAACGAGGGAACACGCGTGCACTGGGTGCTGCGCGCTCCCGAGGAGCGCTATCAGTGCGCCGACGTCAACGCGTCGTTCTTCCGTGCCGAGGGCCGGGCCCGTTTCGACGGGACGAGCTGGGAGGACCGCCGGATCCTGATGGGCGGACAGCGCCGGGCGTCGGTCATGTTCGAGTTCCGCCCCCTGCTGCAACGCGCCGAGGCCGACGGCCGGCTGACCGTCCACCGGGGCCGTTCCGTCACCGCCGTGGCACCCGGACGGGCCGGCCGCGCCGCCGTCCGGCTCGCCGGCGGTGAAGAGGTCATCGGCGACCATGTCGTGCTGGCCCTCGGCACCACCGTCTCCAACGGTGAACAGCTCCTGCCCCGCGGCATTCCCTCGCCCCGCGACGGCTGGCCCGACCTGGACGAGCAGACCCTGGCCTACCGCAACGCCCCGCGGGTGTTCGCCGTGGGCGCGGCGGCCGGGATGGTGCTGGGCCCGGCCGCCCGCAACATCGACGGCCACCGTGTCGCGACCGCCCGGGTGGCCACCGCCGTCGCCGCGCACCTGGAGGCGTCCGCGGGCCGGCGCCGTACCGAGGAAAGAGTGGCCGCCCGTGTCTGACCGCGACAGCCCCGGACACCGGGGCAGCCACGAGTACGCCGGGCACCACGACGGCCGTGACCGTCACGAGGACGACTACGATCCGCGGTTCTCCCTGTCCTCGGTCGATGACCCCGCGCTCACCGAGACGGGCGTCATGCTGATGGGCCTGGACGCCGAACGGCTCCTGGCGGGCCTCGGCATGGCCACCCTCATGGACGATCCCGCCCAGGTGGCCCTGGCCGTCGACCGGGTCCGGCACGGTGTCGCCGCCTTCCCCGGTTTCGACGGCCTCGTCGAGACCGGGGTCCGCCGCTGGCGCTCCGCCCGTGTGGCCCTCGCCGCCGCCGGCTCAGGGCCACCGGCACCCGCCTCCCTCCGCAGGGCCTGGGCCGAGACGCTGCGCGTGCTCGCGTACTGCGACCTCGGCGACGCGGGCTCCGCCACCACCGCCCACCTCGCCGCCTGCTGGCTCCGCCAGGAGGAGATCGACCGGTGCGCCCGCCGCCCGGCATCCGCAGGGAGCTGACCGCCCGATGTCCTATCTGCACTCCCAGCCCGCCGACGCCGCGCTGCTCGATGTCTTCCGCGCCTACCCGCACACCGCGCGCCCGCTGCTCGACCTGCATGAACAGATCCTGCGCGAGCCTTCCCCCTTCACCGTCGCCGAGCGGGAACTGATGGCCGCCTATGTCTCCGGCCTGAACGACTGCGCCTACTGCCACGGCATCCACACCGCGACCGCGGAAGCGTTCGGCGTCCCCGCGGGACTGCTCACGGCAGCCCTCACCGACCTCGACACCGCTCCCGTCGACGCCCGGCTCAGACCGGTGCTCCGCTACCTGGAGACCCTCACCCGCAAACCGTCCCGGCTGACCCCGCAGGACGCCGAAGCGGTCTACGCCGCGGGCTGGGACGAGCGGGCCCTCCATGACGCCGTCATGGTCGGCGCCCTCTTCAACTTCATGAACCGCATGGTCGAGGGGCTCGGGATCTCCGCCGACCCCGGCTATGTCCCCACCTCCGCCGCCCGGCTCCACCAGCACGGCTACGCGGCCCTCAGCCGCACGCCCCCCGCCTGACGGCCCGCTCGCCGGACACCGTGTCGTATCTCCGGGCGGGACCGGGAACACCCCTGCCCCGCCCTCCGGGTGCTCACGTCCCGGGGCGCTCCGGACGCAGCCCGCCGTGCCCCGTCCGGGCCACGGCGCCGACGCGTTTGACGGTACGCATGACGGGCGCGCTCTCCACCGCGTCGACGCCGTCGAGGGTTCCGACACGGTCGGTCAGATAGCTGTAGAGGTGTTCGTCGTCCGGGCAGAGGACGGAGGCGAGCAGATTGGTCCGCCCGGTGGTCGCCGCCGCGTACACCACCTCGGGATGGTCCGCCAGGGCCGCTCCGACGGCCGCCAGCCGCGAGGGCCGCACCGACATCCACAGAGCCGTGCGGACCTGGTTGCCGAGAGTGCGTTCGTCCAGGTCCAGGGCGAAGAAGAGGGCCCCCGACCCACGCAGGTGCGCGATACGGCGGCGCACCGTCGACTCGTGGCAGCGCGCCTCCGCCGCCAGCGCGGCATACGGCGTGCGTCCGTCCCGGGCCAGCGCGGCGAGCAGGACGTGGTCGAGAGCGGTGAGCACGACCGGAGGCGACTGGGCGTCGGGTGACGGGTACGGGGGAGCGAGCGCGGCAGCCGCCTCCCGGCTCAGCACGGACGCCGGGCCGGCCCAGCCGGTCGGACCTCCCTTGAAGAGCCGCAGCAGCCGGTGCGCGGAGACCGAGGTGACCCGGCGGCTCGCCGGAATCGTGTTCATCAGCAGTGTGTCCCGGTCCTGGTCGCTGTGGACCGCGAGATGGCTGATGATCTCCGTTCCGCCGGAGGCGAGCTGGACCCAGCGGGTGTCCGAGCGCTCGGCCAGCGCCCGCGCGAGGCCGAGCGAGGCACTGGGCACACAGATCAGCCGCAGGATCCACACGGACTGTCCGACGGGCCGGGGATTGAGCCGGCCGACGACACGGAGCCCGGCCGTCTCGTGCAGGCGGGCGTAGTGGCGGGCGATCATCTGGTCCGAGACGCCCAGCGCCGAGGCGATCCGGCGCAGCGGCGCGCGCCCGTCGATCTCCAGTGCATGAATGAGCTGCAGATCGAGGCTTTCCATGGATCACGACTCTAGTCCGCGCAGAAACCGGCAGGGCGGTCCGCACTCGTTGAGCACGGCCGTGGTCGGTCGGGATTCTCGATGTGCAGGCACCCCGCGCGCTCATCATCCACGCGGAGCCGCTTCCCCGCGGCATCGCTCCACGCGCGGCTGCCGACAGCACGGAAGAGATCGGAAGAGGAGGACGGAGAGACCGGGCGCACTGTCCGGCTCCCGACGGCACATGACCGCATTCAAGGATCTTCGGCACTACATCGACCGCATGACCGAAACACTCGGAAAGGACGAGGTCCTCCGGATCGACGGCGCGGACCGCGATCTGGACATCGGAGGCATCACCGAACTGCTGGCGGAGCAGGAAGGCCCCGCCCTGATGTTCGACAACATTCCCGGCTTCCCGGCGGGGTACCGGGTCTTCACCAATTTCATGGGGACGGCCGCCCGTACGGCGGTGGCCCTCGGCCTGCCCGCCGACACACCCAAGCTCGACATCGTGCGGGCCTGGAAGGACCTGAGCAAGCGGATCGAGCCGGTCCCGCCGGTGGACGTCACCACGGGACCGGTCCTGGAGAACGTCCTGACCGGCGAGGACGTGGACCTCGGCATCTTCCCCGCGCCGCGCTGGCACGACGGGGACGGCGGCCGCTACATCGGTACCGCCTGCATGGTCATCACCCGCGACCCCGACAGCGGCTGGGTCAACGTCGGCACCTACCGGGCCTGTGTCCAGGGCAAGGACCGGCTCTCCCTGTGGATGCTCGGCAACCGGCACGCCAGGGCCATCGCGGAGAAGTACTGGGAGCGCGGCCGGAGTTGCCCGATCGCGGTGGTGGTGGGACAGGACCCGATCCTCTCGACCGCCGCGGCGATCGCCGCACCCTCCGGAATGTCGGAGTACGACCTCGCCGGCGGGCTGCGCGGCCAGGGGGTCGAGGTCCTGTACCCGCCGGGCAGCGAACTGCCCGTCCCGGCCCACGCGGAGATCGTGATCGAGGGCGAACTGCCGCCGCTCGACGAGGAGTCCGTACTGGAGGGCCCCTTCGGGGAGTGGACCGGCTACTACACGCACTCGGGCCAGGAGACCGTCGTGCGTGTCACACGGATCCTGCACCGCGACGATCCGATCATCCTCGGCGCCCCACCGATGCTCCCGACCGTGCCCGCCGGTGACCAGGCCGTCCCGCTGTACTCGGCATCGGTGACCTGGGACCACCTGGAAGCCTCCGGAGTGCAGAACGTCCAGGGCGTGTGGGGTTACGCGCGCCAGCTCATGATGGTCGTCTCCATCAAGCAGACCGGGGCGGGCGACGCCATGCACGCGCTGCTCGCGGCAGCCGGGCGCAGGCGCACCGGCGGCATGGAACGGTACTTCGTCGTGGTCGACGAGGACATCGATGTCACCGATATCCATCACGTCCTGTGGGCGGTGTTCACCCGGGTCGATCCGTCCGAGTCCCTCCAGGTGCTGCGCGCCCCCACCACCGCCATCGACCCGAGGCTCTCGCCCGACAAGCGGGTCGCGGGTGATCTCGCGATGGGCATCGTGCTGATCGACGCGACCAAGCCGTTCGCCTGGAAGGACCGCTATCCGGCGGCCAACCGGTTCGACGAGCCGGCCCGCCAGGAGCTGCGCGCACGCTGGAAGGGCCTCCTGCCGCTGTAAGCCATCGGCACCGCACCGAGCACCCCGACCGGGCGCCGGGTACCCAGTACCCAGCACGTCGGGAATCTCCGGGGAGGACGGCCGCCACGGGCCGCCTCCCCGGGCCCGGCCCGGACACCCGCACAGCCGGTCATCCGCTCGGCCGGTCCAGCCCATCGCCCCGACGCGACGCGAGCCGTCCGTCCCCGACCCGCCCACCGCACCAGGAGCCCGCTGTGATCACCACACCCCCCACCCGCCTCGTCGTCGGAGTCACCGGCGCCACCGGCGCCCCGCTCGCCGTCCGGCTGCTGGAGATCCTGAGGGACGTGCCGGAGGTGGAGACCCATCTCGTGCTGAGCACCTGGGCCCGCTCCACCATCGAGGTGGAGACTTCACGCACCAGTCGCCAGCTCTCCGAACTCGCCGATGTGACGCACAAGTTCGGGGATCAGGGCGCCACGATCTCCTCCGGCTCGTATCCGGCCGCGGGGATGGTCATCGTCCCGTGCAGCATGAAGACGCTCGCCTCGGTCCGGCACGGACTCGCCGACAACCTCATCTCCCGCGCGGCCGATGTGATGCTCAAGGAGCGGCGCCCGCTGGTCCTCGTACCGAGGGAGACGCCGCTGAGCGAGATCCATCTGGAGAACATGCTCGCTCTCTCCCGTATGGGGGCCCGCATCGTCCCGCCGATGCCGGCGTTCTACGACGCGCCGCGCAGCATCGGTGACCTCGTGGACCATATCGCCATGCGGATCCTCGACCAGCTGCCCCTGCCCCCGGCCGTCGCGGACATCGCGGAGCGCTGGCGGGGCCTCGCCGACGCCCGTCGTGGGCGCCCCGCGGTGTCCACCCCGTGACCCACGCTTGGTCCAGACCTATTGACCGAAGGTCTGGACCACTTTACCGTTTGGCAGGGTCACGACATGGGTGGGCCGGGCGCGACCCCTTCGCGCCGGGCGGCGGCAGGCCCTGGCTGGAGAGGACACAGATGATGGGTCGGACGTCACGTCTGCTGGGCATCGGCCTGGCAACGGCATTCGCCGTGCAGATGCTGGTCGCGGCGGCACCGCCGAGCGCACCGCCGAGCGCGCCGCAGGAGGAGACCTGCGCGGTGAAGTCGAAGCCCGCGGGCAAGGTGCTCCAGGGCTACTGGGAGAACTGGGACGGTGCGGCGAACGGGGTGCACCCGCCGCTGGGCTGGATCCCGGTCACCGACTCCCGTATCACGGCACACGGTTACAACGTCATCAACGCCGCCTTCCCCGTCATCCGCTCGGACGGAACCGTCCTGTGGGAGGACGGGATGGACTCGACGGTCAAGGTGGCCACCCCCGCGGAGATGTGCCGGGCCAAGGCATCGGGCCTGACCACTCTCATGTCGATCGGCGGTGCGACGGCCGGGATCGACCTCAGCTCCACCGCGGTCGCCGACCGCTTCGTCGAGACGGTGGTGCCGATCCTCAAGAAGTACAACTTCGACGGCATCGACATCGACATCGAGACAGGTCTCGTCGGTACGGGAAACATCAACCAGCTGTCGCCCTCCCAGTCCAACCTCATCCGGATCATCGACGGCGTGCTCGCGCGGATGCCGTCGAACTTCGGCCTGACGATGGCTCCCGAAACGGCGTACGTCACCGGCGGCAGCGTGGTCTACGGCTCGATCTGGGGCGCGTACCTGCCGATCATCAAGAAGTACGCGGACAACGGCCGCCTCTGGTGGCTGAACATGCAGTACTACAACGGCAGCATGTACGGCTGCGCCGGTGACTCGTACTCCGCGGGAACGGTCCAGGGCTTCACCGCCCAGACGGACTGCCTCAACGCCGGGCTCGTCATCCAGGGCACCACGATCAAGGTGCCCTACGACAAGCAGGTGCCCGGACTGCCCGCGCAGCCCGGTGCCGGAGGCGGCCATATGCCGACCGGCCTCGTCTCCCAGGCCTGGAACCACTACAACGGCGCGCTGAAGGGCCTGATGACCTGGTCCCTCAACTGGGACGGTTCGAGGGGCTGGACCTTCGGAGACAACGTGAAGTCCCTGCAAGGGCGTTGAGCCACCCGGCGCACCGGACGGCATCAGCCGCGTCCGGTGCGCCGCGCTCCTCGCCGTCGGTCCACGGCGTGAACCGGCCGGGGCGGCCGGGGCCGTCGGAGCCGGAGCCGCGGATCGGGTACATATCGTGGTGCCCGGCCGACCCGGGTGATGGCACCGGTGCGGACCGACCGACGACAACGAGGAGAACCGATGGTGCACGAACGGGCCGGGCAGCCGGCACAGCCGGGAGACCTGGTCGACGTGGCACGGCTGGTGACGGCCTATTACGCCCTTCACCCCGACCCGGCGGAACCGGCCCAGCGCGTCGCCTTCGGCACTTCGGGACATCGCGGCTCGGCCCTCGCGGCAGCCTTCAACGAGGACCACATCGCCGCCACCACACAGGCGATCTGTGAGTACCGGGCCCTGCGGGGCACCGACGGGCCGCTCTTCCTCGGCGCCGACACCCACGCGCTGTCCGAGCCCGCCCGGGTCACCGCGCTGGAAGTGCTCGCCGCCAACGGGGCGGTCGCCCTGATCGACTCCGACGACGGATACACGCCCACCCCCGCCGTCTCGCACGCCATCCTCACGTACAACCGGGGGCGCACCGGTGGTCTCGCCGACGGCATCGTGGTCACCCCCTCGCACAACCCGCCCGCGGACGGCGGTTTCAAGTACAACCCGCCGAACGGCGGCCCGGCCGGCTCGGACGCCACCTCGTGGATCCAGGACCGCGCCAACGCCCTGATCGAGGGAGGCCTCAAGGAGGTCCGCCGCGTCCCGTACGCGCGGGCGCTGTCCGCGCCGACCACCGGGCGCCACGACTTCCTGACCGGATACGTCGACGACCTGCCGTCCGTACTCGATCTGGACGCCGTTCGGGATGCCGGGATCCGGATCGGCGCCGACCCGCTCGGCGGCGCCTCGGTCGCGTACTGGGGCCGGATCGCCGAACGGCACCGGCTCGACCTCACCGTGGTCAATCCGCTCGCCGACCCGACCTGGCGGTTCATGACGCTGGACTGGGACGGCAGGATCCGGATGGACTGCTCGTCACCGCACGCCATGGCCTCGCTGATCGCGCAGCGCGACGCCTACACGATCTCCACCGGGAACGACGCCGACGCCGACCGGCACGGCATCGTCACCCCGGACGGCGGTCTGATGAACCCCAACCACTATCTGGCCGTGGCCATCCGCTATCTGTACACGCACCGCGACGGCTGGCCCGCCGGTACGGGCATCGGCAAGACGCTGGTCTCCTCCTCCATGATCGACCGTGTCGCGCACGAGCTGGGCCGTCCGCTGGTCGAGGTACCGGTGGGCTTCAAGTGGTTCGTCGACGGGCT
Source organism: Streptomyces sp. NPDC001787 (assembly GCF_040297465.1). NCBI lineage: Bacteria > Bacillati > Actinomycetota > Actinomycetes > Kitasatosporales > Streptomycetaceae > Streptomyces > Streptomyces sp. NPDC001787. The sequence goes on from NZ_JBEOZE010000017.1 coordinate 19,951, forward strand.
CTTCGACGGAACCCTGGGCTTCGGCGGCGAGGAGTCGGCGGGTGCCTCGTTCCTGCGCCGGGACGGACGGGTCTGGACGACCGACAAGGACGGCATCCTGCTCGCCCTGCTGGCCTCCGAGATCACCGCCGTCACCGGATCCACCCCGTCCCAGCACTACGGCGAGCTCACGGCCCGCTTCGGCGACCCGGCCTACGCCCGGGTCGACGCGCCCGCGACACGGGAGGAGAAGGCGGTACTGGCCCGGCTCTCCCCGGACCAGGTCACGGCCGGCACCCTGGCCGGGGAGCCCATCACCGCCGTCCTCACCGAGGCCCCCGGCAACGGCGCCGCCATCGGCGGACTCAAGGTCTGCACGGACAGCGCCTGGTTCGCCGCCCGGCCCTCCGGCACCGAGGACGTCTACAAGGTGTACGCGGAGAGCTTCCAGGGCCCAGATCATCTGAGCCGGGTACAGGACGAGGCGCGGGCGCTGGTCTCCACCGCACTGGGCGGCGCCGGCTGATCCGGGGGGCCGCCCACCGGACCGTGCCCGGCGTTCAGGCGCCGGGCACGGTCCGGTGCACCTGACGGAGGAACGTGGCGTTGTCCGGGGTGCGGCGGAGCCTGTCCAGGAGCACCTCCAGGGTGGCCTGCCCGTCCCCCCTGGAGCGGAGGGCGCGGCGCAGTCCCCGCACCGCCGTCAGCGTGGCGGCGGGCAGCAGGAGTTCGTCCCGGCGGGTGCCGGACGGGGCGATGTCGACGGCGGGGAAGACGCGCTTGTCCGCGAGCGAGCGGTCCAGACGCAGCTCCATGTTGCCGGTGCCCTTGAGCTCCTCGAAGAAGTAGTCGTCCGCACGGGAACCCGTCTCGACCAGAGCGGTCGCCAGGATGGTGAGCGAACCCCCCTCCTCGGCCAGGCGCGCGGCGCCGAACAGCTTCTTGGGCCCGCCGAGGGCCGCCGCGTCGACGCCCCCGCTCAGGGTGCGGCCACCCGCGCCCGCCGCGTTGTTGTGCGCCCGGCACAGCCGGGTGAGGGAGTCCAGCAGGATCACGACGTCCCGGCCCTGCTCGACGAGCCGTTTGGCCCGCTCCACGGCCAGACCGGCGAGAGCGATGTGCTCCCGGGCGGGCCGGTCGAAGGTCGAGGCGTACACCTCGCCCCGTACCGAGCGGCGCATGTCCGTGACCTCCTCCGGGCGTTCGTCGAGCAGCACCACCATGAGATGGCACTCGGGATGGTTGGTGGCGACGGCGGCGGCGAGCTGTTGCAGCAGCACCGTCTTCCCGGTCCTGGGCGGGGCGACGATCAGCCCGCGCTGGCCCTTGCCGACGGGTGAGAACAGGTCGATGACCCGCATCGCCGCCCCGCCCGCCGGGGTTTCCAGCCGCAGCCGGTCGCGGGGGTGGAGCGGGGTGAGGTCACGGAAGTGGGGACGGCCGGGCAGGGTCCGGGGATCACGGCCGTTGACCAGGCCGACCGCGGCCAGGACGCGTGGCCGCTCGCAGATGCCGTCGACGGCATCGCCCCTGCGCAGGCCGTGACGGCGGATCAGCGCGGGCGACACCTGGACGTCTTTGGGGGAGGCGTGGCCGCCGCTGACGCGCAGCGTGCCGTGCCCGTTGTCCGTGATGTCCAGGAGACCGGCGGTCCGCAGAGGCCGGTCATCCCCGTGGGCTACGGGGCGTTCGAGTGTGGTGGTCATGAGAGGGGTCCTTTCGCGGACATGGCGCATGAGGCGTCCGGCGAAGGGAGGGCGGCGGAATCACGCCCCGTACCAGGGGCACCGAAGGGGTACCACCGGGTACACGGGCGGCGGAGCGCCCGGACCGGACAGAGGAATCGTGCGAGAAGCTGGATCGCCGGTCCGTGAGGACAGGTGTCGCAGCGGGAGAAAGAGGGATCGGCACCGGCGCCCTCATGAGGGGGCGTACACAAATGCCACTCGCACTGTATCACTCATGCCCGAGACGTGGACAGGGGCAGGTGGAAGAAAAAAGGGACGGGCCGGTGGCGGGGCGCCCTCTCCGGGTGCCCCGCCGTCCGCGGTCAGGTCCGGCGGAACGCCCCGAGAATCTGCTCGGCGGCGAGAGTGGCCGTCAACTCGCCCTCCCGCACCCGGCGTTCGAGATCCGGGGAGAGTTCCCGTACCGCCGGATGGGCGCGCAGACTGTCCAGCAGTTCGTCACGGACCATCGTCCAGGTCCAGTCCACCTGCTGCTCGCTGCGCTTGGCCGCCAGCCGCCCGGTGGATTCGAGGAGCGTACGGTGCTGCTCCAGCCGCTCCCACAGGGCGTCGAGACCGCTCGACTCACGGGCGCTGCAGGTGAGGACCGGGGGAGTCCAGGCGGCGTCCGCCGGGTGCATCAGCCGCAGCGCGCCCGCGAGTTCACGTGCCGCCGAGCGGGCGTCGCGCTCGTGCGGCCCGTCGGCCTTGTTGACCGCGATGGCGTCCGCCAGCTCCAGCACCCCCTTCTTGATGCCCTGGAGCTGATCGCCGGTCCTGGCCAGGGTGAGCAGCAGGAACGTGTCGACCATGTTGGCGACGGCCGTCTCGGACTGCCCGACGCCGACCGTCTCCACCAGCACCACGTCGTAGCCCGCCGCCTCCATCACGACCATGGACTCACGGGTCGCCCGCGCGACCCCGCCCAGCGTTCCCGCCGTGGGCGAGGGGCGGACGAACGCGTTCCGGTCCACGGCCAGCCGTTCCATCCTGGTCTTGTCGCCCAGGATGGAACCGCCCGTGCGGCTGGACGACGGGTCCACGGCGAGCACCGCGACCCGGTGCCCGAGTCCCGTGAGCATGGTGCCGAGCGCGTCGATGAAGGTGGACTTGCCCACGCCGGGCACTCCGCTCACGCCGATGCGCCGGGCCCGCCCGGAGTGCGGCAGCAGCTCGCCGAGCAGTCGCTGGGCCAGCGCCCGGTGGTCGGGGCGGGTCGATTCGACCAGGGTGATGGCGCGGGCGATGAACGCCCGCTTCCCGTCGAGCACCCCGCCGGCGTAGGCGTCGGTATCGATCTTCACAGCCATCCGGTCAGCGGCTCACAGCTCGTGGCCGAGCGCGGCGGCGAGCCGCGTGACCAGGTCGTGGGCGGCGTCGGGGATCACCGTTCCCGGCGGGAACACCGAGGCGGCGCCCGCCTCGTGCAGGGCCTCGATGTCCTGCGGAGGAATCACCCCGCCCACCACGATCATGATGTCCTCGCGGCCCTCGGCGGCCAGTTCCTCGCGCAGCGCAGGTACGAGCGTGAGGTGCCCGGCCGCCAGCGAGGAGACGCCCACGATGTGCACGTCCGCCTCGACCGCCTGCCGGGCCACCTCGCCGGGCGTCTGGAACAGCGGGCCGACATCGACGTCGAAGCCGAGGTCGGCGAAGGCCGTCGCGATCACCTTCTGGCCGCGGTCGTGGCCGTCCTGGCCCATTTTGGCGACCAGGATGCGGGGGCGGCGGCCCTCCGCCTCCTCGAAGCCGTCGACCAGCTTGCGGGTGCGGTCCACCGAAGGGGACTCTCCTGCCTCTTTGCGGTACACCCCGGAGATCGTACGGATCTGGCCCGCGTGCCTGCCGTACACCTTCTCCAGCGCGTCCGAGATCTCCCCGACCGTGGCCATGGCGCGGGCGGCGTCGACCGCCAGGGCCAGCAGATTGCCCTCCAGCCCCGGCCCCGGGTTCCGTCCGGCCGCGTCCGTCAGCGCGCGCAGCGCGTCCTGGCAGGCGCTCTCGTCGCGCTCCTCGCGCAGCCGCCGCAGCTTCTCGATCTGCCGGCTGCGGACGGAGGAGTTGTCGACCTTGAGCACTTCGATTTGCTCATCGGTCTCCACCCGGTACTTGTTGACGCCGATGACGGGCTGACGCCCGGAGTCGATCCGCGCCTGGGTGCGGGCCGCGGCCTCCTCGACCCGGAGCTTCGGGATGCCCGCGTCGATGGCCTTCGCCATCCCGCCGGCCGCCTCGACCTCCTCGATGTGCTGCCACGCCCGGCGCGCCAGATCGTGCGTCAGCTTCTCCACGTACGCACTGCCGCCCCACGGATCGATGACCCGGCAGGTTCCGGACTCCTGCTGGAGCAGCAGCTGGGTGTTGCGGGCGATCCGCGCCGAGAAGTCCGTCGGCAGGGCCAGCGCCTCGTCCAGGGCGTTCGTGTGGAGGGACTGGGTGTGGCCCTGGGTGGCGGCCATCGCCTCCACACAGGTCCTGGTGACGTTGTTGAACACGTCCTGGGCGGTGAGGGACCAGCCCGAGGTCTGCGAATGGGTGCGCAGCGAAAGGGACTTCGCGTTCTTCGGCTCGAACTCCTTGACCAGCTTGGCCCAGAGCAGCCGGGCGGCCCGCAGCTTGGCGATCTCCATGAAGAAGTTCATGCCGATCGCCCAGAAGAAGGAGAGCCTCGGCGCGAACGCGTCCACGTCGAGTCCCGCCTCCCGGCCCGCCCGCAGGTACTCCACACCGTCGGCCAGGGTGTAGGCCAGCTCCAGATCGGCCGTCGCCCCGGCCTCCTGGATGTGGTAGCCGGAGATGGAGATCGAGTTGTAGCGCGGCATCTTCTGCGAGGTGAACGCGAAGATGTCGGAGATGATCCGCATCGAGGGGGCGGGCGGATAGATGTAGGTGTTGCGGACCATGAACTCCTTGAGGATGTCGTTCTGAATGGTCCCGGCCAGCTTCTCGGGCGGTACGCCCTGTTCCTCGGCGGCCACGATGTACAGCGCCAGCACGGGGAGCACCGCGCCGTTCATCGTCATCGACACCGACATCCTGTCCAGGGGGATGCCGTCGAAGAGCTGTCGCATGTCGTAGATCGAGTCGATGGCCACCCCGGCCATGCCGACATCGCCCGTCACCCGGGGGTGGTCGCTGTCGTAGCCCCGGTGGGTGGGCAGGTCGAAGGCGACCGACAGACCCTTCTGCCCGGCCGCGAGGTTGCGCCGGTAGAAGGCGTTGGACTCCTCGGCCGTGGAGAAACCCGCGTACTGCCGGATGGTCCAGGGCTGGTTGACGTACATCGTCGGGTACGGGCCGCGCAGATACGGGGCGATGCCCGGGTAGGTCCCGAGGAAGTCCAGCCCTTCGAGGTCCTGCCCGGTGTAGAGCGGCTTGACCGTGATGCCCTCGGGGGTCTCCCACAGCAGGTCCTGCTCACTGCCGCCGCTCGACTCCTTCACGGCCGCCCGCCACTGGTCGGCGCCGCCCGCGGGCGGCGCCGGGGAGTCGAGCGCCACGGTGGAGAAGTCCGGAACCGGGCCCACGGGCGCCCCGGAGGACGTCTCACGGGTCCCGGAAGCCGTTCCGGGGGCCTTCGCGGGGGTCGTCTCGGGGGTCTGCATCACGCCACTCCCATGCGGTCGAGTACGGAGGAGAGGACGGCGACCGCGTCGCAGCCGGCGAACACATAGGAGTCGACACCGGCGTACTCGCCGGGCCGCCCCGCGAGGAACACCTGTCCGGCGCCCGCGGAGCGGAGCGCCGAGGCCACCGCCCCCGCGTGCTCGGCGTACAGCGGGTCGGAGGAGCACAGGCACGCGGCCGTCGCCCCACTGGCGGTGAAGGCGCCGGCGGCCGACGACGCGTCCACCGACACCGGGTCGTGCACCGTCTCGATCCCGCCGGCCAGGAAGAGGTTGGAGGCGAAGGACGCCCGCGCCGTGTGCGCGGCGGGGTCTCCCAGGGCGGCGATGAACACCTTGGGACGTGAACCCGTGGCCGCGAGGTGCGCGTCCGACCGGGCCCGCAGTGTCTCGAAGGCCTCGTCGCGGCGGACGACGGGCAGCCCGCCCGGCGCACCGGGGGCGGCGGGCGCGGGTTCGCGTTCCACCGGCCGCTCCGACAGCTGCGGGAACTCGCTGACGCCGGTCACCGGCTCCTTGCGCCGCGCCAGGTCCTTGGACCGGGCGGCCCAGGTGGCGGCGAGCCGCTCACCCACCATCCCGGAACGCAGGGCGGCGGCCTGTCCGCCCGCCCGTTCGATCTCCTGGAAGAAGGACCAGGCGGCGGAGGCGAGTTCGTCGGTGAGCCGCTCCACGTACCAGGAGCCGCCCGCCGGGTCGACGACCCGGGCCAGATGCGACTCCTCCATCAGGATGGTCGAGGTGTTGCGGGCGATCCGCCGGGCGAACGCGTCCGGCAGGCCCAGCGCGTGATCGAACGGCAGCACGGTCACGGAGTCGGCGCCGCCGACACCCGCACCCAGACAGGCCAGCGTGGTCCGGAGCATGTTCACCCAGGGATCACGACGCGTCATCATCACCGGTGAGGTCACGGCGTGCTGACGCTGCGCACCCGCCCCGGCGGCCCCGCAGACCTCGGCGACCCGCGCCCACAGCCGGCGCGCGGCCCGCAGCTTGGCGATGGTCAGGAACTGGTCGGCGGTGGCCGCGTAGCGGAACTCCAGCTGTGCGCAGGCCGCTTCGACGGACATGCCCGCCCCGGTCAGCTCCCGCAGACAGGCCACCCCGGTGGCCAGGGAGAGCCCCAGCTCCTCGGCGGCCGAACCACCGGCCCCGTGGTACGGCAACGCGTCCACGCTCAGCGCGCGCAGCCCGGGATGCTCGCGCTCGCACACCTGGGCCCAGTGGACGGCGGCCGAGAAGTCGGCCTCGGTGCCGGTGCGGGCCGCACGGCCGAGCGGGTCCGCGCCGAGACTGCCGCGCACGGCATCCGCCGCCACCCCGCGCTCCTGGCAGAGCCGGATCAACTCCCTTGCTGCGGAGTCGAATTCGGTGGGGGCGTCCAGGGCTACGGGGGCCAGGTCGAGATAGACACCGTCCAGCGCGCGGGCGAGGCCGGAGACCGGGACCCCGTCGGGGCCGCCCACGGCCAGCCACAGCGAGGTGACACCGTTCTCCAGATCGCCGAGCAGGGCCTCGTTCAGCCGGGCGGGGTCGGTCAGCGCGTGCCGCTGCCGTACGTCCCAGCCGCCCGCCGCGGTCCCCTCGGCCCTGCTTCCCCGGGTGAAGGGGGCGAAGCCGGGAAAACCGGTGTCGGGCGAGGCGTCGTGCGAGGTGTAGAGGGGGCGGGTGGTGAGCCCGTCCTCCAGTGTGGTGGACAGCGCTTCCTCGGCCGCCGCGCCCGAGACTTCCTTGCCCGACTTGCGCAGTACGCCTTCGACAAGGCTCTGCCACTGGTCACGGGAAGGGTCAGGGAACTCGGCGGCCAGGGAGAGCCCGTCAGCAGGCAGGACCGTCATGCTCAGATGTTAGGTCAGGGCATGGAATGAGCAGCAGGGGAACCACCTGTGACCTTGCCCTCTCCGGAACGCACTTGATCCTTTACGGACCGTGGCGTAACCGGGCCCGCCGGTGTGTGCGCCGGGGCGGCGCGGACGGGCGAGCGGTCGACGCCCCGGGTGGTGTCCGGCGTTTTCCGTTGTCGATTCGTGCGGCGCGTGCGACTTTGATCCTGATATGCGTAATTCGCTGAACTCATAGGGAAAGAGGCATTTCATCGTGCAGACCGCCCGGGCCGTCCCGGCCGCCACCGTTGTCAATCTGCGCGATCTGGGCGGTATCGCCCTGGGGGGCGGCCGTCGGGTGCGGCAGGGGGTGCTCCTGCGCTCGGGGCAATTGAGTGACTTCGATCCGCAGGGGGACATGGCGGTGGCCGCCCTCGGTATTCGTACCGTCGTCGACCTGCGTACCGCCGACGAGCGCCAGTGGGCCCCGGACCGCCTGCCCGCCGGGGCCAGGCTGTTCGTCGCCGATGTGCTCGGGGGGAACCCCGGGGTCGCGCCGGCCCGGCTGCGGGCGCTGCTCGCGGACCCGGCCGAGGCGGACCGTGCGCTCGGCGGCGGCAGGGCCGAGGGGCTCTTCGCCGACACCTACCGGCAGCTGGTGCTCTCGCCGTCCGCCGCGGCCGCCTACCGGGCCTTCCTGGAGACGGCGGCCGACGCGCGGGCCAGGCCCGTGCTCTTCCACTGCACGGCGGGCAAGGACCGTACGGGCTGGGCGGCGGCCGTCCTGCTGATGATCGTGGGTGCCTCGCGGGAGGTCGTGCGCGCGGAGTTCCTGGCGGTGAACCCGGCGGTGCGGGCCGCCTTCGCGCCGTACGTGCAGAAGTTCCTCGACGCGGGCGGGGACCCCGGCATCGCCGCCGCGATCACCGAGGTCCGTCCCCGCTATCTGGACGTGGCGCTGGACGCGATGGAGGAGCGGTGGGGCGGGCTCGGCGGATATGTGCGCAACGGGCTGCGGATCCCCGAAACGACGGTGGAGCGGCTGCGCGGCGAGCTGGTGGTGTCCGGCTGAGCGGCCTCCGGGCTTGACTCCATACCCCTAGGGGGTATGTTGGTGGGTGTCGGGAGGAACACCCGTCCTTGGCGTCCGCCATCGACGGCGCCCGTCATCGACATCCGCCGGCACAAGGAGACCGTCATGAACACCGGACTGAGGATCACCGCCTTCGCCGCCGCGCTCGCCGCGACGTTCGGTACCGCCTACGGCGTGGGCAACGGCGCCGACCCGGTGTTCGAGGCCGCGCCCGGTCATGCCGCGCCCGGCGGTGCCGCCGATCGGCCGGACGGGCACGGCGGCCACCAGGACGAGGCGGCGGGAGCGGCCGAAGGAGGGGAGGGCGGGGACCGGGGGGCGGCCGGCGGGCTCCAGGTGTCCGAGGGCGGCTACGCCCTGGACCTCGACACCCCCACCCTGACCGCCGGGGCCCGGAGCGAGATCCGTTTCGCGATCAAGGACGAGCACGGCCGCAAGGTCACCGCGTTCCAGCGCGAGCACACCAAGGAAATGCACTTCATCATCGCCTCGCGCGATCTGACCGAGTACCGCCATGTGCACCCCGTGCGCGGAGCGGACGGCACCTGGTCCACCGTCGTCAGGCTGCCGGACGCCGGCGGGTACCGTGCCTTCGCCGACTTCACTCCCGCGGGCAAGGGGGCCACCGGCCGCACGCTCGGGGCGGATCTGGCCGTCGCGGGCGATGCCCGCCCGCAGCCCCTGCCGCCGGTCCGCGGCACCGCCGCTGCCGACGGGTACGAGGTCGCCCTCGACGGTGCCCTGCGCGCCGGGAAGCCGGGCGAGCTCAAGCTCACCGTGAGCAGGAACGGCCGCCCGGTCACCGACCTCCAGCCCTACCTCGGGGCGTACGGGCACCTCGTCGCCCTGCGCTCGGGCGACCTCGCCTATCTGCACGTTCACCCGAACGAGGGCGGCCCCGGCCCGGAGGTGTCCTTCACGGCCACCGCGCCCAGCAGCGGCGCCTACCGGCTGTTCCTGGACTTCCGGCACGACGGCGAGGTCCGCACCGTCGCGTTCACCGTGCACGCCGGTCACGCCGGGTCCTGACCCGGCGGGGAGGTGCGCTCCCTCCGGGAAGGAGGGGGCGGTCCTGATGCCGCCCGGGGGGTCGCCGTGCGACCTCCGGCCCTTCGGCGCGGACGCGGCGCTCACGCCGGGTGCGGCAACCGCCCGGGAGCCCCCCGCCCCGGCCGATGAGTAATACTCCCCGTATGACTTCAGGCATTACGTTCCCCGGGGGCGGTACGCACCGCGACGACGTGGTGGTCAGGCGGGCGACGGCGGGCGACGCCAAACGGCTCACCCGTCTGGTCAGGTCCTCGCGCGCCTACGAGGGCCCCTACGCGGCGATGACCGCGGGCTACCGGGTCGGGCCGGACTACATCGAGGCACACCAGGTGTTCGTGGCCACCGCGGTCGCGGGTGCCACCACGGGACCGGGCGACGGTACCGGACCGGGCGCCGTTACGGGCGTGGGCGTCGGTACGGGCGCCGGGGCCGCCACCGGGACCGGCCGGGTTCTCGGCTTCTACTCGCTGATCCTGTCGCCGCCTGAACTCGATCTGATGTTCGTCGCCGACGATGCCCAGGGGCTGGGCATCGGCCGTCTCCTCGTCGGCCATCTGCGCGGTGAGGCGCGGCGGGCCGGGCTGAGCCGGGTGCGGATCGTCTCGCACCCGCCGTCCGAGGGCTTCTACCGCAGCGTCGGAGCCGAGCGTGTCGGCACCCTGGCCGCCAACCCGCCCGCGGTGATGTGGGACCGGCCCGAACTGGTCCTGCCGGTCGTGTGAGCGGTCCGTGAGGCCGATACCCGGGCGCCGCGTCCGGTGGTCTCCTCATGGTGTGACGGGGTGACGCCGTGCGGTGGCCGGACCTCTGCCCGCCCCCGCGCGAGCGTTCGGATCGATCACCGCGGGGATTCCGGTGTCCCGCGACGCGGTGCGATCTGCGGTGTGAGGGATTCGATCTCCGGTGTGGAGGAGCCGTCGAGCGGGCGGCCGGGGTGGGTGAGGGTGCGGTCGAGCAGCTGTGCCAGGTGGGGGACGGTTGCCGGGGGCAGGTAGGCCTCGGCGCCCGCGTCGAGCAGGCGTCGGACCGGGCCTCGGTAGCTGACGCCTAGTTCGTCGTCCTCGATCTCGGCGACGACGACCCGGGCCTCGGGGAACGCCGAGCGCAGGCTCCCGATCAGCTGCGGGCTGACCGGCGGCACCAGCAGGACATCGGCCGATACGGGCGCCGCCTGGAGGTCGAGCACGATGTAGTCCGCGCCGAGCCGGTCGGAGAGCGAGGCACGGGCCGCGTCCGACAGCTTCATCGCCGTCACGACGACCGTGACGCCCTCGTCGGTGACCGACGGTTCCTCGTCGGCCGCGCTCGGCGTGACCGGATCCACGACGGTGCCGATGACGACGGTGCCGGGGACGCCGGAGATCCTCGCGACCGGTTCGCCGTCCCGGGTGATCACCAGGTCCTCTCCCGGGGCGAGGGCGTCGATGCGTGCCATGACGTCCTCGGGCAAGCGTGTCGCGTCGATCGCACGCGAGGCGCGCTCATCGGAGGCGAATGCTCGGTTCATGATCCTGCTGCGGTGCGCTGCTGGGGCCTTCGGCGGTCACCGGGACCGGTCTCGTGACGCGTACGGGCATTCCTTCTCCAAGCGATCCGTCACGTGCGGGGCGATGGTTTCGGAGAATAACGCGGCAATGGCTGTCCCCGGGACCGGCTCGCCCGTCCGTGCGTGCGCCTCGGTGCGTGCCTGTGCCGGACGGGCGTGTCCCGTCTCAGTCGGACTGGGCGTCCACCAGGTTCGTGCCCGTGGCCGAGCGGAAGTACAGGACCGACCGGCCCGCGCGTCTGCGCTGGATCAGGCGGGCCTCAAGCAGGACCTTGAGGTGCCGCCCCACAGAGCCCAGGCCCTGGCCGGTCAGGGCAACCAACTGCGTGGTGCTCTTCGGGGTGTCGAGCAGCACGAGCACGGCGGCACGCCCGGTGCCGAGCAGCGCACCCAGGGACTCGGGAACCGGAGCACGCCCGGTCCCGGCGAGAGCCCCGGCGCACGGGTAGACCACCGCACACCGGCGCACGGTGCGGTCCTCGGCCACCCCCGGCGCGTTCCAGCAGACCCAGCTCTGGCTCGGGGTGACGGGGACGAACATCAGCTGTGCGCCGGAGACTTCGAGCGACGGGCTGTCGCAGGTGGTGATCTGCAACCGGTTCTGCCCGAGCCAGCGCATACCCGGGCGCATGCCGGCGAGGGCCGTCGCCCAGCCGCCCTGTCCCAACCGGGCCGTGCGGGCCACGACATCGGCCTCGATGATGTGCTTGCGCACCGGCCACGAGGGCAGCACCGTCTCGGTCCATACCCACGCGAGCAGGTCGGCCGCGCGCTCCGCGAGGTCGTCGCTGCGGTCGAGGGGAGCGGGCAGCGGGCCGGACAGCGACTCGCGCAGATCGGCGCGGGCGGTGGCCGCGGGGGTCCGGCGGACCTGTTCCAGTTCTTCGGCGAACGCGCGGTCGCCCGTGTCGGCGGGCGTCGGCGTCAGGAACGTGGCATTCCAGCTGCGCCCGAGCGCCGCCCGGACCAGCGACGCGGTGGTCGCGTCCCTCGCCAACCGCTCCCGGTAGCGCGGCAGATGGGCGTCGAGCCAGTCGCGCTCACCGGCATGCGCTGCCGCGCCCCGGTGCAGGATCTTGAGGCAGGCAGTGGTCTCGGCGAGCGGAGAGGTGACAAACCGGCTCGTGGCCAGTGTGTCGGCGCTGACCTGCCACCAGCTCATCGTTCGGCCTCCCGGCGAAAGAGTAGCGCCGCGCCGATCCGCACAGGGCCACTTCCCGCGTACGTGGGTGTCAAGATCCCTTCCGAACGCCGGAGTTCCCTCCGCCGTCCGCCGGCGGGACGGTGAGCAGCGGCCGGTGGTGACCCGGCGGGGTGGGGTTCACCGATCGGTTTCCCTCCGCTTCCGCCCACGCGTGGGCGGCGAAGGGGTGGGTGCGTACACCGGTGCACTCGCGGCCGTGGAGCGAGGGTCCGACGAGGGCCGGCCGGGCCGTCGGCCACGGGCGCTCGGACGGCTCGCAGCAGCCGGAGGCGCGGGTGCGGAGCCGCTGGTGCTCGCCCAGGTGGACCGCGCGGGCGCCCCGGCCGGGGGAGAGGCGGTGAACCGGCTTCCGGCGGGAACGGGCCGCGCCGGCCCGTCACCGGCGCATTGGTTTCGCCTCCCCGCGAAAATCTGGCGATCCGTCGATGACGCCGGAGAGAATCTCCGCCATGCGTACTTATCGGGAACTCTTCCGTACCAAGGAGTTCACCCCGCTCTTCCTCGCCTCCGCGGGGCAGACCGCGGCTCAGACGGTGAGCGGACTGGCCCTCGGCATCCTGGTGTACCAGCGGACCGGCTCGGCGCTCCTGTCCTCACTGGCCATGTTCGCCCCCGCGCTCGCCCATATGGTGGGGGCCGCCACCGTGCTGTCCGGGGCGGACCGGCTGCCGCCGCGGGCAGCCATCACGGGCCTCAGCCTGCTCTTCGCCGCGGGTACGGCCCTGCAGGCGATCCCTGGGCTGCCGGTCTGGGCGCTGTTCGTGGTGCTGCTGGGGCTCGGCGTCGTCGGGTCGGTCAGCGGCGGGGTGCGGTACGGGTTGCTCAACGAGATCCTGACCAGGGACGGCTACCTGATGGGGCGCTCCGTCCTCAACATGTCGGTCGGAATCATCCAGATCTGCGGATTCGCGCTCGGCGGCGCACTGGTGATGGTGTTCTCGGCGCGCGGCACCCTGCTCCTGTCCGCCGCCCTGTATCTGCTGGCCGGCGTGGTGGCGCGCTGCGGGCTCACCAGGCGGCCGCCCCGGGGCGCCGGGAAGACGTCGGTCGCCGAGACCTGGCGCGTCAACGCACGGCTCTGGTCCTCGGTTCCCCGGCGGTACGTCTACCTCGCGCTGTGGGTGCCCAATGGCCTGATCGTGGGGGTGGAGTCGCTCTACGTCCCGTACTCGCCCAGCAACGCCGGCCTGCTCTTCGCCTTCGGCGCAGTGGGAATGCTGGTCGGGGACATCGTCGCGGGCCGCTTCCTGCCCGCCCGGTGGCGGGACCGGCTGGCCGTCCCGCTCTGCGTGCTGCTCGCCGCCCCCTACCTGCTGTTCGCGCTGCATCCGGGCCTGCCCATCGCCCTGGTGCTGGTCACGGTCGCCACACTCGGGTACGCGGCCGGGCTGCTGCTCCAGAACCAGCTGATGGCGCTGACCCCCGACGAGTTGAGTGGTCAGGCTCTGGGCCTGCACAGCTCGGGGATGCTCACCATGCAGGGGGTCGGGGCGGCATTGGCCGGCTCGGTGGCCGAACTGACGTCGCCGTCCACCGGAATCGTGGTGACGGCCGCGGCATCGCTGGTCACGACGCTGGTACTGGCCCCCGGACTGCGCAGGGCGACGACAGCGGGCCAGAAGGAAGGCCCGAATCAGGACGCCGTACCCGCCCCGCAGTAGTTCCCGCCGCGTCCGGCGCGCCCTGGCGGACGCGACGCCTGACGCGCACGCCGGCCGCGCCGGTACATGCGGCCTCGATATCGCCTCCATCCGGCTTCCATCCGCGCCGCGCAGCCTGGACCGGTGCTGACTTCGAGCGATGACCTGTCCCGGTTCTGTGCCTTCCTGTTCACTTCGATGTCCCGTGCCGACCAGCGCCGCTGGGGAGAGGTGTACGTGCGCGGCCTGGTGGAGGTCCCCGGCCGGAAGTCGGTGCGCCGGATCTCCGAGTGGGTCCTGGGGCAGCGGGCCGATCAGAGCCTGCAGCAGTTCGTCAACCAGAGCTCCTGGGCGTGGGAACCGGTCCGCCGGAACCTCGGCCAGGAGACCGCCACCGCCCTGCGGCCCACGGCCTGGGTGGTCGGCGAAGTCGTCATGCCGAAGAACGGCAAGAGCTCCGTCGGTGTCGACCGGCAGTTCTCGCAGACCGCCGGCCGGGTGCTCAACTGCCAACTGGGGCTCACCGTCATGCTGGTGTGCCCGGACGGCTCCGTGCCGATCAACTGGCGGCTATTGCTGCCACCGTCCTGGGACGCCGACGAGGAGCGTCGCTCCCGCAGCAGGGTGCCGGGCCACGAGCGGCACCGCTCGCGCTGGCACTATCTGTTCGAGGCCCTGGACGAGATGGTCCTCGCCTGGGGCATGCAACCGCCGCCGGTGGTGGTGGAGGCACGTGGAAACCCCTCCGCGGACCTGCTGATCCGCGGTCTGGAGATCCGTGGACTGCAGTACATCGTGCGGGCCTCGGCCACCGCCCCCCTGGCGCGCCTCGAATCCGGTGAGGTGGTGACCGGCGCCGGAGGTCTGGCCCGGTCGGCCGGCCGCCGGGGCACGACACAGCACTGGTGCCACGGCCGGCCCCGCGGCCCTCGTTACGTCACGGCCCCGCTGCCGCCCGGCACGCCGCCGTACGCCGCGGGCGGCGCCGGACGTCCGCAGCGGGCCCGGAAGGTCATCGCGGAATGTCCCCCGGACCGCGGCGGCCCCGAGTCGGTGTGGATCACCAATGTCGAAGTTGCGCAGACCTCGGCGGTGTTCGGGTTCCTGTCCCTGCAGTCCCAGGCCGCCCGGGAGCTGGAGCAGCTGAGTGAGACGGCCGGCCTGCGGCACTTCGAGGGCCGGTCGTTCTGCGGCTGGCACCATCACGTCACCCTGGTGTCGGCGGCGCACGCCTATGGTCTGTCCCGGCGTGCGGCGTCGAGCTGACACGTGTCGACTCCAGTGTCAGGCGGCCGGGCCGCTGGTGAGCAGGTCGAGGGTGCGCACCAGCGCGCCGGACCGGCACCGGGGCGGTTCGAGCTCGGGGTCGGCCGAGAGCAACGCCTCGTGCAGCCGTTTGATCCGCCGGGACGGCTCGATGCCGAGCTCCTCGGCCAGCGTGTGGTGCAGCTTGCGGAAGACGGCGAGGGCCTGGGCCTGGCGCCCGGACCGGAAGAGGGCGACCATCAGTTGCGCGTGCAGATTCTCATGGACCGGGTACTCCTCCGCCAGGCCCACGAGTTCACCGATCAGCTCGTTGTGCAGTCCGAGCTTCAGCTCGGCCTCGATGCGCAGTTCCAGGCTGCTGAAGCGGACTTCCTGCAACCGGGCGACATGGGTCGCGATGAGCGGGCCCGCATGGATGTCGACGAGTGGCGGGCCCTGCCAGAGCCTCAGAGCCTTGTTGAGTGTCGCCGCCGCGCGCTCACAGTTGTCGTCGGAGAGCGCGCGCTTCGCGTCGTCGACACAGTCCATGAAGCGGAACAGATCGAGTTCTGGCCGCGCGACGGTCAGCAGGTAGCCGCGCTGCCGGGTGTGCAGTTCCGTGCCGGTCAGCCCAGCCGTCGTGCGGGCCCTGTGCAGGGCACGGCGAATCCGCATCGCGTAGGTACGGACCGTGGTGACCGCGCTCGGCGGCGGGCTGGTCGCCCATAACTCGTCGATGCACATGGAGGTGGAGACGACCTTGTTGGCGTGCAGCGCGAGGAGCGCGAGGAGCTGGCGCGGCTTCGGTGCGGTGGGGGCGCAGTCCACTTCCGTGTCGGCACCTCCGAGAAACAGCGGCCCCAAGACTTTGACCTGCACGAACGCCCCCCGAGATGAAGCCGGATCACATCTGCAGCCGCAGGGGCGAGGACGTCTGGCGCGGCACGGACGGTCACTGTGCTCCGCCTCCCCCCATCGCGCTGCATCGTATGCAGCGGTCAGGTGCGACTCAACGAATCCACATGGAAGTGGCCTGTTCCGGGTGCCTGGGAATGCCCGGAAGACACCGGCCCGACGGGGGATCACCTGGAGGTCAGGGCAGCGTCGACGGCCTTCTCGAAGGTGTCCCTGCTCCCGGCGAATATCCCCTGTGTACGGGGATAGTTGACGACCACGTCGGTGAATCCGAGCTCCCGACACCGCCCCAGCACATCCATGAAACGTCCCGGTGACGCGTACGGCGACTCGACCACCCGGCTGATATTGACCACACGGTCGATGTCCAAAACCGCGCGTCCCACCCGCTCACAGGCCTCGTCCAGTCGGGAGTGCTGCAGGGCGAGGAGTTTCCAGCTCTCCTCCTCCGTGCGGCTGCCCGGCTGCCGGGCGTCACCGATGGTCACCCAGCACTGCCCGTACCGGGCGGCGAGCTCCAGGCCCCGCTTCCCGGCCGCGGCGATGGCGAAGGGCACCCGGGGCCGCTGGACGCAGCCGGGGATCATACGGGCGTCCACGGTGTCGAAGTAGGTGCCCCGGTGGGTGGTGACCGGCTGCCGCAGCAACAGATCGGACAGCTCAACGAACTCCTCGAACCGGTCGGCCCGTTGGGCCGGTGCCAGGTCCGGCGTGCCCAGCAGCCGCGCGTCGGCCCCGGGAGCGCCGGCGCCGATACCGAGCACGAAGCGGCCGGAGGAGATCTCGTCCAGGGTCATGACGTGCTTGGCGAGCACGGCGGGGTGCCGGAAGTTGGGCGTCGCCACCATGGTGCCGAGGCGGATCCGGTCGGTGACGGCGGCGGCCGCGGTGAGCGTGCTGAGCGCGTCGTACCACGGCGCGTCCCGCAGCGAGCGCCACGAGTGGTGGTCGAAGGACCAGGCGTGGTCGAGGCCGAGCCCGTCCAGGCTCTGCCAGATCGCCCGCGCCCGCGGCCACTTGTGCTCCGGCAGGACAACGGCACCGATCCGCGGTGTCCCGTTCCCGGAGGCGGTCGTGGTTCCCCCGGTCACAGAGTGCCCAGGCCGGCGGTGACCAGTTCGCGGCAGAGATAGTTGGGCGGGCCCATCAGGGTGACAGCACGTGCGTCCTGGGCGAGCCGGTTCAGCGGATGGGCGCGGGAGAAGGCGGCGCTGCCCGCGATCTCCTGCGCGCCCCGGCAGATCGCCTCGGCCGTCTCCGAGGCGAACACCTTCGCGGTCAGGGCGGGCACCGTGCGGTCGCCGTCCGGCCGGGTGGCCGCGTCGACCACACCCCGGACGGCCGCGAGGCGCGAGCCGAGTTCGAAGAGGAGATGCCGGTAGAGCGGGCTGTCCACGAGGGAGCGCCGGCGGGCGGCCTCCAGTGCCAGGTCGTGGGCGGTCTCGGCGACGCCGAGCGCGACAGCCCCCAGTGTCAGGCCGAGGACGTGGGGATGGCCGATGACCGTCGGGGTGTCGGTGGAGAGGGCGAGCATGTCCCCGGACCCGGCCGTGTAGGCGTCGAGCCGGATGAGGCCGGTCGCCGAGCGCCGCATACCGGCCAGGTCCAGGACCCCGTCGACCCCGAAGCCGGCCCCGGCCGCTTCGACGACGAAGATGCCCTGGTTCGTCTGGCCGTAACTGCCCGTGGCGGGGCCGGAGTCGCCGGTACGGGCCAGGATCAGATAGAGGTCCGCGACCCCGGCACCCGTGGTGAACGTCTTGGCGCCGCTGAGTTCCCAGCCGCCGTCCGCGCGCGCGGTCGCCGTCGTGGCGATGTGCTGCTTGGCGGCGCCCGCGCCCGGTTCGCTCCAGGACGAGGCGAAGATCTGCCCGTCCCGGGTGACCGCCGTCAGACAGCGCTTCTTCTGCTCCTCCGAACCCCAGCCGATGATCCGGCTGACGGCGGCGTGATGCAGGAACAGGATGATGCCCATGGAGGCGTCGACGCGGGACAGCGAGGTGATCGCCGCGTTCACGTCGCGCCAGGAGCCGCCCAGGCCGCCGTACTCCGCCGGGACGGGCAGCCGGAGCAGCCCGCTCCCGCGCAGCGCGTCCAGGGCGGTATCGCTGGGCCGCCCCCCTGCGTCGTCCCCGGCCTCGCTGCGGAGCACGTCGAGCAGGCCGGTCAGATCCGGTCGCCGAGATGTCGTGGTGCGGTCCATGGTTGCTCGCTGACTCTGTTCGGTGTTCGGCATGGAGCCCCTTCCTGACGGGCCGTCGCCCCTGGCTCTCGGCGGTACGCGGTCTGGCGGTCTGGCGGTCTCAAGGCTGTCCCGCGATCCCTGACGGTCGCGCGACGGCAGCTACGGCACCTCGCGGCGTTGCCGGAACATGCGCGTACGTCCCGTACGCGGACATCCCTCTGCCTTGCGAAGCACCGCGTCCGCGTCGCGCGCTGATCCGCCGGGGACGACGGGACGTCTTCAGCGGACGAGTACGTGGCCGTCGTCGGCCCGGTAGGAGCGGGAGCGGCGCAGGTCCGCCATGGCGAAGGTGCGCTGGACCCAGCGGTCCCTGCCGTCGTAGCGCGGCTGGAAGGCGGTGCGGCCGTGCAGGCAGAGGCGGTTGTCGACGATCGCGAGATCGCCGGAGAACATGCGCACCGTACGCGCGACGCCCGCGAGCACCGAGGACAGCTCGCCGAGTGCGGCACGGGCCTGTTCGGTCAGGCCGACGGTGGCCGCGAAGTCGACCCGGACATCGGGATCGTCGGGGTCGCCGGTCAGCACGGCGTGCTGGGGCACGGCCTCGCTGCCCCCGCCGAACGACGGAGGCGGCTGAGTGGTGAACTCGGGCAGTGCCAGGCGTCGCCTCGCGCGCTCGGACAGTACGGGGAGCGCCTCGCGGATGCAGGCCGTCGACAGTCCGGCCCGCCGGTCGTGGTCCGGGCGCAGGCACAGGAGCATCACGAAGTCGGGCCGGTGCGGGTGGAAGGCGTTCTCGTTGTGCATCATCAGGTCCACCGAACCGGCGTTGCCCTGGAACCGCTCCTGCCCCGGCACCGGCACGACGTCCTGCACCAGGGCGCCCGACTTCTCCGCCAGGAACGCGGCCGGGTCGCCGAGGCCGCACGCCGTCATCACCAGCAGCGCGGCCACCTCCGTCGTCGTCTGCTGGACGGAGCCCGGGGTCATCGGCGTGTCGCCCACGGTGCTCTCGTCCACGGGCAGTCCACGTACGACCAGGGCGCCGCCCGGTCCCGGGTCGCGGCGGAATTCCCGTATCCGGCGCCGGTAGGCGGCCGGCAGGTCCTCCCAGGCGGAGCGGGCCGCGGCCACCCAGTCGATGTCGTCGATCTTGTCCGCCGCCGACATCAGCTGCCGGGCGACCCGGCTCATCGCCGCCGCATCCGGCGCGGCCACCGTATGGACGGGATCCGCGGCACCTGCCTGCGCGGTGTTCAGCATGGTTTCCTCCCCAAGGGACCTCGATGGACTGGTGAACTCCATTGCCGGAGGGTCAGGTCCGTTGTGCGCGGAGCCTGCGCGCGACGATCGCGCCGATCAGACCCGCCGGCCGGCCGTGCATCATGTCGCCGTGCAGACAGTCGACGGGGTGGACCTCAAGGCCCTCCGACACGAAGGGCCGCCAGGCGCCCCAGTCCCCGGACCCGGGATCGTCCGCCGCGCTGAAGAACAGCGCCTCCCCGCGGAACACCGCCGGGGTGTGGCCGCGTCCGAGTGCCGCGTGTTGCAGGAAGGCCCGCCCCATGGCGGACACGGTCTCCTCGTCGAGGCCGGCCAGCGGTCCGTCGCCCGCCCCGGTCAGCCGGACCAGGTCGGCGACCTCCAGCGGCCTGCCGGGGGTGCTCTGCGCTGTCCCGCCCAGCGAGGCGAGGAGTTCGGCGAGCGGGTCGCGCGCCGGCGGGCCCTCCTCGCCCCGTCCGGCCGGATAGCCGTCGAGCATCGCGAGCAGCTCCACCTCCTCGCCCTGCTCCTGAAGGTGCGTGGCCATGGCATGGGCCACCACCGCGCCGAAGGACCAGCCCAGCAGGCGATAGGGGCCGGTGGCCTGGACGGCACGGATCCGCGCGACGTAGTCGGCGGCCATGTCCCCGACGCTCGCCGGGCCCGGCTCCGAGTCGTGCAGCGCGCGGGCCTGGAGTGCGTACACCGCCTGGTCCGGGTCGAGTGCGCCGAGCAGTGCCGTGTAGACGGAGCCGATCCCGGCCCCGGGGTGCACGCAGAACAGCGGCGCGGGCCCGTCGCCCGTGCGCAGCGCGAGCAGGCACTCCGGCGCCTCCCGCCGCTCCCCGTCCACCAACCGGGCCGCGAGCGCCGCCACGGTGGGCGCCGAGAACAGATCCTGGATGGTCAGGCGCACGCCGAGCACCGGCCGCGCCCGTGACACCAGGCGCGCGGCGAGCAGCGAGTGGCCGCCCAGGGCGAAGAACCCCTCGTCCAGGCCGACCTGTCCCAGGCCGAGCACCTCGGCGAACAGGGTGCACAGCGCCTTCTCCAGCGCCGTCGACGGCTCGCGGCCCGGCCGTGCCGGCCCGAGGTCCGGTGCGGGCAGTGCCGCACGGTCGAGTTTGCCGTTCCTGGTCATCGGCAGCCGGTCGATCACGGTGTACGTCGAGGGCCGCATGTACGCGGGCAGCAGACCGACGGCTCCCGCCCGCACGGCGTCCACGTCGATCGGCTCCGCCGCGGCGGGCACCAGGTACGCGGCCAGGCTGCTGCCGCCGATCACGGTGGCGGCGGCCGAGGCCACGCCGGGCTGTGCCGAGAGCACCGCTTCGATCTCGCCGAGCTCGACCCGGAAGCCGCGCACCTTGACCTGGTCGTCGACCCGGCCGACGAACTCGACCTGGCCCCTCCGGTCCCGGCGCACCAGGTCGCCGGTCCGGTACATGCGGGTGCCGGGCGGGCCGTAGGGATCGGGCAGGAACTTCTCGGCCGTCGCGTCCGGCTGGTTCAGATAGCCGCGCGCCAGGAGCCCGCCGCCGATGTGGAGTTCCCCGACCACGCCCACCGGTACGGGGGAGAGCGCCGCGTCGAGGATGTACCACTGGGTGTTCCAGATCGGGTGGCCGATGGTGACGCCGCCGGTGGGCACCGCATCGCCCGGTGCGATACGGAACTCGGCGCAGCCCACCGTGGTCTCCGTCGGACCGTACTCGTTGACCACGGTCACGCCGGGGTGCCGGGCCCGCCATTCGTCGAGGGCGGCGCCGAGCAGGAGTTCGCCGCCGAGGACCAGCTCACCGGTCGGGGCGTACGTCTCGGGCAGGATCTGGAAGAGCGCGAGGTGCGAGGGGGTGGCCTTGACGAAGGTCGGCTGCCCCACGTCGTCCGGGCGGGCGTCGTCGAGGGTCACCAACTCCACGGCTCCGCCCGCGGTCAGGGGGCCCCACAGGCCGGTGACCGTGAGGTCGAAGGCCACGGGCGAGTGCAGCAGCGCCCGGCCCGCCATGGCCGGATAGGCCTGCCGGGCCCAGGCCAGGTACAGGTTGAGGGAGCCGTGCTCGATCACCACGCCCTTGGGTTCGCCCGTGGAACCGGAGGTGTGGATCACATAGGCGGCGGTCCGCGAGGTCGGCCGCGCGGTGCGCTCGCCAGGCGTCAGATCGTGCGCGGCGCGCTGCCGGACGGCCGCGGCGGTCCGGGGGGCGTCCAGCACACAGAGCGGCGGACCGGGAAGCCGGTGCGCCAGTGCCTCGGTGGTCACCGCCAGGACGGGCGACGCGCCCGCGACGACCTTGGCGATTCGCTCGGCGGGCTGGTCCGGGTCCAGGGGCAGATATCCGGCCCCGGCCTTGAGGACGCCGAGCAGCGCGACCACGAGCTCGGGTGTCCGCGGCAGGGCCACCGCGACCAGCGTCTCCGGCCCGGCCCCGAGGTCCACCAGATGCCGGGCCAACCGGTTGGCGCGCTCGTTCAGTTCCGCGTACGTCACCGTGGTGGCGCCCTCGTGCACGGCGGGCGCGTACGGGGTCCGCCGCGCGTGCTCCTCGAAGAGCTCCGGCACGGTGCTCTCCGGGACCTCGGCCGCGGTGTCGTTCCCCTCGACGACCAGGCCGCGGCGCTCGTCGGGGCTGAGCAGGTCTAGCGAGCCGATCCGGCGGTCCGGGTCGGCGACGGCCTGTTCCAGGATGCGGTGCAGGCGGGCGGCGAGCGTCTCGGCGGTGCCGCGGTCGAAGAGGGCCGTGGCGTATTCGAGGACACCGCCGATCCCGGCCGGAGCACCGTCGGCGTCCCGGTGGTCCACGAGGCCGAGCCGCAGGTCGAACTTGGACACGTCGAAGCCCACCGGCTCCTCGGCGCACTCGATTCCGGGCAGCTCCAGATGGTCGGCCACGCTCCCGTCCAGTTGGAGGACCACCTGGAACAGGGGATGGCGGGACAGGGACCGGTCGGGGTTGACGGCCTCGACCACACGCTCGAAAGGCAGTTCCGCATGGTCGTACGCGGACAGATCCGACTCCCTCACCCGGTCCAGGAGGTGCGCGAAGGTCGGGTCCCCCGACACGTCGGTGCGCAGCACCAGTGTGTTGATGAAGAACCCGACCAGGTCCTCCAGGGCCTCGTCGGAGCGCCCGGCCACCGGTGCGCCGATCGGGATGTCGGTGCCCGCGCCGAGGCGGGACAGCAGCGTGGCGAGGGCGGCCTGCAGAACCATGAAGACGGTGCAGCCGTGCTCACCGGCCCGGCGCAGGAGCCGCTCGTGGAGCGCGGCGTCGAACTCGACGGGGACCGTGGCACCGGAGGTGTCCGCCTCCGGAGGCCTCGGCCGGTCGTACGGCAGTTCCAGCTCGGCCGGTACACCGGCCAGGCTCTCCCGCCAGAAGGCCAGTTGCCGGGCGGCCGGGCTGTCCGGGTCGTCCTCGTCGCCGAGCACCGTGTGCTGCCACAGGGTGTAGTCCGCGTACTGGACGGGCAGCGGTGCGAGGGAGGGGCCCCGTCCCTCGCACCGCGCGGTGTAGGCGGCGGTCAGGTCGCGCAGGAGCACGCCCAACGACCAGCCGTCCGAGGCGATGTGATGGGCCACCAGGGAAAGGACATGGTCGTCGGCGCCCGTCCGGTACAGGGCGGTGCGCAACGGGGGCTGGGTCTCCAGGTCGAACTCCCGTGCCGCGAGGGCGGCGAGTGTGCGCGCGAGATCGGCCGGCGGGCAGTCGACGGGCTCCACCGTCACCGGTACCGCCCCGGCCGGCAGGATGTGCTGGCCGGGCTCGCCGTCGTGCTCGGGGAAGACCGTACGCAGCGCCTCGTGCCGGTTCACCACGTCGGTGAGCGCCGCCCGCAGCGCACCGGTGTCCAGCGGACCGCGCAGACGCAGGGCGAAGGGCAGGTTGTAGTCGGGGCCCTGGCCGATCCGGCTGAGGAACCACACCCGCCGCTGCGCCGCGGACAGCGGCAGCACGGCGGGGCGCTCCGCCGGCGTGAGCGCCGTACGGGAGCCCGGGGCCGGGGCGAGGCGCGCCGCGAGGCCCGCGACGGTCGGGCTCTTGAAGAGGTCGCGGATGCCGAGTTCGACGCCGAGAGCGGAGCGGGCCCTGGCGATCAGCCGGGTGGCGAGCAGCGAGTGCCCGCCGAGGTCGAAGAAGCCGTCCTCGGCGCCGACCCGAGGCAGGGCGAGGACCTCGGCGAACAGGCCCGCGAGAATCTCTTCCTGGGGGCCGCGGGGCGGGCGTGAACCGGTGTCGGTGTGCTGGCCGGGCGCGGGCAGTTCCATGCGCAGCAGCGCCCGGCGGTCGAGTTTCCCGGTCGCGGTGAGGGGCAGCCGGGGAACGGTGACGAAGTAGCCGGGGATGAGGTAGTCGGGCAGCGACTCCGCCAGCCGGGCGCGGAGCCGGGCCGAGGCCGGGGGCACCGGATCGTCCGTGGTGAGATAGGCGACGAGGCGGCGGTCGCCGGGTGCGACCTCGACCGGGAGCACGGCGGCCTCCCTGACGTGCGGCAGCGCTCGCAGCCCCGCCTCGACCTCGGCGGGCTCCACCCGGTAGCCACGGATCTTGACCTGGTCGTCGGCGCGGCCGAGGAACTCCACGGCGCCGTCGTGCCGCCGCCGCACCAGGTCGCCGGTGCGATACATCAGCTGCCCGGGTGCGTCGCCGAACGGGGAGGGCAGGAACCGCTGCGCGGTGAGACCGGGGCTGCCCACGTAGCCGCGCGCCGGCCAGGGCTTGGTGACGTAGAGCTCGCCGGGCACCCCGACGGGGACGGGCCGCAGCCGTTCGTCCAGGACGTGGACACGGGTGTTGGCGATGGGGGTGCCGATGGGCGGGTGCGTCGGCCAGTGCTCCGGTGGGCCCGTCATCAGGTGGGCCACCACCGCGTGGGTCTCGGTGGGGCCGCACTGGTTCTCCAGTACGACGTCCGGCAGCCGGGACAGGAAGGCGCGGATCCCGGCGGTGAGGACGAGCCGTTCGCCGGCCGTGACGATCTCCCGCAGGGGGAGGGGGGCCGCGGCCTCGGCGGCGTCCTGGACGGCGAGCTGTTCCAGCACCATCGGCGGGCAGAACAGCCGCCGGACGTCGTGCGCGCGGATGGCGGCGAGCACCCGCCGCGGGTCGCGGCGCTCCTCCTCGCTGATCAGCACGAGGGCGCGGCCGGTGAGCAGGGTGGTGAACAGCTCCTGGAACGAGGCGTCGAAGTGCAGTGCGGAGAACTGCAGCGTATGTCCGGTGACGGTGGTCCGGTCGATCTGCCACTGGATGAGGTTGACCAGCGGCGCGTGGGACATCGCGACGCCCTTGGGCCGCCCGGTGGAGCCGGAGGTGTAGATCACGTAGCAGAGGTTGCCGGCGCCGGCCGCGGGCTCCGGGTCGGTGTCCGGCCGGCCGGTGAGGGCATCGTGGTCGAGCACGACGGCGACCGCGGCGGGCGGCAGCAGCGAGCGGAGCGTGCGGTCGGTGACGGCGGTGCGCGCCCGCGCGTCGCCGAGCAGGTGGGCGATGCGGTCCGCGGGCTGCGCCGGGTCGAGCGGAAGATATCCGGCACCGGCCTTGAGCACACCGAGCAGCGCCGTCACGAAGTCGGCGCCGCGCGGCAGCAGCAGCGCCACCGGTTCGTCCGTCCGTACTCCGCGGGCGCGCAGCTCGTGGGCCAGCCGGTTGGCGCGGGCGTTCAACTCGCGGTAGGAGAGCGGTTGGCCGCCGTCGATCAGCGCCACGGCGTCGGGGGCGCGGCGGACCTGCCGTTCGAATGCGTCGGTCACGGTCCCTTCGGGCACCGGACGGCCGGTGTCGTTCCAGGCGGCCAGGGTCGCGCCGAGCTCTCCGGGGTCGGCGAACGGCAGGTCCGCCACGGGGCGGTCCGGGTCGAGTGCGGCCTCGCCCAGCAGGTGCGCGTAGTGGCGGGCGAAGCCGCGCACCGTGGACTCGTCGAAGAGGTCGGTGGCGTAGACGAGTTCACCCTGGATCGGCCCCGATCCCGGGTCGGTCAGACGCAGCGCCAGGTCGAAGTTGGTGGAGGTGTGCCGGGGCCGGACACGCTCGACGACGGTGCCGGCGAGCGTGGCCGCGGCGGGGGCGTCCGACAGGTCGAACCAGGTCTGGACGACGGGGTTGTGGCTGGCTTCGCGGGGCGGCGCGAGCTCCTCGATGAGGTGCTGGAAGGGCACGTCCTGGTGTGCGAAGGCGTCGAGGACCGTGCCCCTGGTCCGGTCGACGAGGTGCGCGAACGTGGGGTTGTCGGTGAGATCGGCCCGCAGGGGGAGCGTGTTGACGAAGAAGCCGACCATGTCCTCCAGTTCGGCCCGGGTACGGCCCGCCGACGGACAGCCGACGAGGAAGTCGGCGCTGTGGGCGTAGCGGGAGAGCAGGACCTGGTACGCGGCCAGCGTGGTCATGAACAGCGTCGCACCATGGGCGCGGGACAGCACACGCAGCCGCTCCGCGGCGTCCTCGGGGACGGTGAAGCCGACCGTGGCCCCCCGGTATCCGGGGGTCGCCGGGCGCGGCCGGTCGGTGGGCAGCTCCAAGGTGGTGGGGGCACCCCGCAGGGCGGTGCGCCAGTGGTCGAGGTGCGGTGCCAGGTGCTCCGGCGTCAGATGCCGTTGCTGCCAGGCCGCGTAATCGCCGTACTCGACGGGCAGTTCGTGCCAGTCCGGATCGGAGCCGGAGCGGGCGGCGCGGTAGGCCAGGTCCAGGTCGCGCTCGAGGACGGCGGTGGACCAGCCGTCGAAGGCGATGTGGTGGATGACCGCGACGAGCACATGGTCCTCGTCGCCGAGGCGCAGCAGGCGCGCGCGCAGGAGCGGCCCGGTGCCCAGGTCGAAGGGGGTGCGCACCTCCGCGGCGATGATGTCGTGGGCGGCTTCCTCGGGGGAGTGGCGGGCGCTGAGGTCGGTCACCGGAAGGGTGACGCGCTCGGCCGGTCCGGCGACCGCGTGGGGCTCGCCCTGGTCGTCGGCGAAGTGTGAGCGCAGCGGGGTGTGACGTGTGACCACCAGGTGGAGCGCCCGGTGCAGGGCGGGGACGTCGAGCGGGCCCCTGATGCGGTACACGGTGTCCGCCGTGATGTAGGCGATCGAGCCGGGGTGCAACTGCTCGGTGAACCACAGGCGTTGCTGAGCGAAGGACAGCGGGGTGCGATCGCCGGCGTGCCCCCGGACGAGGGCCGTCGACCGGTCCGTGCGTGCGGGAGCGGCGCCGTGCAGACGGCGGGCGAGCAGCTCGGCCTGGGCGGCGGAGAGCTGCGAAGAGTGCTCGACTGACATGGACCCTCCGAACGTATGACCGGGGCACGAAGCTGTCGCTGCGGCGTACGGGGCTGCCGCGGCTACGGCGTGGGGCCGCTCGCGTCCCGCTCGGCCAGGGCTCTGCGGACGCTGAGCGGGGTGATGTCGGTCCAGACTCGGTTGATGTGGTCGAGACACTCCGCCTTGCCGCCCTCGACTCCTGCCTCGCTCCAGCCGGCCGGGGTCGCACGGTCGGCCGGCCAGATCGAGTACTGCTCCTCATGGTTGACCACGACCTTGTACGCGGCGTCGGCACCGTTCGACATGGCGCGTCCTCTTCTGCGAGGGGGTGGGGAGCGGGCAGCGGCCTCGGGGCGAGAGGCAGCGGCGCGGGCGGCGCCCGGCCCGAGGGTGTCCGGCCCTGGAAGATCATCAATAGACGGCCGTCGTGGCGTGGAGCAAGCACCCGCGGCAAAGTCCTGAGGTACTACGTTCAATCCGATGCCAGGCCGACGTTCTGCGGCGCTTTGAAGCGAAATATTCGTGGCAAGAACCGCGCGCTACTTCGTTCAATCGGCGTTGTTCCCGCCGATGAGGGTCGCAGATGCTGTTGGCGATCAACCTGTCCGTGCCCGCAGCGCAGCCCGATCGCCGAGTCCGTAACAAGGAGCCGCCTTGGACATCATCGAGCGTTTCGAGGAACGGGCGAGCACCGACCCTGAGGCCACCGCGCTCGTCGCCGCTCAGGAGCGGATGACCTATCGCGAACTCGACTCCCGTGCCGACCGGTTGGCACATCTGCTCCAGCGGCGCGGCGCCGGACCCGAGACCGTCGTCGGCCTGTGCATGGACCGGAGGCCCGAGGCGTTCGTGGCGATGCTCGCCGTGCTCAAGACCGGCGGCGCCGTCCTGCCGATGGACCCCGGCCACCCCGCGCGGCGGCTGCGGGACAACCTGGCCGCGTGCGGGGCGCTGCTCCTGCTCACCGAACGCGCCCACACCGAAGCGTTCCAGGGCCTGGACATCCCGGTGCTGCCGTGCGAGGAGTTCGCGGACGCCGCGGCCGAGTACCCCGCGACCCGCCCCGACAGGTTCCTGCACGAGGCGGCACTGCGCTGTGTCCTGTTCACCTCCGGATCCACCGGGCGCCCCAAGGGCATCGGCCTGCCCTCGGCCAGTATCCGTAAGGTCGCCGAGTGGGCGGTGCACCGCCTCGACGGGCCGCAGGTCTTCCTGCAGTTCACCTCGCTCGGCTTCGACGTCTCCCTGCAGGAGATCTTCGGCGCCCTGCTCAGCGGCGGCTCCCTGGTCCTGGTGCGCGAGGAGCACCGGCAGGACCCGGCGGCCCTGCTCGACCTCATGGTGCGCGAGCGCGTGGAGCGGATCTATCTGTCCCCGGCCTTCCTGCGCCAGTTCGCGCGCGCCGCGCTCCAGGACAGGGACCGGATGCGCGCGCTCGTCCTGACGGAGATCGTCTCGGCGGGGGAACCGCTGCGTCTGACGCCCGAAGTCCGGGAATTCATGGGGGCGTTGCCCGGCACCGTCCTGGAGAACCAGTACGGCCCTTCGGAGACGCACCAGGCCACCGCCTGCACCCTGGACGGCGGCCTGGCGAGCTGGCCGGACGCCCCGCCGCTGGGCCGTCCGCTGCCCGGCGTGCGCGGCCACGTCCTGGACGAGCGTCTCGCCCCCGTCGCGGACGGACGGCCCGGCGAGCTGTACCTCACCGGCGTCGGCGTCAGCCGGGGCTACCTCGGGCGGCCCGAGCTGACCGCCGCGCGCTTCCTGCCCGATCCCCACGGCGCCCCGGGCGGCCGGATGTACCGCACCGGCGACCTCGTACGCCGCAGGAGCACCGGTGAGCTGGAGTTCGTCGGCCGGTCCGACGGCCAGGTCAAGGTCCGCGGCCACCGCGTCGAACCGGCCGAGGTGGACGCGGTGTTCACCGCCCACCCGCAGGTGCGGGAGGCCGCGACCGTCGCCCACCAGGCGGGCGACGGCACCTGGGTGCTGACCTCGTACCTGGTGCCGCGGCCGGGCGCCGTGCTGCCGGCCGCGGCGGAGCTGCGCTCCTTCGCCGGGCGGCGGCTGCCCGGCTACATGGTGCCCGGCGCGCTGATGTCCCTGGAGGAGCTGCCGCTCAACAGGAACGGCAAGGTCGACCGCGCCGCACTGCCCCGGCCCGACGCGGCGTGGCGTGACGGCTCCACCGAGTACGTCCCGGCGCGCAACCCGCAGCAGGTCCTCATCCGGGACATCTGGGCCCAGGCGTTGGAGCGGGATCCCGGACACATCGGCATCGACGACGCCTTCCTCGACCTCGGCGGCAACTCCCTGCGCGCCATGCAGGTACTCGCTCGCGTCCGGCAGGTCTTCGACGTGGACCTCTCGGTCCGTGTCCTCTTCGACTCCCCCACGGTCAGGCGACTGGCCCAGGCCGTGGAGGAGGCCATCATCGCGGACCTCTCCACCGCACCGGCCGCCGACTCCTGACCCCGACCTCCCGACACCACGTCTCCCGTCCCTGACGACCCACGTACGAACAGATTCCAGAAGGAGTGGTTCACCCATGTCTGCTGCGGGCCAGGCAGCCGGTACCGGCGGCGTCGTGCGCAACGTACTCGACCGGTACTTCCAGGAGATCCGGGCGGCGGCGCGCAAGGCCGGTGCCGCGCGCACCCAGCCGCCGGAAATACCACTGGAACTCGACGTCAAACCCGCCGAGTTCACGAAGTTCACCGAGGTCACCGATGTCGGCCTGACCCAGGTGCGGGAGCGTACGTACATTCTCGACCTGATGCGCAACCCCGGCGCGCGCACGACGAAGACCGTCGCGTCACTGCTGATGATCGCCCGCGCCGCCGCTCACATCCGCCGCACCGGCGAGCGGGTGCTGCTGCTCACGCCGACCTCCGGCAACAAGGGGACGGCCCTGCGTGACGCCGTGGCCCGCGCCTACGAGACCGGACTGGCGACACCCGACGAGCTGCGCATCGTCATGCTCGCCCCCAAGGCGTCGCGGACCAAGCTGCGCGACTGCGCACTGACCGCCGAGCAGCCGCTGCGCACCGCCAATCCGGTGGTCATCGCCGATGTCGAGCAGCCGGCCGACGTGAAGCTGCTCAGCGGTGAGGTCGTCGAACGGTACGCCGCGGAGATCTTCGAGACCACCGGCTTCCGCCTCTGGTACACGCTCGACCTCGACAACTACCGCATCGCGGACGCGGCACGCGCCTTCGTCGAGGCCGAACTGCTGCCCCTCACCGAGCGGTCCGCGCCCCGTGTGCACGCCCACGCCGTCTCCAGCGCCTTCGGTCTGCTCGGCTACCACCTCGGGCACCAGCTGCTCAGCGAGGGCCTGACCGGCTTCACGGCACCCGCCCGGCACCCCGGTTTCTTCCTGATCCAGCAGCTCGCCACCGCCGACATGGTGACCAGCCTGCTCGGTACCGAGGTGCCCGAGTACACCCACGACCAGGAATCCGGTCTGTGGCGGCAGTCCGCGGCGGCCGCGTTCCCCGCGGTCACGGACCATCCGCAGGAGGTCATCGACGCCACCTTCTACACCAAGGAGCCGCCGACACGACCCCAGGTCAACGAGATCGTCGCACGCCACGGCGGCGGCGGTGTCGTGGTCTCCCGCCGGGAGTGCCTCGACCGGTTCGACCAGGTGCGCCCGCTCGCCGCCGAGGCCGGGATCACGATCGCCGACGACCCCGCGCGGATCCGTGAGTGGTCCCTGGTGAAGGCGCTCACCGGTGTGCTCGTGGCGCGCGAACGAGGTCTGATCGCCGCTGGGACCGACGTGGTGGTGCACGCGTCCGGCTACTACAGCGACGAGCTGCTCGCCCCGCTGCGGGACGAGCACCTCACCCACGCCGACACCGCGGACGACCTCGCCAAGGCCGTCCTCGCCGCTGCCCACGAGTAGAGCCGGTCCACGAGGCACACGAGCCCGAGAGGCGACAACGATGTTCCGTACGATGCTCAAGTCCAAGATCCACCGCGCCACGGTCACCCAGTGCGATCTGAACTACGTCGGCTCCCTCACCATCGACGCCGATCTGATGGACGCCGCCGATCTGCTTCCCGGCGAGCTGATCCATCTCGTGGACATCAACAACGGCAACCGGCTCGAGACCTATGTGATCGAGGGGCCCCGGGGCAGCGGCGTCATCGGCGTCAACGGCGCCGCGGCCCGCCTCGTCCAGAACGGCGACCTCGTCATCATCATCGCCTACGCGACGGTCCCCGACGCCGACGCGGCCAAGACCGACCCCAGCGTGGTCTTCGTCGACGACCGCAACCGGATCGTGCACCGCGACGCCGCCCTGAGCGCCGTGCCCGCCGGCTACGGACTGACCCCCGGGGACACGGTGGAGGCCGGGTGATCCCACCGAACTGGCGGTACATCTGGAACAACAGCGGCGACCCGCGCATCGTGCGGGTCCACACCCTGGCCGACGCCGCCGCTGCCGCCCGGCCCGACGTCACCGTGTCCCGGCCGGGGGACGGGGGAGTGGTCCTGGCGTACGGCGGGCTGCCCCAGGGCCTGACACACGTACTGCCCTTCCTGGAGCAGCGGCGCGGAACGGCGTCGCACCGCACGCGGCGGGGCACGACCTGGGCCGACCTCGCGGGCGGGCGCGCCGCTCCCGGCGCCGACATCCTCGCGGTCGGGGTGCTGCGCGAGCGCGCCCCGGCCCGCCCGCCGCGGCACAGTCTGCTGCTGCCGTTCAGGATCACCCTGTCGGTACCGGTCGGGCCCGACCCTCAGGACGTGCTGAGCAGGCTCTCCCGCAAGGCCCGGCAGCAGCACACCCGTGAGCTCCGTTCCCGCGGCCGAAGGCTGGAAGTGGCCACGGGCGAGGAGGACTTCGCGTACTTCTACGACGGCATGCACCGGCCGACCATGACGAACAGGCACGGCGACTCCGCACGCTCGGAGGACCGGGAAAGCGCTCGGGTGTGCCTCTTCCGGCGCGGCGTGCTGTTCTTCCTCTGCGAGGGGGACCGCAGGGTCGCGGGGATGCTGTGCCGGCTCGAAGGCCGGACCCTGGTCGTGCGTCTGGCCGGCGTGGACGGAGGCGGCGCCGACGCGTACCGCTCCGGCACCTACATGGCGATGTACGTGCTGATCCTTCAGTGGGCGGCCGAGCACGGTCTGACGCGCGTGGACCTGTCCGGGTGCGAGCCGTTCCTGAGCAAGGGGATCCTCCAGTTCAAACGCAAGATGCATCCCGAGATCGCCCTGCCCGACAACCACTTCCACCACAAACGGCTCGTGGTGCGCGTCCGCCGGGACAGCCCGGCCGTCCGCGACTTCCTGACCGCCAACCCCGTGCTCGGTCTCGGCCGGAACCAGGGACTCGAAGCGGTCTACTTCCACGACGCGGACCGGCCACCCCGTCTCGACCTGCGCTGGCAGTGCCCCGGCGTGCTGGGGCACCGGCTCGTCCACTTCGACGACTTCCTCGCCGGCCTTCCGGGCCCCTCACGGCGGACGCCCGCCGCCCGACCCACTCTTCCCTGACGTCTGCACAAGGAGCGCGTGATGTGTGGCATCGCCGGCTGGATCGACTTCTCCCGTGACCTCACCCTGGAGCGGCAGACCGTGGAGGCCATGACCGGTTCCCTGTACCGCCGGGGGCCGGACGCCAACGGGGTCTGGCTCGCTCCGCACGTCGCGCTGGGCCACCAGCGCCTGGCCGTCGTCGACCTGGAGGGCGGCAGACAACCCATGATGGCGTACCGGGGCGCGCCCATGGCCCCGGTGGTGCTGACGTACAGCGGTGAGGTCTACAACTTCCGTGAACTGCGTGCCCAGTTGTCCGCACGCGGCCACCGCTTCGAGACGGTGTCCGACACCGAGGTCGTGCTGCACGCCTACCTGGAGTGGGGCGTCGCCTTCGTCGACCACCTGACCGGGATGTTCGCCTTCGCGATCTGGGACGCCGGCCGTGAGGAGCTGCTCCTCGTACGCGACCGGCTCGGCGTCAAACCCCTGTACTACCACGCCTACGACGGCGGCCTGCTGTTCGGCTCCGAGCCCAAGGCGATCCTGGCCAACCCGCTGTTCACCGCGAGGACCAGCGAGGACAAGCTCCCCATTCTGTTCAACCCCCGCCTCGCCATGCCGTGGGAGACGCCCTACACCGATCTGCGCCAGGTGCAGCCCGGCCATATCGTGCGGGTCGACCGGTCCGGTGCCCACGAGACGCCCTACTGGCGGCTGGTGAGCCGGGAGCATCACGAGGACGGGCCCGCCACCGTGGCCCGGGTCCGGGAGATCCTGGAGGACGTCGTCCTGCACCAGATGGTGGCGGACGTGCCGCTGTGCACCCTGCTGTCCGGGGGCCTGGAC
The DNA here is from genome assembly GCF_040297465.1 of Streptomyces sp. NPDC001787. Taxonomy (NCBI): domain Bacteria; kingdom Bacillati; phylum Actinomycetota; class Actinomycetes; order Kitasatosporales; family Streptomycetaceae; genus Streptomyces; species Streptomyces sp. NPDC001787. The sequence continues at coordinate 52,830 of NZ_JBEOZE010000017.1, forward strand.
TCGTCGACGATCACCGCCCTGGCCGCCACCCACCACCCCCGGGGGCTGCGCTCCTTCTCCGTCGACTTCGAGGGCGCCGACGACGACTTCCGCGCCACCGCCCTGCGCCCCGAACGCGACACCCCCTTCGCCCTGGCCGCGGCGGCGCACCTGGGCGTCGACCACACCTCGATCACACTCGACCCGGCGGCGCTGCCCGGGGTCGTGCCGGAGACGCTGCTCGCCCGCGACCAGCCCAGTCTCGGCCAGTTCGACTCCTCCATGTACCTGCTCTTCCAGGCGATCCGGGAGCGGTCCACCGTCGCCCTCTCGGGCGAGGCGGCCGACGAGGTGTTCGGCGGCTACCCCTGGTTCTTCGACAGCGGCACCGTCTGGGGCGACACCTTCCCCTGGCTCGGCAACAGCCCCCGGCTCACGGACTGCCTGGCGCCCGACGTCCGGGCCCGGATCCGTCCCGACGACGACGAACGCGACCGCTACGCCACGCTCCGCGCGCGCGTTCCGCGCCTGCCGGGCGAGTCCGGACTGCAGGCCCGGATGCGCGAGGTCCTCCACCTGAGCCTGCAGGGACCGCTCCTCTACCTCCTGGACCGCAAGGACCGGATGAGCATGGCCGTCGCTCTGGAGGTGCGGGTGCCGTTCTGCGACCACACGCTCCTGGAGTACGTGTGGAACGTGCCGTGGAAGATGAAGGTCGCCGACGGCCGCGAGAAGAGCCTGCTGCGCGCCGCCGCCGCCGACCTGCTGCCGCGCGAGGTGCTTCAGCGCCGCAAGAGCGCCTACCCCGCCACCTTCTCGCCGGCGCACGCCGACGCCGTACGCGCCGCTCTGGACGCCGTACTGGACGACGGGGACTCCCCGCTGGCCGGACTGCTCGACGTACCCAGGGTACGAGAACTGGCCGCGGGCCGGACCCGCATGATGACCATGGCCGACAATCTGCATCTGCTGCTGCCGTTGATCGAGGTCGACCGCTGGATGCGGACCTACAACGTGTCGCTGACAGCCTGAGCGCCCGGCAGCCCGGGTGCCCCACCGGGAGCGAGGAGAGACCGATGGACAGCGGCAGGAGCCGACTCGCCGGACTGGCAGAGGAGTTCTGGACATGGCGCGCGGCGGCACAGCCCGACTCCTACGACGACATCACCCGGGTCGAGCGCCCCGGCGGCTGGCTGCCCGACTGGTCGCCGGACGCGATGGCCGAACGGCGGCGTGTCCTGACGGAGTTCACGCGCCGCCACGGTGACCTCGACATGTCGGCGGCGTCCGTCGCCGACCGGGTCGACGCGGCCCTGCTGGGTTCCGCGCTGGCCCGCGTGCACTGGGAGCTGGACCAGCTGTGCGACTGGCGCCGCAATCCCTGCTTCTTCATCGACCAGGCCCTGGTGCCCGTCTACAACCTGCTGCTGGAGCCGCCGCCCTTCCACGGCACACGCGCCCAGGACATCGTGGCCCGGCTCGGCCGCGTACCGGAACTCCTGGAGCAGGCGAAACACCACCTCGCCGGTCATGCGGCAGGTCCCTTCGCCCAGTACGCGCTGCGGCTGCTCGACACCGCCGACGAGGCACTGGGGGCGGCCATGGCGGCGCTGGCCCCGTTCCTGAGCGCGGCACGGGCGGCGGCGCTCGCCGCCGTCACCGCCGCCGCGCGGCGCGCGCTCGTGGACTACCGGGAGTGGCTCCAAGAGCACCTGCCGGCCTTCACCGGCGCGATCAGCCCGGGGCCCGAGGCCTTCCGCTACTTCCTGCACCGGGTGGCCCTGCTGCCGTACCCGGTCCAGCGGCTGCGGGACATGGGCCGGCAGGAGTACGCCCGCGCCGCCGCGGCCGAGCTGGTGCTGCGCCGACGCCACCGGGACCTTCCCGAGCCACCGCTTCTCGCCGACACCACGCGCCAGATCGAGCGACAGCGCACGGACGAACAGAGCATCCGGATGTTCCTGCGCGACGAAGGCCTCATCGATCTCCCTCATGACCTGCGCCACTACCGCAACGCCCCCATGCCGCCCCACTTGGAACCCCTGACCTGGCTCGGCGTCCCGCACTACATGGCCTCACCCCGTCGACCCGGCGACGACGCCCTGCGCTACATCCGCGCCCCCCGCGCGGACCTGCCCTACTTCCAGCGCGCGGAGGCCCACGACCCCCGTGTCGGCGTCATCCACGAGGGCGTTCACGCCTGGCAGTCGGCACTCTCATGGCGTCATCCCAACCCGGTGCGACGTCACTACTACGACTCCGCGGCCAACGAGGGCATCGCCTTCCACGCCGAGGAACTCACCCTGCACGCCGGGTTGTTCGACGACGACCCGGCCAGCGCGCTGTTCGTGGTGAACGCGATGCGCCTGCGGGCCCTTCGGGTGGAGGTGGACATCGGCCTCGCCCTCGGCGAACTGACCCTCGGTCAGGCCGCCACCCGGCTCGCGGAGTACGTCCCCATGGACTCCGGCACGGCCTGGGAGGAGGCGGCCTTCTTCGCCGGGCACCCGGGCCAGGGGCTGAGCTACCTCATGGGCAAGACCCAGATCCACGACCTCCTCGCCGACGCCGCCCAGCGCGGGGGCGACACCTTCGGGCTCGCTTCCTTCATGGGCCGCCTGTGGCGCGAGGGCAACGTCCCCCTCGCCCTGCAGCGGTGGGAGCTCCTCGGCGACCGGGACCACGTGGACGCGGCACGGCGGCTGGGAGGTGACCCCGGTGCGCCTGCTGTCGGCCTGGCGGAAGCTGCTCTCGGGTGACGGGGGCGGAACCGGCCCGGAAGGCCCGGACGGCCCGGAAGACCCGGACGGTTCGCACCGGCGAGCGGGAATCCTGGCGGGCCTGACCTGCGGCACGGTCGCGGTCCATGTGCTCGCGTCGAGGGCGGAGGAACACCTCGCGGCGCGCGGGGAGCACGCCCCCGGACAGCGCGGGCACCCTGACGGGAACGGCTCGTGACGGGAATGGCTCGTGACGGGCCGGTGGAAACGCTGGAAACGGTGGGTACGGGCGTGGGGCCGACCGCCCGGAGCCGGCCCACGGCAGCCACCCGGCCGTTCGGCGGACCGGGTGGCTGTCATGTCAGGGCGTGCTCACAGGAACCGTACGGTTATGAAATGCCGCCGTACGGACGGGTGATGAGCTCCAGGGCATGACCGCTCGGATCGAAGAAGTACACGCCCCGGCCGCCGTCGTTGTGGTTGATCTCGCCGAGGAGTTTCTGATGGGGATCGCCGTAGTAGGTGAGCCCCTGCTCCTTGATCCGGGCGAACGCGGTGTCGAACTCCGCCTCCGAGATGAGGAAGGCGTAGTGCTGCGTCGTGATCGATTCCTCGGGAATCGTCGCGAAATCGAGTGTGACGCCGTTCGCGAGGTCGACCGGAATGAAAGGGCCCCATTCCGGCCCGGTCTCCAGGTCCAGAAGGTGCGCCAGGAACTCGGCGGATTCCCGGTTGTTCCGGCAATGAACGATGGTGTGATTCAACTCTACTGACACTGTGGAATGCCTCCAGCGGGCATCTCACGGGCTACCTCCACGCCTCACCCGGCCGGTGACCGACGCGCGATGCCGTGCGGGGATCTTAGGCAGGCGGACGGAGGGACGTCGAGGGTCCCCGGCGCGATGGCTCAATTCCGCCCACCGCCCCCACCGGCCCCCGCTCCCGCCTTCGGCCCCCACCGGCCACCGGCCTCCCCCCACCGTCGGCCTCCCGCCGTGCGGCCGTCTCCGGCGGGCGGAGCCGCCCGTGATGCGCCCACCATGGAGGGAGAGGGTTCACCACGTGGCACCGGGAGGAACGCGCGGCACCCTCGGGCCCACCCTCGCGGAGAGATCCGTACAGGCGCAGTGAGGAGGCATCCGGTGGTACGGAGTTCTGACGGCGCCCGGGGCGGGGAAACGGACGCCGGGGCGGCCGGGGGAGCGGACCCGGAGAGGGTCCGGGACAGCGGGCGCCGGGAGACCGAGGAGGAGCGGGCGGACCGGCGGTGGAGCGACCTGCTCCAGGAACTGCGCGTGGCCCAGACCGGCGTGCAGATCCTCTTCGGCTTTCTGCTCGCCGTGGTCTTCCAGCCCCGTTTCACCGAACTGTCGGTGACCGACCGCAACATCTACGTGGCGACGGTCCTGCTCGGCTCGGCGACGGCGGCCACGCTCATCGGGCCCGTGTCGTACCACCGGCTGCTCACCGGCCGCCGGGTGAAGCCGCGGACGGTCGTCTGGGCCTCGCGGCTGACCGTGCTCGGTCTGGTGCTGCTGTTCTGCACGATGTGCTCGGCCCTGCTGCTGATCCTCCGCGTGGCCCTGCACAACGGTGCGGCCCTGTGGCTGGTGGGCGGCATGGCGCTGTGGTTCCTGGTCTGCTGGTTCGCGTTCCCCCTGTGGGAGCGCGCCCGCGCGGACGCTCCGGGCCGGGGGCGGCGCCGCCCGGGCCCGCGGGCCTGAGCGGCCCGCGGGACCGAACGGCTCAGTCGTCCGTCCGCGCCGGGCTGCGTACATCGGTCACGGTGAAGAGCGCGCCGTCCGGGTCGCGCAGGGTCGCCTCATGGCCGCGGAGCACGGCCTGCTCCTCGACCGGGGTGCCGCCGTGCCGCTGTGCCGCCGCGACGGTTCCCGCCAGGTCCGTCACGGGGAACTGCACCTGCCAGTGCGGGCGCACGACGGGGTCGACGGCCGCCTCCACCGCCCCGGAGCTGATCCGGGCCAGTGGCCGCCCGTCGCACCGCACGATGACCTCGTCCCCCTCGTACGCGACGTCGCAGCAGCCGGGACGGCCGCTCGCCCAGTCGAGCACCTCGCCGTAGAAGATCGCGGCGTCGAACGCGTCGCGGGTCCGCAGCCGCAGCCAGGCGTGCGAATGGCCGTCCGGGGCCGGCGGTGAGGTGGCGGGCTCGGTCCGCTCCCAGAGGCCGAACGCCGCCCCGTCCCGGTCGGCGGCCAGGATCCCGCGCCCCTTGCCGAGCGTCAGCGGACCGACCGCCACCGTCCCGCTGCGCTCACGGATCCGGGCGGCGGCGACATCGGCGTCCTCGACGGCGAAGTAGGGCATCCAGGCGACGGCGACCTGATACACGGACGACATGGCGCTGATCCCGGCGACGGGCACCCCACCGCGGCGGGCGACGGAGAACTGCCGGCCGAGCCTTCCGGGGCGGAACGTCCAGCCCAGGACGGCACCGTAGAAGCGTTGCGCGGCCTCCTGGTCGCTGGTCATCAGGTTGACCCAGCACGGTGCCGCCGCTCCTGTCAGCGGCGCCGCACCCGGTCCCGTACGCGACTGTCCTGAGGTCATGAACCCACTGCCTTCATCGGTTCTGCGGGGGATCCGTGTCGGGTGGGATCACCTCATTGCCGTGATCACCGAGCTCGTACGGTGACAGGCCGCTGCCGTTCTCCGGGAACCGGTCCGATCCGTGCTTGTCGGGCTCCTCGATGTGGGTCCGGTGGTCGGGTGCGTGGGGCTGCTCGTCGGGGCGCGGCGGTGGCAGCTCCGTGTCCCGTTTGCGCATGCCCCACCAGAAGGCGCCGATCAGCACGGCCACCACGGCGACTCCGGCGATGGGCAGGACAACCCCGAGGGCGCCCGCTCCGTCCGCGAGCGTGGTGGCGAGGGAAGCCTGGGCTCCGTTCGTTACGTCCATGCATGCCGCATACCCCGGACCAGGGCCGACAGTCAGTTATTCACACAAATTCATGTTTTATGGGGATGTACAGGGAGAAAGAGTTTCACCGCGGTGTCCGACGGCCGAGTGCCGCTCTCGTGTCGCCGCCGGCCGGCTGCGGGGTGAGCCTGGAGGGGGTCCCCGAATTTCCGGCTCCCAGTGGGAAAGGAACCACGGTGAACAGCACGCGAGAGCAGGGCCGCGACCACCCGGCGGGCCGCGAGGTGGTCGTCGCGCTGACCGGATGCTCCACGCAGGACGCACGCACCGTGTTCGACGTGCTGCGCCGCTCCTTCGATTCCGACCGCCCGGAGAGCGATTCACCCAGGCAGGCGGAAGGGCCGCGGCCGACCGTGTGGATGGCCACGGTCGACGTGTCCGAGGCCAGGGCCGCGGCCGAACCGGCCCGGCTGTCGGCCCCCGTGATGGTCGACGCGCAGGGCGGCTACTGGGCGGTCGAACGGCTGCGTCAGCAGCTGACGGGCGCCTTCGCCGTGCGGGTCGTCGGGACGGCGGCCGGTGACCAGGAGGAAGAAGTCCGTCTGCGCCTGGAGAGTCACTAGTGGACCCCTACAAGGCCGGAAGCCGGGGCGTCGGGCAGCGGCGGGAGGCCGGTACGTCCTCGACGCTCACGCTGTACGTCAACGGCACCGCGACGACCCTCACCCTCGACCACCGCACCACCGTCCTGGACATGCTGCGCGAGCACCTCGGACTCACGGGTGCGAAGAAGGGCTGCGACCACGGTCAGTGCGGAGCCTGCACCGTGATCGTCGACGGACGCCGTGCCAACAGCTGTCTCCTGCTCGCCGTCGCCCACGACGGCGCCGCGGTCACCACCGTCGAGGGGCTGGCCGGAGGCGACCGGCCGCACCCCGTGCAGCAGGCCTTCGTGGAGCGGGACGCCCTCCAGTGCGGCTACTGCACGCCGGGACAGATCTGCTCCGCCGTCGGCATGCTCGGCGAAGCCGCGGACGGGTTCCCCTCGCACGCCACGCCCCGGGGCGCCGCCCACGGCGGGCCCGCCGTTCTGGACGCGGACGAGATCCGCGAGCGCATGAGCGGCAATCTGTGCCGCTGCGGCGCCTACCCCCGGATCGTCGAAGCGATCGAGGACGTGGCGCCGTGAAGCCGTTCGCCTATCTGCGCCCCGCGTCCGCCGCCGAGGCCGTGCGCCTCCGGGCGGCCCGGCCCGGCTCCCGGTTCCTGGGCGGGGGAACCAATCTCGTCGACCTGATGAAGCTCGGCGTCGAGACCCCGGAGCTGCTCATCGACATCGGCGGGCTCCCGCTGGACCGGGTGACCCGGACCCCGGAGGGCGGCCTGCGCATCGGAGCGACGGTGCGCAACAGCGACCTCGCCGCACACCCGGACGTACGCACCCGCTACCCCGCGCTCTCCCAGGCGCTGCTGGCCGGAGCCTCGGGACAGCTCCGCAACACGGCGACCACCGGCGGGAATCTGCTCCAGCGCACCCGTTGCCCGTACTTCCAGGACATCTCCAAACCCTGCAACAAGCGGTCACCCGGCTCCGGCTGTCCCGCCCGCGACGGCGCCCACCGCGACCTCGCGGTCCTCGGGCACTCCGCCGAGTGCGTCGCGACGAACCCCTCGGACATGGCGGTCGCCCTGGCCGCGCTCGACGCCACCGTCGTGCTCGTCGGACCCGAGGGCGAGCGCGCGGTACCCGTCACCTCGTTCCACCGGCTGCCGGGGGAGAACCCGGATCAGGACACCACGATCCGGCCCGGCGAACTGATCACCGACGTGCTGCTCCCGCCGCGTCCCGACGGTGCCGTCTCCCTCTACCGCAAGGCGCGCGACCGGGCCTCGTACGCCTTCGCCCTGGCCTCCGTCGCCGCCCTCCTCCAGGTACGCGACGGCCGCATCGCGCACGCGGCCCTGGCCTTCGGCGGGCTCGCCCACCGGCCGTGGCGCGCCCGCACGGCGGAAGGGGTGCTCAAGGGCGCGCCCGCCACGCGCGCCACCTTCGCGCGTGCCGCGGACGCCGAGCTCGCCGCCGCCCGGCCGCTGCGCGACAACGCGTTCAAGGTGGACCTCGCCCGCCGGATGGCGGTCGACGTGCTGAGCGAACTGAGCCGGCCGCCGGGACGGGTGGAGCCGGCCGGACCGGCCGGGCAGCCCGTCCCCTCCGACTGAGCCCGCCTACCCCCCCCGACACCCCCACATCCGGATCAAGGACTCCCGCCATGAGCCACGCCCCCCAGCCGCCCGGCGCGCCCGTCGTCCGCCGCGAGGCACTGGACAAGGTCACCGGCAGCGCGCGCTACGCGGCGGAGCACACCCCGCCCGGCTGCCTGTACGCCGTCCCCGTCCCCGCCACCGTCGCCGCCGGGCGCGTCGTCGCCGTGCGCACCGCCGACGCCCTCGCCCTCCCGGGCGTGCGCACGGTCCTCACGCACGAGAACGCCCCGCGGCTCAAGGACCCCGACGATCCGACCCTCGCCGTGCTCCAGGACGACCGCGTCCCGCACCGCGGCTGGCACATCGCCCTCGTGGTGGCGGACAGCCCCGAGGCGGCCCGGGAGGGGGCCGAGGCCCTGCGGGTCGAGTACGAGCGCGCCCCGGCGTACGACGTCACGCTCACGGACGACCACCCGGGCCTCTACACCCCGGAGCAGGCCAACGGCGGCTATCCGGCCGTCCGGGAACGCGGCGACTTCGACGCGGTCTTCGCGGCGGCGCCCGTACAGATCGACGCGACGTACCGGCTCCGCGCCCTGCACAACCACCCCATGGAGCCGCACGCCTCCACGGCGGTGTGGGCCGACGGGCATCTGACCGTCCACGACTCCAGCCAGGGCTCGACCCGGGTGCGCGACAGCCTCGCCCGGACCTTCGGCCTCGAACCCTCGCGCATCACCGTCGTCTCCGAGCACGTCGGCGGCGGCTTCGGCTGCAAAGGCACCCCGCGCCCGCAGGTGGTGCTCGCCGTCATGGCCGCCCGGCACACCGGCAGACCGGTCAAACTGGCACTGCCCCGGAGGCAGTTGGCGGCGGTGGTCGGGCACCGCCCGCCCACCGTGCAGCGGGTGAGGCTCGGCGCCGACCTCGACGGGATCATCGGCGCGCTCGCCCATGAGGTGGTCACCCACACCTCCACCGTCACCGAGTTCGTCGAGCAGGCGGCGGTGCCCGCGCGCACGATGTACATCTCGCCGCACAGCCGCACCACCCACCGGGTGACCGCGCTCGATGTCCCCAGCCCGTCGTGGATGCGCGCACCCGGGGAGGCCTCCGGGATGTACGCGCTGGAGTCGGCGATGGACGAACTGGCCTGCGCGCTCGGTGTCGACCCGGTCGAACTGCGGCTGCGCAACGAACCGGCGAGCGAACCGGACAGCGGCCGGCCCTTCAGCAGCCGGGGCCTGGCCGCCTGTCTGCGCGAGGGCGCGGAACGCTTCGCCTGGTACGACCGGGACCCCGCACCCGCCGTCCGGGAGGAGGGGCGGTGGCTGCTGGGCACCGGGGTGGCCTCGGCGACGTACCCCGTATACGTCGCCCCCTCCACCGCGTCGGCGCACGCGGCACCCGACGGCGGCTACCTCGTCGCGGTCAACGCCACCGACATCGGCACCGGCGCGCGCACGGTCCTCGCGCAGATCGCGGCGTCCGCCCTCGGCGCACCGGTGGAGAGCGTCCGTATCGCCATCGGCGACAGCGGCCTGCCCACCGCCCCCCTGGCCGGCGGCTCCTCGGGCACGGCCTCCTGGGGCTGGGCGGTGCACAAGGCGGCCACCGCCCTGGCCGCACGGCTGGAGACGCACACGGGACCGCTCCCCGCCGAGGGCCTCACCGTCACCGCCGACACCGAGCGGGAGACCTCCGGGGAATCCCCCTACGCACGGCACGCCTTCGGCGCCCACTTCGCCGAGGTGGCCGTCGACGCCGTCACGGGAGAGGTCCACGTGCGGCGGCTGCTCGGTGTGTACGCGGCCGGGCGCATCCTCAACTCCCTCACCGCACGGTCCCAGTTCATCGGCGGCATGGTCATGGGTCTCGGTATGGCGCTGACCGAGGGGAGCACCGTGGACCCCGCCTTCGGCGACTTCACCCAGAGCGACCTCGCCTCGTACCACGTGCCGGTCAGCGCGGACGTGCCCGACATCCAGGCGCACTGGATCGACGAGGACGACCCGCACCTCAACCCCATGGGCAGCAAGGGCATCGGCGAGATCGGCATCGTCGGCACCGCCGCCGCCATCGGGAACGCCGTGCGCCACGCCACCGGGGCGCGGCTGCGCGAACTCCCGCTCACGCCGGACAGGCTGCTGCCCTATCTGCTCTGACGTCCGCGCAGCACCCACTCATCGGGGCATATGGCTCATCTGTTGCGCATTCGACACCCCCGGGTCACTCTAATGAGTGACCCAGAAGTGATAGGTGCTCACGCTTCGTATTCGGGGGTCGGTGGTTCACCGGGGTGAAGCACGTGGGCCTCGCGGTGAGGAGCCTCGACGATGACCGTTTCACTCGACCGGCACTACCTGGTCGAACTGCAGGTATCGGCCGAGCGTGTTGCCCGGCTGCGGCGGATCGTCGCCGCGCACCTGCGCCACTGGAGCCTCGATCTGCAGGTCCGGCCGGTGTGCCGGGCGCTGGACGAGCTCCTGACCAATGTCCACCGGCATGTCGGTGCGGACAACGAGTGCGTCATCGAGCTCCGCTGGACGGGGCGGCACCTCACGGTGTCCGTCGCGGACAACGGCCGCGAGATGCCCCGGCTGCTCGGCGCCGGTGGAGGACTGAGCCGGGTGATGGCCCTGAGCGACAGCTGGGGCACCTGCCGGACCGCCGAGGGCAAAGTGGTCTGGTTCACGCGCTACGCCGAGGCGCCGCGCACCGCGGGACTGCTCCCGCACACGCCCCTGCCCGCAACGGGCGAGTCCCGGCTCCAGCCCCTCGCCGCGCTGGTGTGAGGAGCCGCGCGCGGCTCTCCGGCGGACGCGGACCCGGTGCCCGGGGCATGTGTGATCCGCGTCGGCCGGCCGCGCGGGGCGAGAGGCCGCGTTGCGCCGTCCGGCGTGGCGCGGCACGGTCGGAGTACCGAGGCAAGGAGGCCACTGCCATGCCCATCGCGACGGTCAACCCCGCGAACGGCGAACTGCTCAAGACCTACGACGCGCTGGGCGGGGAGGAGATCGAGCGCAGGCTCGTCGCCGCCCGGACCACCTTCGGCCAGTACCGCGCCACCACCTTCGCCGAGCGGGCGGGCTGGCTGAACCGGGCCGCCGACCTGCTGGACGGGGACCGTGACGAGATCGCCCGCACCATGACCACCGAGATGGGCAAGCCCATCGGGGCGGCCCGCGCGGAGGCCGCCAAATGCGTCAAGGCGATGCGCTGGTACGCCGCCAACGCCGAACGGCTGCTGGCCGACGAACACCCCACGGACGCCGACGCGCACGACGCCGGCGCCTCCCGGGCCCTCGTCCGCTACCGTCCGCTGGGCGTCGTCCTCGCCGTGATGCCGTGGAACTTCCCGCTGTGGCAGGTGGTGCGCTTCGCCGCGCCCGCACTGATGGCGGGCAACGTCGGACTGCTGAAGCACGCCTCGAACGTCCCGCGGACCGCCCTGTACCTGGAGGACCTGTTCCGCCGCGCGGGCTTCCCCGCCGGCTGCTTCCGTACGCTGCTCATCGGCTCCGGAGCCGTCGAGGCGATCCTGCGTGACAGCCGCGTCGCCGCCGCCACCCTCACCGGCAGCGAACCGGCCGGACGCGCGGTCGCGGCGGTCGCGGGCGACGAGGTGAAGAAGACCGTCCTGGAACTGGGCGGCAGCGACCCCTATCTGGTCATGCCGTCGGCGGACATCGAGCGGGCGGCCGCGACGGCGGTCACGGCGCGGGTGCAGAACAACGGCCAGTCGTGCATCGCCGCCAAGCGATTCATCGTGCACACGGACGTGTACGACGCGTTCGCCGAGCGCTTCACCGCGGGCATGAGCGCACTGACCGTCGGGGACCCCCTGGAGGAGTCCACCGACGTCGGCCCGCTCGCCAGCGAGCAGGGCCGCACCGATCTGGAGGCACTCGTCGACGACGCCGTCGACCGGGGCGCGAGCGTGCTGTGCGGCGGGAGCAGGCCCGGGAACCTGGGCGCCGGCCTGGACCGGGGCTTCTTCTACCTCCCCACGGTGCTCGCCGGGATCACCGCGTCGATGCGCATCCACCACGAGGAGGCCTTCGGCCCGGTCGCCACGCTCCACCGCGTCGCCGACCTGGACGAAGCGGTGCACCTGGCCAACGACACCCCCTTCGGGCTCAGCTCCAACGTATGGACGCGGGACCCGGCTGAGATGGACCGCTGTGTACGCGACCTGGAGGCGGGCGGCGTCTTCTTCAACGGGATGACGGCCTCGCACCCCGCGCTGCCCTTCGGCGGGGTGAAGCGCTCCGGCTACGGGCGGGAGCTCGCCGGGCACGGGATCCGCGAGTTCTGCAACGCCACCACCATCTGGTACGGCCCCGTCCACGAGTAGCCCGCAGATCTCCGCAGGGGAGCGGCCGGGCCGGCGGCCCGGCCGCTCCCGCCCGGCCGGGCCTCAGTAGCGCAGGGCCGCGGCGATCCGGCCGTGCTCGGCGAGGGAGTCGTCGGCGACGAACACGACATCGGCGCCGTTGTCCAGGGCCGCCTCGACGAGCTCGTCCACGATGTCCTCGCGCACCTGTCCGTCCGCCGCCCGCGCGCTCTCGTCCCCGCTCACCGGCTCCAGATGATCGTCGGTGACCCTGACGGTCCGCTGGACGTGCTCCTCGACCGCGACGAGCCCGGCGCGGCCCTCCCGCACCGCCGTCCACACCTCGTCGAGTCCGCCGGCGAACGCGCGGCTGCCACGTGCGTGGTCGAGCCTGGTGTCGATCTCGGCCGCCCGCTGCCCGGCCCCTTCCTCCAGGGCGGGACGCAACTCCTTGAGCAGCTCGGCCGGCGGGATGTCGGCGGGCGCCCCCTTGGTGACCCGGCCGGCGGCCGACCTGCCGCACTCGCCCACCTCGTCGAACAGGGCGAGCGCGGGTGCCAGACCGAAGAGGTACAGGGGGCGCGGGTCGGCGGCGAGCACTCCGCGCAGCGCCTCGTCGACCGTCCGCAGGAACTGCCGGGTCTCCTCGTCGCTGAAGGTGCTCGGGGTGTCGCCGATCCGCTCCTCGCGCTGCGGGTTCGGGGGCTCCTTGGGGGCGGTCAGCGGGAACCCGCCCCGCTCCTGGGGACGGACGCCGTCCGTGGTGCCGCTCCACAGGGCCGCGTGGTCGCCGGCGACCGTGAGCACCCAGAACGGTCGCGCCTGGGCCTTCGCGGCCACGAGGTTGCGGGTGAGGTAGGTGTCGCTCAGAACCACCCTTTCGGGTGCGGTACGGGGCAGCTGCCAGATCTGGTACTCCTCGGCCGTGGCCAGGATGACCAGGGAGTCCAGCGCCCGGCGCGGGTCCACCTCGGCGACCGCGCGGTCCAGCTGCCCCTTGACGGCGGCGGCGGCCTCACGGGTCACCCGCGGATCGGCGTCCAGCCGGCCGCCGGCCTCCGCCACCAGATTGCGCAGCCGCACCGCGTCCTGGGCGTTGTCCGGCGCCCGCCGATGGGTCGGCATGGTCAGGGACACGGCCGGATAGGGCCTGGTCGCCCGCAGCTCCTGCAACAGACCGGCGGTCAGGGCGTCCGTATCCATCGTTCCCTCCGGGGGCTCGCCCCCGCTCCCGGATGGAGCGGGTGAATCAACGAGTCAATTCATACCTTTTGAACCTAATATGGGCGAATTGGTGGTCGGTGGTATGGCCCTGGACGGACGGAGGGTCCGTGAACCGGAACAGTTCCCCGCAGAGCCCCGCGACGTGAGCGCCGCCGATGCCGTGACCGGCGCGCTGCGTGTCCTGCGGGCCGAGTTCATCGGCGTACGCGAGGGAGAACCGGCCGACTACATCCCGCAGTTGGCGCTCGCCGACCCGGACGCCTTCGGGCTGGCCCTGGTCAGCATGGACGGGCACCGCTACAGCACGGGGGAGGCGGATGTCCCCTTCACCCTCCAGTCGGTCTCCAAGCCCTTCGTCTACGCGCTCGCCCTGTCCCTCCTCGGCCTCGACGAGGTGGGCCGCTGGGTGAGCGCCGAACCGAGCGGCGAGGCCTTCAACGCCATCAGTCTGGAACCGGTGACCGGACGGCCCGCCAACGCCATGGTCAACGCCGGTGCCATCGTCACCACCGCACTGGTCCCCGACGGCCCGGACGGGCCCGCGTTCGACCGGATCCTGGGCTGCCTGGGCCGCTTCGCCGGACGGCCGCTGGACGTCGACGAGGAGGTGTACGCCTCCGAGGCGGCGACGGGGGACCGCAATCGCGCGCTCGCCTATCTGCTGCGCAGCGCCAGAACCCTGCCCGTCGACCCCGTGGCGGCGGTGGAGACGTACTTCCGGCAGTGCGCCGTGCGGGCCACCGCCGTCGATCTCGCCACGATGGCCGCGACCCTGGCCCATGGCGGCGTCAATCCGTACACGGGCGACACCGTGGTCTCGGCGCGGGTGGCGGCGCAGGTGCTCGCCGTCATGGCCACCTGCGGGATGTACGACTCCTCCGGGGACTGGCTGCTGAGGGTCGGGCTGCCGGCCAAGAGTGGCGTGTCGGGAGGTCTGATCGCGGCGGGTCCGGCGCGATTCGGCCTGGCCACCTACAGTCCGCCGCTGGACGCGTCCGGCACATCGGTCCGCGGTCGCGCCGCGCTCGGCGCGCTGTCGCGGCGGCTCGGACTCCACCTCATGAACAATCCGGCGCTGCCCGGCTCCACCATCGCCCTCGTCACCACCGCCGACGATCTTCCCTCGGCGCCCGCCGGCGGCCGCGAGCGCGCCCTGCGCGAACGGGTGGGGGTCGTGGCCGCGCAGGGTGCCCTCGACTTCCCCGCCGCGGAACGGGTGCTGTACGCCCTGGACGAGTCCGGACCGGACCGGAGCGGCTCCGTCGTGCTCGACCTGAGCGATGTCACCTCCATCGACTCGGTGGCCCTGGCGACGCTGCACTCGGGACTGCGCCGGCTCGCGGACGACGGACGGCGCGCTGCGGTCGTCGACCCGGCGGACCGCCTCGGTCCGCCGGACCTCGTCCGCGAGCGGACCGGGCAGGACCTGCCGCGCTACGCCTCCCGGGAGGAGGCCGTCCAGCGGTGCGCGTACGCGCCGGACACACCCCCGGCGAGGTGAGGCGGATGCCCGCCCGCGCCGGGGGAGTGTGCCGGAACGGTTCTTCTACCAGATGGCCTCGACCCACTCGGGGTGGTCGATGAACGGGTTCCGGTTGTGCTGGTACTGGTCGAATATGACGTCGTTGCGCCGCTTCTCGAAGGTGTCCGGCGGGTCTTCCTGGCTCCACTGCTTCAGTACGGACAGCTTGCCGATGTTCGGGGCCGAGCCGTTGCCGACCCGCTCGTTGGGTTCGAGGTCGGCGAAGGAGTCGTCGCCCTCGTAGCGCACCGCCATGTAGAGGATCATGCGGGCGACGTCGCCCTTGACCGCGTCGCGCGGTTCGAAGGAGTCGCTGTCGGTGTAGTTGCCCGGCGCGTCGCCGAGCTCGCTCCCGCCGTTGTCGAAGTCCTTGTTGCCGCGGGTGGAGTTGACCTTCACGTTGGTCGGGCGCAGGTGGTGGATGTCGGTGCCCGGACCGGTCGCGGTGCCGAAGTCGCCGTGCGACTTGGCCCAGACGTGCTCCCGGTTCCATTGGTTCGTGTTGCCGCCGTTGTCGTTCTTGGACTGGGAGCGCCCGGTGTAGAGAAGGATGACGTTGGAGGAGTTGGCGGGATCCTCGTCGGTGTCCTTGAGGGCGGTCCACACCTGGCTGTAGGAGAGCTTGGTCTGGTCGCTGATGATCGTGTGCAGGGCACCCTTGAGCTCGGTGCCCGTCTTGCCGAGGGCGTCCTGGTAGTACGTGTCGTCGAGGGCGGCGGACGAGGCTGCCGCCCGGTCCGGCAGGGCCTGGGCGGGCGCGGCGGCAGCGGTGCCCGCGAGCACGGCCACGGTGGCCGCGGTGGCCAGCAGTGGACGCGCGTAGAACAGATGACGACGGGACATGTGGGGTGTCCTCTCCGGAAACACGGGTGCCACGACGCCGCCACTGGGTGGAGGCGGTGCCGCGGTCGTGGTGTGGTGTGTGGTCAGCCGGGAGCCTTCCACACGCACAGTGACCCGTGTGTGAACGCTGCGTACCTATCATGTGCAGGTCAAGTGAGGGCGCGGCGGGCGGCGCCCCGGGAAGCGGCCGGGACCCTTCCGTTCTCGGATGCGGCCACGCCCGCGCGGAGCGAGAATTGCCGCAAGGACGAGGAGGCGGCATGAGCGAAGAGCCCGAATCCGTATCCGTGACCACGGCCGTGCCCGAGGGGCAGGGGGTGACTCCCGACCGGCTGCTGCACACGGGCGGGAGTGATCAGCCGACGGCGGAGGACCTGGTGCTCGCCTCGGGGCGGGACCTGACCCCGCAGACGCTGGAGTGGGCACGGCGCAAGCTGGCCGCCGAGGGGCGGTCCGCCATCGACAAGCGGCTTCCGTAACGGCCGGGGCGGGGGACGGGCCGGTACGGGGGACGCGGGACATCCGGGGGCGTGTGGGGCGCCCCCGGATGTTTCCCCGGCGCTCGGCTAGCCTGAGCGCACAATGAACCGTTTGACGACGTCACAGGGCGTTCTCGACCTCGCCCGCTTTCCCGAGCACCCGCGCGACCCGTTCCGCGCGTGGGACGCCGCCGATGAGTATCTGCTGCGGCAACTGGCGGACCCCGGCACCGGGGCGCCCGTGGACCTTTCCGGCACGGTCGTCGTCGTGGGCGACCGCTGGGGCGCCCTGACCACGGCGCTCGCCGGCGAGCACCCCGTACAGATCACCGACTCGTATCTCGCCCGGCGCGCCACCCTGGCGAACCTCGCCCGCAACGGCGCCGACGCGGACGGGGTGGGGCTGCTGTCCTCCCGCGACACCCCGCCGGACCGGATCGACGTCCTGCTGGTGCGGGTGCCCAAGAGCCTCGCGTTCCTGGAGGACCAGCTGCACCGGCTGGCGCCCGCCGTCCACGCGGGCACCGTGGTCATCGGCACCGGCATGGTCAAGGAGATCCACACCTCCACGCTCAAGCTCTTCGAGCGGATCATCGGGCCGACCCGTACCTCACTCGCGGTGAAGAAGGCGCGCCTGATTCTCTGCACCCCCGACCCGGACCGGGTCCCGGTGCCCAGTCCCTGGCCGTACCGCTACGACCTGCCCGCCGACGTCGGCGCCGTCTCCGGCCGGACCGTGACCAACCACGCGGGGATCTTCTGCGCCGAACGCCTCGACATCGGCACCCGCTTCTTCCTCGCTCATCTGCCCGCGCGGAGCGGCCCCGAGCACGTCGTCGACCTGGGCTGCGGCAACGGGGTGCTCGGTCTGTCCGCCGCGCTCGGCAACCCCGAGTCGGCCGTCACCTTCATCGACGAGTCCTGCCAGGCGGTGGCCTCGGCCGAGGCCACCTTCCGGGCCAACGCGCCGGCCGATGCCAAGGCCGACTTCATCGTCGGCGACGGCCTCGCGGACCTCGCCCCGGGCAGTGTGGACCTGGTGCTCAACAATCCGCCCTTCCACTCCCATCTGGCCACCACCGACGCGACCGCCCGGAACATGTTCCACGGCGCCCGCACCGCGCTGCGGCAGGGCGGCGAACTCTGGGTCGTCGGCAACCGCCACCTCGGCCACCACACCCAGCTGCGCCGTATCTTCGGCAACTGCTCCACCGTGGCCGGTGACCCGAAGTTCGTCGTCCTGCGCGCCGTCAAGCGCTGACGGCGGCCCGAGGACCGCGGAACCTCCATGCTCCCGGTCCTCGCCCGTCCATCGCCCTTCCGGATTCTTGCAACACGTTCTACTGTGTGCGCCGCCGCACACGGGCGACGCGAACGCGAGACTCTGGAGGGGCCGTGCACCTCGAATACACGTCTGAGCAGCAGCAGTTGCGCGCCGAACTGCGCACGTACTTCGCCGGCCTGGTTCCCGACAACGCCTATGCGCGCTACGCGGAGCCCGCCGCCCAGAAACGCTTCTACCGCGAGACCGTCCGCCGGCTCGGCACCGACGGCTGGCTCGGTGTCGGCTGGCCCCAGGAGTACGGCGGACGCGGGCTGTCCCCGATGGAACAGTTCATCTTCTTCGACGAGGCCGCCCAGGCCGGCGTACCGCTGCCGCTGATGGCCCTCAACACCGTCGGACCGACGATCATGCAGTTCGGTACCTACGAACAGAAGGCGTACTTCCTGCCGAAGGTGCTCTCGGGGGAGATCGACTTCGCGATCGGCTACAGCGAACCCGACGCGGGCACCGACCTCGCCGCGCTCCGGACCCGGGCCGTCCGCGAGGGGGACGAGAAGACCGGCCGCTACATCGTCGACGGACAGAAGATCTGGACCACCAACGGCGACACCGCCGACTGGGTCTGGCTCGCGGTGCGCACCGACCCCGACGCCCCGCCGCACAAGGGCATCACCATGCTGCTGGTCCCGACGAGCGACCCCGGCTACTCCTGCACCCTGATCAACACCCTCGCCTCGCACGACACCACCGCCAGCTACTACGAGAACATCGAGGTCCCCGTCTCGCGTCGCGTCGGCGAAGAGAACAAGGGCTGGCGGCTCATCACCAACCAGCTCAACCACGAACGCGTCACCCTCGCCGCCCACGGCACCATGGCCGTCCGCGCCCTGCACAACGTCCAGCGCTGGGCCTTCGACACCAAGCTGGCCGACGGCCGCCGGGTCGTCGACCTCGGCTGGGTCAGGGCCCTGCTGGCCCGCACCCACACCCGGCTCGACGCGATGAAGCTCCTCAACTGGCAGATGGTCTCCGCCCTCCAGGACGGCACCCTCACCCCGCAGGACGCCTCCGCCGTCAAGGTGTACGGCTCCGAGGCGCGCCGCGACGCGTACGCCTGGCTGATGGAGGTCGTCGGTTCGGCGGGGCCGCTCAAGGAGGGCTCGGCGGGCGCCGTCCTGCACGGCGAGCTCGAACGCGGCTACCGGTCCGCCGTCATCTTCACCTTCGGCGGGGGCAACAACGAGATCCAGCGGGAGATCATCTCGTGGATCGGCCTCGGGATGCCGCGGGTACGGCGGTGAACGCGTGCGGCGAGGCCTTCTCCGAACGACGAGCCGGCCGCGGCGCGGCCGGACCGGCCCGCCCCGGGGCCGACGACGGGCTTCAGGCCGTGGAGAACCGGAAGGAGAACACGAGGCAGAGCCGTACGCACGGCCCCTCCCGCCAACGGCCTTATACGAGTGCTGTCATGACCGCACCCCGGGACAGGGGCCGGGATCCGGGACATGGCGGGCGTCCCCGGAGTACGGACCTCCGGGGACGCCCGTGTGCGGGACGTACGGGGGACCGCTGCTACGGGGCCGCCTGGTTGCCGCCGTTGTTGAGCCAGGCGCGTGCGGCGCCGTTCTTCGGGTCGACGACGAGGTAGTCGTCCAGCCCGTCACCGTCGAGGTCGGCGAGATGGTTCTCCACGGGGAAGCTCATCGCCACCCCGTAGGCGATCTTCTTCTTGCTGGACCACTCGTTGTCGAAGCCGCCGAGGTTCCGCCAGCTGTAGAGGGCGTTGTCACGGTCCGGATCGCGCAGGACGTAGTCGGCGCGGTCGTCGCACGTCATGCTCGCGAAGACGGTCCGCTGCTGGGCGGGGACGGAGTCCTTCGGCCGGGCGATCAGGGCGGGCAGGGCCCAGCCGCCACCGCCGGGGGCATCGGTGCCCTTGTTCTGCCACCCGTGCACGGAGTGGTCCGCGGAGACGAGGAGGTAGTCGTCGTCCCCGTCACCGTCGATGTCGGCGAACTGCACCTCGCGCTCACCCGCCCCCGTGGGGCCCTGGGCGATGACGCCCACCCCGGTCCAGGCGGTGATGCCCTTGCTGAAGACACCGTCGTTGTGCCAGCCCCGCACGCGGCCGTTGGTGTCGTCCACGACGAGGTAGTCGTCGCGGCGGTCACCGTCGTAGTCGGCGAACACGACGCGCTCGTGCTCGCCCGGGGAGACGCCCTCGGCGACCTTGCCCACCTTGATCCAGGCGTTCGTGCCCTTCGTGCCGACGTCGTCGTTGCGCCAGGCCTCGACCTCGCCCCTGGGCCCGACGAGGAGGTAGTCGTCGTCCCCGTCACCGTCGAGGTCCGCGAAGCGCACGACTCTTGCCTTCGCGGCGGCGTCGAGCATGTGCCGGCCGTAGACACCCACCTTCTTGAAGCCGTTCGCCTTGTCGGGCCGCGTGGCGACGTCGAGGTTCTCCCACACGGTCGCCGTACCGGCCGAACCGACCACGAAGTAGTCGGCATCCCCATCGGCGTCGAAGTCGGCGAACCGCACCGCCGGGCCGCCCGGTCCGGTGCCGGCCGCGATCTTCCCGATCGGTGTCCAGCCCTTGCCCAGCTTCCCGGCGACATCGTCGTTGAGCCAGGCCTCCGTCCGCCCGTCCTCGTGGACGACCAGATAGTCCGCGTCCGCGTCCCCGTCCAGGTCGGCCAGCCGGACCTTCGAACCGGGGTTGCCGGTCCCGGCCGCGATCACCCCCAGCTTCGTCCAGGCGCTCTTGCCGTTGACGAGGACATCGTCGTTGAGCCACGCCTCGACCGATCCGTCGTCGTGCACGAGGAGATAGTCGGCGTCGCCGTCCGCGTCGATGTCGGCGAACCGGACTTCCGCGCCGCCGCCGTGACCGGTGCCCTCGGCGACGAGGCCCATCGAATGCCACCCGCTGTTGCCGTGCTCCCGGACCCCGTCGTTGCGGAACGCCTCGACCGCGCCGTTCTCGTGGACCGCCAGATAGTCGGCGTCGTGGTCCTTGTCGAGGTCGGCCAGGCGTACGGTCCCCCCTCGGCCGGCCGCCCCGTTGCCCTCGGCGACCTTGCCCCGGTCCTCCCAGCCGTCCGCGGTCCTCGTCCACAGATACACGGCGCCCGTGTCGGTGAGGACCGCGTAGTCGGTCCGGCCGTTTCCGTCGAAGTCCGCGAGCCGGACACTGCCCTTCACTCCGGCGGTGGCACTGTCGGCGGGGATCGGTCCCTGCGCGATCCGGCCCAGCTCGGACCAGCCCCCACCGGGATTCTTCACGCACATGTCGGGGTCGCCGCCGTCCCCGGGGTCCGCCGGTTCGGCCACCCAGCGCAGCTCCACCATCTTCATGACCGCCTCCACGAACCGGTCCGCCATGTAGGTGTAGCCGTCGTCGTTCGGGTGCAGCTGGTCCAGGAGCATCGAGTCCGTCATCGGCCCCAGCTCCGCCAGCACGATCTTCTGCCCCTGGTTCTGCCGGGCCTCCACCAGTGACCGCACTTGTTCGTTGTAGGCGTTGCGCCGGTCCTGCGCCGCCGGATCGTCCTTCACCGGCACCAGCGTCGCCACCGCGATCGCCACCCCCGGTGAGCCCGACTGCATCCGGTCGATCAGCCTGCCCAGCCGGGCCGGAGCACCCGCGACATCCTCGTTGCGGTAGATGTCGTTCGTACCGGCCATCAGCGTCACCACGTTCGGGCGCATCGACCGCGAGTCCAGGGCCGCCGGCTCCGCGATCTCATCGATCACCCATCCGCGATGCCCGTTGTGCTCCGGATCGGACATGTCCCCGGAATGGTTCGACCCCACGAAATCCGGGTGGAATTCCAGGTCGTCGAGCGGGTCCCACAGCTTCTCCCGGTAGCCGTTGCCGTCCGAGGACCCCACACCGAAGGTGATCGAATCGCCCACGGGCATCAATCGGATATCAGGCTTCCCGGTCCCGTCCCCGGGGTCCCCCGTGCCGGTTTCCACGAACCACCACACATGAGGCTCGGGTGCGGTGATCAGATAGGGAAAGTCCGGCCGATCGCCGAGCGCGGTCGGCTGGAGGAAGCTCGGCCCATTGGCATAGGGGTCCACGATCTTCCCGTCGGAGAACGCCCAGTCCGCCGCCTCGGCCTCCTGATCGCAGTCCCCCCACGCGGTGTCCTCGGAGGACTCGTCACGTGTGATGCACCCGTCCCGCGTCTTCAGCACATATCTGTCCGGCCGGACACTGAACAGGACTTCGACGATCGCGTCCTCGTCATCCTTGCCGAACTCCTCCACATGCGGAATGTTCCACAAGGTTCCGCTCGAAATGGCATGGCCCGGCCATTTACTGGAGGAGGTATAGGTCCAGTAGGTGTGCCCGGCGACCGGATCGAGGCACTCTTCGGCAGCCGTCTCGCTCCGGGCGGCCTGTGGAGCGAGGCACCCCCTGTTGAAGGTGTAACGGATGTAGTAGTGATCGGAATCGGTGGCTCTGCGCTCGGCGGTGACCGTACGGTCGGTCCCGTTACTGATGAGAGCCCAGTCGAGTTCGTTGCCGCCGTACTGGGTCGGCAGATTCGAACGTACGATGTGCCGCTGGAACCGGGCGGGCATCCGCCCGGGATTCCGGTTGAAGTCGGCCAGCACCTGCCAGGGCGCGCCCGGTGAACGCTGACGGACGAAGTTGTACGCCCTGTCGATGATCTCCGGCGCGTCGACGCCGCCTCCCGACAGGGCGTGGGCGCTGAAGTACCAGGTCTCACCGATCTGCACGGCCAGAATCGGCCGGGAATCGTGTTCTCCGTTCACCAGGATCAGATCCGCGTCGCGGACGGTCTCCCGGGTCATGATCGCCAGCGCGTTGCGCCGCTGGCCGATGTGGCCCCAGTAGATCTGTACGAGGTCGTCGGGGCCCACCCGGTACACGTGCTCCGTCACACTCGGATTGGCGAAGACCCGGTCGCTGGGGTTGGACGACTCCGGAGGGGCGTTACCGGCCTCCTGAAGGGTCGCCACGTCCACCTCGTCACGCAGGATGGTCCGGATGCCGGTGTTCCACCGGGACTCCGGTACCGATCCGATGCCGTCGCTTCCCCCCTGCATGTTCCAGGAGCCCGTCACCAGCTGCCTGTTCTGCCGGTCGGCCGCCGGCGGCGGTACAGATTTACCGGCCGCCACCGCCGGCGCCGCGGTGGGCACGGCGGCCAGGAGAGCCGCCAGGAAGCCCAGTGCGGCCCAGAGCGCCACCAGGGACCGTACGGGACGTGGACGACGGCCGATGAGGGACGTGCCCGACGATCCGGGACGCACTCCGTGCGGGGGGAACCGGAGAGGTGGAGGTGACATGGGAACTCCCTGTGCGGCTGCGTCGTGACGTCCTCGGCCGGTGACCGGCCGGCCCCGTCCACGCCAAGTGCTGCGGGCGCGGCGGGGACTTGGAAGAGCCACAGCCTGTCCCATGTGGGGTTCCGTCCACTACGGCAGGCCGGAGATCCGGAACGCCGGAACGCCGGTACAGGCTCTGACCAGCGAGAATCCCGACCACCTGGAACGCGTGGCTGGGACACGGCATGGCGGTGGGGATTCACCGGGGGCGTCGAACGGCAACCCGGAGTCCCCGTCGTCTCCGACCGGCCGGTCAGCACGGATCAGGTCCCTCTCCCGCTCGGAGTAATCGCTTGATGGGGCAAGGGACTTGGCGGACACTGTCGCGGTGTTCTCCGATGCCGACGCTGCCGCGCTGTATGACGTGCTGAACCCGTGGGACCCCGTTCGACGGGCCGATGGCGGCTTCTTCTTCCCGCTGGTCATGGACGCGGAGTCGGTGCTGGACATCGGCTGCGGCACCGGGGCCATGCTGCGGCTCGCACGTGAGCGGGGCCATCGGGGCCGGCTCGCCGGGCTGGACCCCGATCGTGCCGCGCTGGAGCGGGCCCGGCGCCGGGCCGATGTCGAGTGGACCGAGGGCACCGCGGCGGACGCGAGGAGCGGCGCCGGATTCGCGCTGGCGACGATGACCGGTCACGCCTTTCAGAACCTGCTCACCGATCACGATGTGCGCACCTCGCTCACCGCGATCCACGGGACGCTGCGCCGGGGCGGCCGTTTCGTCTTCGATACCAGGCATCCGCGGGCACGGGCCTGGGAGGGGTGGACCCCGGCGAACCCGGACGACGTCGTCGACGTCGTCCACGAGGACGGCCGTGCCCTGCGCTACTGGCACGAGGTCGATTCCGTCACCGGTGATGTGGTCACGTTCCACGGGACGGTGGCCGAGCCGGACGGCACCGTGCTCCGCGTGCTCCACGAAAGCCTGAGGTTCCTCGATGTCGCGGCGCTCGGCCGGTTCCTCGGCGGGGCGGGCTTCGTGATCGAGGCGCAGTACGGCGACTGGCACCGGGGACCCGTCACCGGGGACAGCCGCGAGATCGTCACCGTGGCCCGCCGCGGCTGAGGGCCGGCCCGTCGCCCGCGTCACCGCGCGGCCCTCGCGCACCGGGTGCCCGAGGGGGGACAGTGTACGGACGTGCCAACGCCAGACCTGGGTCACCGAGCGGGAGGCAGAAGCGGATGGACGACATCGACCCGGGGCTCTTCGGGCCCCGATCGGTCAGCTGGCAGATGCACGGCGACCCGATGATGTGGGTCGCGGGAGTGCGGGCGCTGTACCTCCAGGCGCTGCACCCGCGCGCCGTCCGGGGTGTCACGCAGAACTCCGACTTCCGTGAGGATGCCTGGGGGCGGCTGATGCGCACCGCCTCGTTCGTCGGCACCGTCACCTACGGCACCACCCCCGCCGCCGAGAAGGCCGGTGCCAGGGTCCGCAAAATACACCGGCTCCTCAAGGCCACCGACCCGGCGACCGGCGAGAGCTACGGCATCGACGAGCCGGAACTGCTCCTGTGGGTGCACTGCGCCGAGGTCGACTCCTACCTCCAGGTCGAACGCCGCTCCGGCTACCCGCTGACCGACGCCCTGGCCGACCGCTACGTCGACGAACACCGCCGCAGCGCCCGTCTCGTCGGACTCGATCCGGACCGTGTGCCGGCCTCCACCGCCGGGCTCACGGACTACTTCGACCGGGTGCGCCACGAACTCGCCGCAGGAAAGGAGGCGTTGGACATCGATGACTTCCTGTGCAACCCTCCCGTCCCTCCCCTGCTGGTTCCGGCGCGTGCGCTGCTCTGGCGGCGCGTGGCGGCACTCGCCTACCAGTCGCTGCCCTCGTACGCCCATGAGCTGTACGGCCGTCCGGCGCCGCCCGCGGACGTCGTCGACCGCCGCCTGCGCGCCGCCGGTACCGCCCTGCGCGCCATCCCCGCACGGCTGCGCTGGCGACTGCCGCCCGGACACATTCCGAAGGCGATGGCACGACTCGGCCCCGGAAGCCGCCCCACCCCGTACAAACTCCGCAGACAGGAAGCCATACTGGACGAGGGGCCGGGGAGGGCGCGGGCGTAGGCGGAACGACGGGGGCGAGAAGCAGGCGATGGCGGACACCAGGCTGATCCAGAGCCGGTACCGGCTGCTCGATGTGATCGGGCGCGGTGGCATGGGCGAGGTGTGGCGGGCGCGGGACGAGTCGCTCGGGCGCCAGGTCGCCGTCAAGTGCCTCAAGCCGGTGGGATCCCAGCACGACCAGTCCTTCACCCGGATACTGCGCGAACGCTTCCGGCGCGAGGCCCGGGTGGCCGCCTCGCTCCAGCACCGCGGCGTCACCGTCGTCCATGACTTCGGCGAGCACGAGGGTGTGCTCTTCCTGGTCATGGAGCTCCTGGACGGGAGCAATCTGAGCCAGCTCCTGGAGGAGAACCGACAGCACCCGCTGCCCGTCGAGGACGTCGTCGACATCGCCGAACAGGTCGCCGACGCCCTCGGATACACCCATCAGCAGGGCATCGTGCACCGGGACCTCAAGCCGGCCAACATCATGCGCCTCGCCGACGGCACGGTGAAGATCTGCGACTTCGGCATCGCCAGGCTCGGCCGGGAGATCGGCTTCACCTCGCGTCTCACCGGCACCGGCATCGCGATGGGCACCCCGCACTACATGTCGCCCGAGCAGATCAGCGGCGGTCAGGTGGACCACCGCAGCGACCTCTACTCGCTGGGCTGTGTGCTGTACGAGATCGCCACGGGTGTACCGCCGTTCGACCTGGACGACGCCTGGTCCATCCTCGTCGGACACCGTGACACCCCGCCGGAGCCCCTGCGCAGCCACCGCGCCGAACTCCCGGGCTTCCTCGACCGCGTCGTCCTCGACCTGCTGGCCAAGACACCCGACGGACGGCCGAGCGACGCGGGCGACCTGCGCCGCAGGATCGTGCTCGGGCGCACCGGCGAGCAGCCGTACGCCGGTGTACCCGGGCGGGTCCACCTGGCATCGCGGGCCCGTACCCCGCAGGCACTGGCCCCGCCCGTCCCGGTCACGCATCCGGCCCGTCCGCCCGCCGTCCGGGAGCCGGCCCTGCCGGCCTGGACGCGCGACATGACCACGGGCCACAAGGCGACCGGCGGGCTGCGGCACGCCGCGCACCCGCCCGACCACTCGGCCGGACTGACCGGGCAGTGGACGACCGGTACCGTCCTGCCGTCCCCTTCGGACGGCGACCCGCCCGGCCTGCCCGGCGACGGCCCCCCGCCCGGACTGCTCGACGCCCTCGCCGCACGCCACGGCGAGGGTGTCGCCCTGAGCCGTCGAGGGCTGTGGGAGGAGGCGGGCGAGGTGCACCGCGCCGTCGCCGTCGCGCGTGAACGGGCGCTCGGCCCCGATCACGCCGACACGCTCGCCAGCCGGTACGAGACCGGGTTCGCCCTCAGCCGCACGGACCGTGCCGCCGATGCCCTGCGGGAGTTCGGCCGGGTCGCCGAGGGCCGCGAACGCACCCTGGGCCCCGACCATCCCGAGACCCTGGCCGCCCGCCAGGAGACCGCGTACGTGCTGGGCAGGCTCGGCCGGCACCTCGACGCCCACCAGGTGTACGCGGCCGTTCTCGCCTCCCGTGAGCGCTCCATGGGCCACGATCACCCGGACACGCTGCGCTGCCGCCACAACCTGGCGTACAACCTCAGCAGGCTCGGGCGCCTGGAGGAGTCCTGCCGGACGGCCCGGGAGGTGGCGGACGCCCGCGCCCGGCTGCTCGGCCCGGCGCACCCCGACACCCTCGTCACCCTGTACGAAGTGGCGTACACCCTCGGTCAGCTGGGGCGCTGGGAGGACGCGCTGGCGACGTACCGGGAGGTGGCGCGGGCCCGCGCACTCACGCTCGGCGCCGATCACCCCGACACCCTCTCCGCGCGCTACGAGATCGGCATCAGCCTCGGCAGGCTGGGCCTCGGCGCGGAGGCCCTGGAGCTGTACCGCGCTCTGGTCACGGACCGGACCAGGATCAACGGGCCCGCCGACGCGGAGACCCTGCGCGCCCGGCACGGACTCGGGGTCAACCTGGGGCGCATGTCCCGCTGGGAGGAGGCGCTCGCCGAGGCGCGCGAGGTGTGCGCGCTCCGGGAACGGACGCTGGGCCCCGATCACCTCGACACCCTCATCAGCCGCCGCGAGATCGCCGTGGGTCTCGGCTGGCTGGGCCGCTGGGCGGAGGCCCTCACGGTCTACCGGGAGGTCGCCGAGGCCCGCGTCCGCGTACTGGGCGCGGACCATCCCGACGCCCTGGCCAGCCTGAACGACGAGGCGCACTGCCTGGAACAGCTCGGGCGGACGGGTGAGGCGGCGGAGCTGTACCGGTCGGTCGCCGCGCGACGCGGGCAGAGCGGTCTCCCGCGGCACTGAGCCCGCGGCGCCCGCGCTCCGCGCGGCTCCCGGCACGGCGCGGCTCCCGGCACGGCACGCCGCGGCGCACCGTGCCGGGAAGCGCCCGCGGGGGCGGACGCCCGGCGCGGCGGCGATGCCCGCCGCACCGCCCCGGACGCCCGCCCCCGCCGGACCCGCTACCCGCCGGACCCGCTACCGGCCGAACACGCCCCGCAGCGCGCCGAGCTTGCGCGGCAGGTCGTACTCCGCGCCGCCTTCGTGCCCGTTGTACGTGAACACCTCGATCTCGGCGGGTCCCGCGTAGCGGTGATAGGCCGCGAACACGGTCGAGGACGGGCAGATCTTGTCCATCAGCCCCACCGAGAACCACGCCGGAGCGGTGGCCCGTGCCGCGAAGTTGACCCCGTCGAAGTACGACAGCGTCTCCATGGCCTCCTCGGCACGGAAGCGGTGCCCCGACAGCCAGCGGGCGATCTCCGCGTACGGTCCGGCGTCCGTGATCTGCGAGGCGCGCCGGTAGTGGCAGAGGAAGGGCACATCGGCGACCGCCGCCGCCAGATCGTCGCGCAGCCCCGCGACGGCGAGCGCGAGCCCGCCGCCCTGGCTGCCGCCGAGGACCGCGACCCGGGAGGAGTCCACGGCCTCATGGGCCTTCGCCGCGTCGACGGCCCGCACCGCGTCGGTGATGAGCCGGCGGTAGTAGTGCTTGTACGGGTCCTCGATGCCCCGGGTCAGGAAGCCGGGGGAGGAGGAGCCGTGTCCCTCGGGCCCGATGTCAGGGGTGTCCGCGGTCTGCTTGCCACCGCCGCCCTGCCCCCGGTTGTCCATGATCAGGTGCGCGTAGCCGAGCGCGCTCCAGGTCAGCCAGGAGTAGGGGATGCCGCGTCCGCCGTTGTAGCCGATGTACTGCACCACGGCGGGCAGCGGGCCCGAGCGGACCCTGGGCAGCATCAGCCAGGCCTTCACCGGCTGGCCGCCCCAGCCGCGGAACGTCACGTCGAACACGTCGACGGTCGCGAACCCGGCGTCGTACGGGACGAACTCGGCGTCGAGGCCGTGCCGCTCCGTCTCGGCGAGGGTCTTCGCCCAGAAGGCGTCGAAGTCGGCCGGCTCCTGCGGCTCCGGCCGGTATTCGCGCAGCCGCTCCAGGGGCATGTCGAACAGCAAGGGTCTAGCTCCTCTTCAGGGTGAGGTTGAGGGTCCCGCCGTGGTGCGCGGCGGTGTCGGCGGTGATCCTGATGCCGTCGGCGGTGGGCGCGGCGCTGATCCCGGGGTCGGACGAGGCGAGCGTCAGGCCCCGCCCGGTCAGCTCGATGACCACGGAGGACCGCAGCTGGGTCGGGTCGGACAGCGACACCGTCACCGTCTTCCCGGCCGGGCGCACGAGCACCGAGGCCGGACCGTCGGCCTTGAGCTCCTGCGCGGTGCCCGCGGTCCAGAAGTTGGCGGCGAGCAGACCGTCCGCGCAGCGGCGTACCGCGTGCACGGCGGTGGAGTCCGCGACCAGCTTCACCGGTGGGGCGGCCGACAGCAGCTTCGTGCGCTCGGCGGAGGCGGCCGGGGCCTGGAGGTAGAAGTAGCCCGCGTCGCTCGGCGCGGTGCCGTGGTCCTGCCACAGCGTCAGATACGGGCGGGTCACCGGGGTGTCCGTGCCGTACTTGAGGTTGATCTCCCGCCAGGTCGCCGTGCGCTCCTCGCGCAGGCCCCGCAGCGTGGTGGCCGTGGGGAAGACATAACCGCCGGTGCCGGCGACATGGAGCCACTTCACCTTGTCCAGTTGCGCCGACCAGCCCGCGTCGGTGGGCGCCGCCGCACCGTTGACCAGCAGCGCGGCCTTCGGGTCGCGCAGCTTGCGGTTCTCCACCACCGTCTCGGCCCGGCCCGCGTCCGCGGTGATGCCCGAACCGACACACGCGATGACATCGTCCAGGCAGAACCAGCTCTTCAGCCCGTGCAGCGTGCTGCCGAACGCGCGCAGTTCCATGCCGTAGGCGCCGAGCGTCGTCCCGGGCAGCGCGGTACCGCCTGCCCAGTCGGCCGTGCTGGTGGTGCGCTGGCCCGCCGCGTCCGCCGGCCGGCCCGCGATGACGGTGGTGCCGGGCAGCCTGGTGGGGTCGACGGTCGGCCAGTAGTCCTCGCTGTAGTGCCCGAGGTCGTCCGTGTACAGCAGCACCATGCCGTCGGAGAGGTGCCAGGCGCGCAGGTTCTCGTTCTGGATCGACTCGTAGTTGTAGATCCGGGTCGAGTACGCGGAGATGCCGAGCGCGAACGAGGGCCTGTGGTGCGCCGCCTTGTCCATCCGGGGGTGCTGCTTGTGCGCCACCAGCGGTCCGCGGGCGGGCACGGCGGAGTCGATCACCTTCCGGGCGGCGACCAGCGAGGCCAGGTCGGTGACGGCGAGGAAGTCGCGGTAGGTGTCCTCGGCGATCCACTGCTTGGCCAGTGCGGTGAAGCGTTCGCCGCTCTCGCCGGGGAAGCTCGGGATCAGCCGCAGCACCGCCTCGATGACCGTCTGCGCCGAGACATGGCCCTGCTTGCTGGGCCGGGCGATCTCCCGGCCGCAGACCGAGGCCATCATGTCGCCGCGGGTCATCAGGGGGTCGAAACCGTCGTCGACCCAGCTGCGGACGTTGTCGAGATCGGGGTCGGTGACCTTCCACGCCGTACCGGCCAGCAGGTTCAGCAGCCGGGAGAGGTTGTTGAGCAGTTCCTTGCCGTAGCCGCCGTTGTACGGGTGCTTGTAGTGCTGGAGGAACGAGCCGTCGGAGTAGAAACCCTCGCCGGTGCCGGCCGCGCCACCGGTGCCGTTGAAGGCGAGGACGCTGTTGGCGCCGGAACCCTCGACGTCCGAAAGAGCGTCCCGGACCCGGGCCAGCGCGTCGCTGTCGTCGCGCAGCACGGCGTTGACGGCGACGACGGTGGAGATCCAGACGCGGTTGGCGCCGGTCGCGATCTGCCGGTCGGCCCGCCAGAGGTTCGGGTCCGGGGTGTAGTGCCGCACCGCGGTGGTGATCCGGGTCAGCCGCTCGGCGCCGAGCACGTCGTACAGCAGTACCGAGGCGTCGTTGAGCGCCAGCGCGGAGCCGATCTCCCAGTCCCAGTCGTTGTCGAACCGGGTGTGCTCGGGGCCGTAGCGGTGGGTCAGCATCCAGTCGATGCCGCCGAGCAGGGAATCGCGCAGCGCGGTGTCGCCGTACTGCGGGGTGCCCGGGACCGCCCAGGCGGTCGCGGCCGTGGCGAGCCGCTTGAACGAGGTGGTGACGTGGTTGGAGAGCGTCGTGCTGGTCAGATCGGGGAACAGCCCGTCGGTACGGGTGGGGTCCAGGCCCTTGGCGGCGGTGGTCGCGGCCCGGCCGATCCGGGCGACCGCGGCGGCGATCCGCGCGTCGCTCTGGTCGAGACCGGGGCCGCCGGTCAGCAGGGTGTGCCAGCGGACGCGCAGTGCTGCCGCGTCCCCGGTGGCCGCCTGCGCGCTGCCGCCGAGCGCCATCGGCAGCGCGGCGGCGGCGCCCAGTGCGGCGGCGCCCGCGAGAACGGTGCGCCGGGTGGTGCCGGGGGGCGTGATCCGGGGGGTGGTCGGGGAAGTGCCTCGGGTGGTGCCTCGGTTCATGATGCGGGCCCTCACAGGAGGTGTCGGCGGTCCACGGCCGCGGCGAGCGCGGCATGGCCGGAGGGGGTGGGATGCAGGCCGTCGCCGCTGTCGTACGCGGGCAGCAGGCGTGCGGGGCGGGCCGGATCGCGCAGCGCGGCGTCGAAGTCGGCGACGCCGTCGAAGAGCCGTCCGGTGCGTACGGCGCGGTTGATCCGCTGCCGGACCGTGTCCAGCTCCGGTGTCCAGCGGATCCACCCCTCGAAGGGGGTGATGGTGGAACCGATGATCCGCAGCCCAGCGCCCCGGGCCCGCAGCGCCAGCTGCCGGTAGCCGGCGAGGACGAGCGCGGGGTCGGTCTGGCTGGGCGGCTGCTGGAGGTCGTTGATCCCCAGATGCACGATCACGGAGCGCAGTCCCGGCAGCGAGAGCACATCGCGGTCGAAGCGGGACTGGCCGCCGGGGCCGAAGCGGGCGTCGTCCAGCAGCACCCGGTTGCCGCTGATCCCGAGGTTGGCGACGGCCGAGCCGGGCAGCCGCCGGGCCAGTTGGTCGGGCCAGCGCAGATCGGCGTCGTCGGGGGTCCCGACGCCCTCCGCGATGGAGTCGCCGAGGACGGCGACTGCCGGTCCGTGCGCCCCAGTCGTCTCGACGCCCGTCAGCAGGAAGACGGAGGTGGTGCGGACGCCGTCGACCGTGTGCGACGCATGGGTGTTGCGGTGGAAGGACAGCGGCCCGGTGGGACCCGGCAGCCGGGTCGTCACCGTCAGCCGCGAGCCGTCCGCGGCCCGCAGCCCCTCGACCGTGTCACTGGTGAGCGAGGCGCCCGCGGCCAGCCACGCCTGGGCGCGGCCGGCGAACGTCACGGGGCGTCCGCCCGCGGTCACCGGACCGATCAGGACCGGTACGGCGCCGAAGGCGTTGCCGTACCGCAGCCGTACCTGCCCGCCCGCCGACAGCCGCAGGACAGCGGTGAAATCGCCGTCGGTGAGGCCGGCGCTCGCCACGGTGTCGGTGGGCGTCGGCGCGGTCTGCGCGGTCGCCCAGGACGTGGTCCAGCGCGAGCGGCGCGTACCCGTCCGGTCAGCGGCGTCGGCGGTGGGAGCGGCGAGTGTCACCGCGGCCGCCCCGGCCACCCCGGCGGCGGCCGCCTGGAGTACCCCGCGTCTCGCGGGCCCCCGGCCGGTCACTGGGGGCACGCCCCGGTCGGGTTGTACTCGGCCCCGTAGGTGCCGACCGCGTTGCCGCCGGTGTTGCCGCTCATGGTGTTGGTGCAGACGTCGTTCTGCGGGGTGCGCATGAACTTGATGCCGCCGCCCGCGTTGCCGGTGATGGTGTTGCCGTAGACGCTGGTGTTCGTGCCGTCCGTCGCGGTGTCACCGCCGAGCCGGATGCCGGCGCCCGTGTTGTCGTGAACGGTGTTGTAACGGAAGATGTTGCCGCTGCCGCGTGCGTCCAGCCCGCCCGAGCTGGAGTCCTTCTGGCCGCTGCAGTCGTTGTACTCGACGTAGTTGTTGGTCGAGTTCTCCTTCACGTCCACGCACTCGTTGCCCTGGGTGGCGATGGTGTTGTGGTGGATGCGGTTGTTCCTGCTGATGTCGGCGGCGGCGTCCGGGGCCCCGTTGGCACCCTGCTGCTCGGGGGCGGTGCCGAGGTAGATGCCCTCGCCGTTCTTGCCGCCGCCGCCGAACTTGAAGTCGGCCACACCGCAGTTGGTGATGGTGTTCCCGTCCACCTCGGCGCCGGTGACGAGGTAGCGCAGCCGCAGGCACTCGTCGGCGGCGTTCTTCAGGGTCATCCCGGTGACGCGGAGCGCGCCCACACCGTTACCCGGAGTCGTGCTCATGACATATATGAGCTTGAGGCGGTAGCCCGCCACATCGGTGGACGACCCGTGCAGCCCGTCCACCGTGAAGCCGCTCAGCGTCGTCGAGTCGTGCTGGACCTGAATGATCCGGGCGTCACCGGCGCCCTTGACCACCGCGTTCGAGGGGCCCGTGATGGTGACTCCGGCGCGCTTGGTGATGACGTCCTGCTTGTACGTACCGGCCGCGAGGTTCACGACCGCACCCGTCGGGGCCAGATCCACGGCCTTCTGGATCGTGGCCAGCGGGGCGCCCGCCGACGTACCGGCGTTGCTGTCGCTGCCGGACGGTGAGACGTAGTACGCGCTCGCCGCCTCGGCGGCGGCGGCCGGCGAGGGCAGGGCGAACGGGGCGACGCCTGCGGCGAGCGCCGCGGCGAGGGTGGTGCGCATGACACGGCTCATGGGGTGTGCCTCCTGGGATCCGCGAAGGACAGAGCGAGCAGTACGGGGATGCTGGGGCCCAGAAGCAGCGGACCCAGCGGTACGACGAGGGAGAGCAGCACGGCGGAGATCACCGCGCCGAGCAGTGCGGTGCCCCGGGCCGGAGACCCGAAGCCGAGCGCCAGCGCGCGGAGCGACCAGGTCCGGAGGGAATCCTCCGGACTGAGGCCGGCCTGCGCGGCGAGCGCCACGTGGTGGATGACGAGCGCCGCCGCGATGCCCGCCTGGGCGGCGAGCACCACGAACGTCCAGGGCTCGGAACGGCCCAGGAAGTAGACGATGTTGGCGGTCAGCACGCCCGCCGCGGCGGTGGACAGGAGTCCGTGCCGCCACAGCGCGCGCCAGTACCGCCCGAACGCGGTGAAGGTGTTGGTGAAACAGCGGCTGTCCCCCTCCGCGCGCCACCGCTGAAGAGCGGACCCCATCGCGGCGAGCGCGGGCAGCCACGTCACGACACCCAACGCCAGCACGGCGAACGCGGCACCGGCGGCAACCGGATACGCCACGAACTCCAGGCGGCGCAGCAGTGTCGGCCAGGCGGACGACTTGGGGGCGCGCTCCGGCGCGGAGAGGGTTGCCCGCATGGTTCAGCCGACCTTTCCCGTGTACGGCTCGGTGACATCGAGGAGGAGCCGGCCCTCCAGCTCCAGCCGGGTGGCCGCCACGACGTACGGCGCGTCCGCGCCGCCGAGGAGGACGGCCGCGGCGTCGGCGGAGAGCGCGGCGGTGCGGATCCGGCGGGCGACGGGGGAGAGGAAGACACGCTCCGCGGCGTCCTGCCCCGCCCCGCCCGCGCCCTCCGCGCGGAAGATGACGCCGTGCCCCTCCTCGCACACGGCCGCTTCGGCCGTGCCCGCCCCGCCCGGGGTGATCGTGGTGAGGAAGAGCCCGTCCCGGGACCGGGGTGTCGTGGCCCGCAGCGTGTGCAGGGTGCGGGTCAGACGAAGCTCCGGCGTACTGGACGTCGGGTTGGCCTCGACCTCGGTGACCTCGCAGCTCACGGAGGCGTCCAACGGCGCGAACCGCTGGACCAGGGCCGTGGCCGCCCCCGACCGGATCAGCCGCCCGCCGCCCGCCAGCGGCTCGGTCGGCCGGTCGGTCTGGAGCAGGAACGTCCACGCGCGCTCCTCGTCCGCCTCGGCGAGGTCGAGCAGGACGAGCCGCCCCGCCGGGGTGAACACCAGGGTCCGGTCCAGCCGGCGTACCCCCAGCGCGGGGTCGTACATCGCGGCGATCGCGGCCGTGGCGTGTGCCCACCCGCCCCCGGCCTCCACCAGCACATCGCGCTGACGGGCCTGACGTCCGTGAGGAATGTCCCGGTAGACGTGGTAGCGGTCCTCATCGGCGTACCCCTGCCCGTCCACCAGCAGCAGATTGTGGTGCGCGGCCCGCTTGCGGTTGCTGTACCCCTCGTCCACGGCGAGGAACGCGCCCTGCGAGACCAGCACGAAGGAACCCGAATCCGGGTGGTGATGCCCCTGGTCCAGGGTCTCCCAGCCCAGCTCCGCCCGGTGCTTCTCACTCGTCTCCCACGCACCGTGGCCACCGCCGGGGCTCGCCTTGAACGACACCAGCGTGGCGTCGTCCTCCCAGCCGGTCCGGGCCGCGAGCAGCCCCAGGTCCGGGAAGAACGCCCGGGTCTCGGTGGGCCGTGCCGCCGCCACGGACGGGTCGTACCAGAGGTACTCCAGGTACGCCTCCGGCAGGATGCCCGGCCGTACCCCGCTCTCCGCCGCCTCCGCCCACAGCAGTTCGCCCGAGGCCAGATCGCCCATCCACTGCGCCTCCGGGATGCCGTACTGCGCGGCCAGGCGGTAGTAGAGCCCGGCGCTGTGGCCGCTGCGCCGGTCGTGGCAGTCGCCGTGGTCGACGTTGAACGCGAAGCCGGGCGCCGTCTGGTGCAGCCGGTAGCGGAAGGTGTTGGCCAGGAATCCGCCCCGGTCCCACCAGTCGATGCCCTCGGCCTCCTGGAGGAGATCCAGATGGACCGCGAGGAACGGCACCCCGTAGCGCCAGTACACGACACCCTCGGCATGCGAACCGTCCGCGGGCATCAGGTCCAGGACCGTGCCCAGATTCTCCTTGGCGCGCTCGGTCCACTCCTCCTTGCCCAGCACATAACCGGCCGTCGCCAGACCCGCGTAGCAGATCCAGTTGTGGTTCTGCCAGTACGACGACGACCACCAGCGCCCCTCGCTCGCCACCGCGAACTCGTACAGCCGCCGCCCCTGGAGCAGCAGCTTGTACCGCAGCAGGGCCCGTACGCCGTCCGGGAGTTCGTCACCGATCCACCGGAGGGCGAGCGAGAGATGGTGCAGCAGCCAGCCCGCGTCCAGGTCGTGGTCGGGCATATGGGCCTTGCCCCAGTGCGGCAGGCGCACCGCCGCCTCGATCCACCGCCGGCTCTCCGCCAGATCGGCGGGGTCGCCGCCGATCCGGTGGGCCAGCGCCGGATTGGACGCCGCGGGGCCCAGCCAGGTGATGCTGGCCGAGGGATGCGTACGGGGCGGAGTCAGCCCGAGATGCCGTGCCGCCTCCTCCCGTACCCGCCTCTCCTGGGCGGGGCGCGGACCGGGCGGCGGGGTCGCCGAGAGCAGCAAGGATCAGCCCTCCGTCCGGAAGCGCGCCGTCGTGCCGTCCGCCAGTTCCACCGTCAGCTCCTCGCCGTCCAGTCGTACCTCGCTCACCGCGGGACCCGCGGACGCCGCCTGGTACACCGAGGCGAACACCACGTGCTCCGCCTCCGCGGTGAGGTCGACCCGGGTACGCGTGCGCTGCGGGTCGTCCGCGGGACCCGGGCCCGGCCGCGTCAGCGGACGCACCGTGACCCCGGAGGTGTGGGTGTGCCAGCCGTGCAGGGTCTCGTCGCCGTACCAGGTGGTGCGCACCGGACCGGCCGCCTGCACCTGGACGTCCAGCGAGGTCCCGGGACGCAGCTGCGCCGTGACCCGGCGCGCCTCCCGGCCCGTCACCGTCAGCAGATCCACCAGATAGCAGGCGCCCACCGCGACATGCCGGACCGCGCGCACCCCCTCGTACGCCCCGGTGACCTCGGCGGTCACCGAGACGGCGTCCGATGCGAGCAGCGTGCCCGCGCACTCGGCCTGCTCGGCGCCGTCCACCCGGAACGCCGGGTGTGCCTCGGTCGAGGTGTACAGATCACGGAACTCGGTGTGGGCGTAGGGCACCTGACCGGGATCCGGCTGCCACGGGGTGGTGTCGCCGTACAGATACAGCGACAGCTTGTCGCGGTGCCCGTGCGAGCCGCCGTGCGGGCCGAAGTCCACCAGGGCGTGGATGCCCGCGGCGCGCAGCACCCCGTACCCGGCCACCGGATACACGGTGACGGGCGTGGCGGGCGCCGGGCGCTCGGGCAGCGGCGGGCCGGCGAACCAGCCGTCCAGCAGCGCGTCGAGCCCGTCGTCGGCCGCGCCCAGCTCCTCCCGGGCCCGCGCGGCCACCGCCTCCAGCGCGGCCGAGGGCACCAACTGCTGTGCCAGCGCGACCAGTTCGAGCCACTCCAGAGCGAGGGGATCACGCAGATACGGGCCGTCGTGCAGCGCGGGCAGAATGCCGCCCGGAGTCGCGATCGTGGCCAGCACGTCCGTCATCCCGGCCAGCACGCCCACCACATCGGCGGGTATGGCCGACGGGTCGGTGGAGCGCAGCGCCAGCAGCGCCGCGCGCAGGACGAAGCCGTGGTAATAGGTACTGCCTTCCCACTCCCAGCCGTCCTCGGCGACGGCGGCCCGCAGATGCGCGTACAGCCCGCCCTCGCCCTCCAGCCACTCCTTGGCCCCGTCCCACTCCCGGCCCCGCACCGCCGCGGCGGCACGGCTCGCGGCGGCTCCTGCGGAGTTCAGCCACGCCGTGTAGTTGGAGGCCAGATGGCCCTCGCCGGTGAGCACCTCACGGGCGTCGAGCGCGGCCTGTTCCAGGTCGTCCAGCAGCGGCAGCAGAATGGCCAGCCCCTGGACACCCCGCTCGGCGAGCGCGCTGACCGTGTCGCCGACGTTCACCGCCCAGATGGCGTCCGTCAGCGCCTGGTGGAACAGCCTGCCGCGCAGCATCCAGGTCTGCGCCTCGCCGTGCCGGTCGACGGCCAGCTCCGCGTACAGCGCGGCGTACTCCACCAGCCGCGCCACCGCCTCGGAGTCCTGCCCGCCGCGGTGGGCGAGCACCCGCAGGTGCCGCGCCCACGCCTGGTGCGACAGCACCGTCCAGGCGCCGCGCACCGCCTCGTTGTCCACCCGGCAGCCGTGCGCGCAGCGCGCGCCGCCCGCCGGGAAGACGCCTGCGAGCAGATCGCCGTGCTCCAGCTCCACACCGTGCGCCGGGCAGATGTACGCGTGCCACCAGCCGCCGCGCTCCCGGGCGATCCGCCTCAACGCGGCCATACGCCACCGTCGATGTCCACCGTGGTGGCGGTGAGGAAGCCGGAGGCGGGCGACGCGAGGTGCACCACGGCGGAGGCGACGTCCTCCGGGGTGCCGGCGCGGCCCACCGGGATGCCCGCCTCCATCGCCTGCTGCGCCTCGGGCGCGGTGAACGTGTCGTGGAAGGCGGTGCCCTTGATGAAGCCCGGGGCGACCGTGTTGACGGTGATCCCGGTCCCGGCCAGCTCCTTGGCCAGGCCCTTGGTGAACCCGCGGATACCGGCCTTGGCGGCGGCGTACGCCACCGAACCCGGGCCGCCGCCGTTGTGCGCGGCCAGCGAGGACATCGTGATGACGCGCCCGGCGGACGACCGCGTCAGATGCGGCAGCGCGGCCCGCACGGTGCGGAAGGCCGAGGTGAGGTTGACGGAGAGGACCTGGTCGAAGTGGTCGTCGCTCATCTCGGCGATCTTCGCGCGGCCGATCAGGTGGCCCGCGTTGCAGACCAGTACGTCGAGCCCGCCGAGGAAGCCGGTGGCCTCCTCGACCAGGCGGTCCACATCGGCGGTGACCGTCACATCGGCCTTGAACGCCTTCGCCCGGCGGCCCAGAGCCTCGATCGCGGAGACCGTCTTCGCGGCCTCGTCGGCGGAGGAGTGGTAGTGGACGGCGACATCGGCGCCGGCCTCGGCGAGGGCGACGGCGATGGCACGGCCGATGCCGTGGCCCGCTCCCGTCACCAGTGCGCGGGAGCCGTGGAGATCAGCAGACATGGGTGAAGCCCTTTCGATAACCGGTCGTCCGAGGACCGGAACCGGTCACTTGAGACCGGCGGTTGCGAAGCCCTGCACGAAATAGCGCTGGCCGATGAGGAAGAGAATGACCATGGGCAGGGTGGCCAGCGTGGTGCCGGCCATCAGGAAGTGCCATTGGGGACCGTTCTCCGTCTTGAAGACGGAGAGTCCCACCTGGATCACGCGGAGGCTGTCCGTGCGGGTCACCAGCAGCGGCCACAGGAAGTTGTTCCACGAGGTCTCGAAGGTCAGCAGCGCCACGGTGGTGAGCGCGGGCTTGACCTGCGGCGTCATGATCCGGGCGTAGATCCGGAACTCGCCGAGCCCGTCGAGCCGGGCCGCCTCCTCCAGCTCCACCGGGAGGTCCAGATAGAACTGGCGGAAGAGGAAGACCGCGAACGGGGTGACGGCACCGGGGACGATGAGCGCCCACCAGGTGTCCAGCCAGCCGCTGCCGCCCTGGCCGAGGATGTCGTTCCCGCCGGCCAGCGGCATGAAGCGGACGATCAGGAACTCCGGCAGCACCTTGGTGTACGTCGGGATCATCAGCGCCGCGATGAACAGGAAGAAGATCACCTCGCTGCCGCGGAACCTGATCCGGGCCAGCGCGTACCCCGCCATCGAGGCGATCAGCACATTGAGCACGGTGTGGCTGAGGGCGATGATGAAGCTGTTGCGGGCGTACGTGGCGAACGGTGCCGCCTTCAGCGCGTCGACGTAGTTCCCGAACGCCCAGTGCTCCGGAAGGAGTCCGGCGTCCTGGGAGGCGATCTCCACCGGCGTCTTGAGCGAGGTGAGCACCATCCAGACGAACGGCACCACCATCAGCAGGGAGACCACCGACAGCGTCAGATAGAGCGCGATCCTCCCGGCGGTGACCGGCTTGCGCTTCTGCCGGGGCCTCGGCGCGGACGCCGGCTTGTGCAGCTCAGCTGTGGCCACGGGTGCCTCCCATGATCCGCCGGTTGACCAGGGTGAAGCCCATCAGCAGCACGAACAGCACCAGTGACTGCGCGCTGGCGTAGCCGACGCGGAACTCCCGGAACGCGGACTTGTAGATCTCGAACGTCATCATCGTGGTGCTGTTGGCGGGGCCGCCGTCGGTGAGGATGTAGATCTGGTCGAAGGACTGGAACGCGGTGACCATCGAGGTGATGAGCACGAAGAACGTCGCGGGCTTCAGCAGCGGCAGCGTGATGGAGAAGAACTGCCGCGCCTTGGAGGCGCCGTCCACCGAGGCCGCTTCGTACAGCTCCCTCGGCATCGACTGGAGCGCGGCCAAGTAGATGAGCATCTTCATGCCGATGCCCTGCCAGATGCCGACCAGGATCACCGAGGGCATCGCCCAGCTCGTCGAGGCCAGCCAGGCCGGACCGTCGACACCCACGAACGACAGCAGCGCGTTGAGCAGGCCGTTGCCCGGGTTGTAGATCCACAGCCAGACCAGGGCGATGGCGACGGTCGCCGTGATCTGCGGCAGGAACACCGCGGTGCGGAACAGGCCGCGCGCCTTGAGACCGGTGTGCAGAGCCAGGGCCACCAGCAGGCCGAGCATCATCCCCACCGGAACGGTGAAGAAGGTGTAGATGACCGTGTTGACGACGGACTTGCGGAAGACCGCGTCGTCCATCATGTCCCGGAAGTTGTCCAGGCCCACGAACTGCGGCGCCGTCAGCACGTCGTACTTCGTGAAGGCCAGGACCACCGAGGCCACGACCGGCAGGCCGATCCACAGCGAGGCGTGCAGCAGCGCGGGCGCCACCATGAGCATGCCTGCCCGGCGGCGTCGGCGCCCGGGGCCGGCGGGCACCCGGCCGGTGCGCTTCGGCGCCGATTTCTCAGGTGAGGCGGGCGGCCGCGCGGGCCGTGCCTTCAATACGGATGTCGCTCCCACAGTGACGGGTCCTCACATCCGGCCGATGGCGGCCTCGGCGAGCCGGCCGAGTTCCGCGATGGCGTCCTTCGCGGACTGGTCGCCCACGATCGCGGGCTCCAGCGTCGGCTTGATCTTTTCGCGGATCTCCATCCAGGCCGGGGTGCCGCCCTCGGAGACGGCGTGCTGGAGGTTCTGCAAGGAGAGGTCGACGAACTGGTTCTCCTTCACATAGCTGGAGTCGTTGAGGTCGCGCAGACCCGGCACCGAGCCGCGCTGCGAGGCCGCGCCGAGGATCGATTCGGGGGTCGCGAGGTACTCGACCAGCGCGCGTGCCGCCGCCGGGTGCTTGGAGCTCGCGGACTGGGTGACGAGTGTGCCGCCCTGGAGCATCGCCGGCCTGCGGTTGGCGAGGATGAACGCGCCCAGCTTGTCGTCCTTGATCAGGTCCGGGTTCTGTTCCTTGACCTGGACCCACTGGCCGCTCGTCGACATCATCATCGAGGCCTTGCCGGTCTGTATGTTCGTCGGTGCGCCGAGCTCCGTCTTCTTGGCGTAGACCGCCGAACCGTCCTTGACCAGGTCCTTGAAGAACTGCAGGGCCTCGACCCCGCGGGCGTCGGTGAACAGCACCTTCTTGCCGTCCTCGCTGAACAGCTGACCGCCGTTGGAGAAGAGGAAGGTCTCCCAGCACTGGCGCAGATCGATGGAGAACGGGTCGAATCCGACCCGTCCCTCCCTCGTCAGCTGCTTGGCCACGGCACGCAGCTCGGCCCAGTTGGCCGGGGTCTTCTTGATCCCGGCCTCCGCGAAGTGGTCCTTGCGGTAGACCACGATGCGGGTGTCCAGGATCACCGGAAGCGCGTACAGCTTGCCGTCGTAGCGGGACGGCTCCAGCACCCGCTTCTCGTAGTCGTGCGCGGTGGCCAGCTTCTCCGGGAGTTCGGCGATCGCCTTCTTGGCGGCGAACGGCGGTATCCAGCCAACACCCATCATCAGGACGTCGGGCAGCAGCCCGCCCGCGAGACCGGTGGTGATCTTCTCGTTCAGCTGGGCGTACGTGGTGTAGTCCACGTTCACCTTGACGTCCGGGTACTTCTTCCGGAACCCGCCGAGGATCTCGCCCTCCAGTACCTTCTTGCCCTTGGCGCCTTCGTAGATGGGGGTGAGCAGCGTGATCTCACCCTCGGCGGGGCCGTCGGCCGAACCGGCCGACGAGGAGCCGGTGCCGCAGCCGGTGAGGGCCGCGGCAGTGCCCGCGCCGATGACAGCGAGCAGCGACCGTCTGTTGAGTTCCATGGGACACCCCTTTTGAGGTGGAGACTGTGGATCGATCCAGCGATGTGTGTCCCAGCCATGGCCGAGAAGTGCTGGTAAATCGATGCACTGAGACTAGGAACGCCCGGAGAGCGGCGTCAACAGCTGATGCACAACAATTTTTCGGGAAAGTTAACGGGTGTATCGATGGAGAGAGTTAAGTAAATCGATACACTACGATCGGCACGGTGTTCCGAACCGGAGGTGGCATGAGCGGGGTTACGATCCATCAGGTTGCGGCGGCGGCAGGGGTGTCCGCGAGTACGGTCTCCAACGTTCTCAACGGGCGTACCGACCGTATGCAGGCGGCGACACTGGCCCGCGTCGAGCAGGCCATCGAGCAGCTGAGCTACCGGCCCAACCGGGCCGCGCGGATGCTGCGCACCGGCCGGATCAAGGTGATCGGCCTCATCGTGCCGTCCGTGGCCAACCCCTTCTGGGGGGCGCTCGCCCGCGAGCTGGAGGCCATCGCGCTCGCCGAGGGCTATCACGTCCTGCTCTGCAACAGCGAGCGCGACCCGGCCCGTGAGCTCAAGTACGGCGAGGAACTGCTCGCGGACGGGGTGAGCGGCGTGGTGCTCTGCTCATCGCTGCCCTCGCTCGAACATGTCGCGCCGCTGCTCAACCGGGGTCTGAAGATGGTCGCCTTCGACCGCACGGCCCAGGCGGGCGACCCGGCGTCGCTGGCCAGCATCAGTGTGGACAACGCGATGGGCGCCGAGCTCGCCACCAGGCATCTGATCGAACTCGGTCACCGCAGACTCGCCTTCGTCTCCGGTTCCGTCAACAGTGTCAACCGCCGCGAACGGCTCCGCGGCTTCCGCGCGGCCCTGGAGTCGGCCGGCCTCGACCCGGCCGACGCGATCGTGTGGCCGGGCGCGGACACCGCGGAGTTCGGTGACAAGGACGCCGCCGAGCTGGGCCGGAACGCGGCCCGTGAGCTGCTGGCCGCGCCGCGTCCGCCCACCGCGTTCGTCGCGATCAACGACATGTGCGCGATCGGGATCTGCCGGGGGGCCAAGGACGCCGGGCTCAGCGCCGGAGCGGACATCTCGGTGGTCGGTTTCGACGACATCCTGCTCGCCGACCTCTTCGAACCCCCGCTGACCACGGTCCGCCAGCCGCTCCCCGAGATGGCCGCGGAGACGTTCCAGCAGCTCAGGGCCCGGATCGACGCGGCCCCCTCGGCGGGGCGCTCGCTGCTCATCCGCCCCCGGCTGGTGGTACGGGAGTCGACGGCGCCGGCGCCGGTACGGGTGCCCGCACCGACGCCCGCACCCGCCGCCGCGTCGACGTCCGAGCCCGCGCCGGTGGCCTGAGCCCCGGTGCGGGCGGGCCGGTGGCGCGGCGGCCGGCGCGGGCGCGGACATCGCTCTCAGTCCGCCGAGGCCGTCCAGCCGGCCGCCTCGATCCGTGCGGCATCCCGCGGTCGCGACTCGTCGAAGACCGTGCGGCCGCCGTCCCGGACCCGGATGGCGTCCACATACGCGCCGCGGCCCACGTACAACTGGTCCGTGGTGTAACGCCAGCGCAGCCGCACCTCCTTGCCGCGCCACGCGGCCAGGTCCGCCTCCAGACGGTGCCAGCGGCGCCCCGACCAGCCGGACACCGCGCCCGACGGGTGGGGTTCGGGCTCCGGCGCTCCGGCTGAGCTGGACGCCGCCGTGGTGAACGGCACCGGCTGCCAGCTCGCCCCCGCGTCGGCCGACGCCTCAAGGGCGAGGACGTCGGATCCGGGCTCGGTGTCCCACCACAGCGCACAGCTCAGCCCGGCCC
This sequence comes from Streptomyces sp. NPDC001787, assembly GCF_040297465.1. NCBI lineage: Bacteria > Bacillati > Actinomycetota > Actinomycetes > Kitasatosporales > Streptomycetaceae > Streptomyces > Streptomyces sp. NPDC001787. Next base: position 96,088 of record NZ_JBEOZE010000017.1, read on the forward strand.
GCGCGGACACCGGGCGCAGCGCGGGCAGGGTCAGCGTGGCGGTGGTGGCACCGGCCATGCCGGAGAACCAGGCGGTGCGCCCCCGGGCGGGCCGCACCGCTACGGCCCGTGCCATCCGGTTCGCCGCGGCCACGCGCGGGGCGCTGCCCGAGCGCCAGTTCCGTACGGGATGCACGGAATTGCCCAGCACGATCAGGAACGAGTCGGTCGACGGGTCCAGTACCAGGCTGGTGCCGGTGAAACCGGTGTGGCCCGCCGTACGGGGCGTGGCCATCGCGCCCATGTACCAGTGCTGGTAGAGCTCGAAGCCGAGGCCGTGCTCATCACCCGGGAACGCGGTGTTGAAGTCGGTGAACAGCAGCTCGACCGAGTCCTCGGAAAGGATCCGGGAGCGGCCGTAGGACCCGCCGTTGAGCAGCGTACGGGCCAGAACCGCCAGGTCCCAGGCGCAGGAGAACACCCCGGCGTGGCCCGCGACCCCGCCCAGGCCGTAGGCGTTCTCGTCGTGCACCTCGCCCCAGACGAGCCCGCGCTCCAGCCCCGACCAGGGCAGCCGGGCGTCCTCCGTGGCGGCGATTCTCGGCTTCCAGGAGGCGGGCGGGTTGTAGCGGGTGCGGTGCATCCCCAGCGGAGCGGTGATCTCCTCGCGGAGCAGTTCGTCCAGGGCGCGGCCGGTGATTTGCTCCAGGATCAGCTGGAGCGAGATCAGATTGAGGTCGGAGTAGAGGTAGGCGCTGCCGGGCGGGCTCGCCGGTACCTCGTTCCACAGCAGCCGCAGCTTCCTCTCCCGGGTCGGCTCCTTGTAGAGGGGGATCCAGGCCCGGAAGCCGGAGGTGTGCGTCAGCAGCTGACGGACCGTGATGTCCTTCTTCCCGCCGCCCGCGAAGTCCGGGAGGTAGGAGGCGACCGTGGCCTCCAGCTCCAGCGCGCCCCGCTCGATCTGCTGCACGGCCAGGATCGAGGTGAAGAGCTTGGAGACCGAGGCGAGGTCGAAGACGGTGTCCTCGGCCATCGCGATCTGCTGCTCGGGTGGGAACTCCACCCCCGTGTCGGTCTTCTCGTCGTACGCGGCGTAGCGCACCGCCTTGCCGATCGGCCGGTGCAGCGCCACCGTGCCGCCGCGCCCGGCGAGCAGGACCGCGCCCGCGTACCACGGGTGCGCGGGGGAGTCGGCGAGGTATTTCTCCGCATCCGTGACGAGTTGGTCCAGCGGCTCCTGAAGGAGCCCCGCGCGGGCGGCGGAACCGCGCCGCAGTGTGGGGCGCCCACGCGCCGGTCCGCTGTCCTGGCCCTGGTCCATGCCCGTACCCACGCCCGTTCCTGTGCCCGGCTCCGCCCCGGCCGCCGTCCCCGCAAGGGGGATCGGTGCCAGGACGAGCGCTCCGCCCAGGGCGAGTATCCCGCCGCCCAGCCTCCGGCGGCTGAATCCTCTCCCCGTCGCGTCCCCGGTCATCCGCAACCCCTTCCCGCATCTGGGGGCGTCCACGGGGCGGCACCCGCGTGTCAGCGCCCGCGCGAAAGTAACTTTCGCGATCTCTTCGAAGAGTGAAACTTCTTGCCGCCGCCGAGATTACTGTCACCTCCGCCGCCCCGTACGGCCCCGGCGTCACAAAGAATCTGACACTGCATCAGAAAATCTCTTCCCTCGGTTGTCCGGCTGCGGCATCCTGCGGCCCATGGAGACGGAGCTGAGCAAGAAACTGGGGATCGAGCACGCCATCTTCGGCTTCACGCCGTTCCCCGCGGTCGCCGCTGCCATCACCAGAGCCGGCGGTTTCGGTGTGCTCGGGGCGGTCCGCTACACCGCGCCGGACGACCTGGCCCGCGACCTCGACTGGATGCAGGCGCATACCGACGGCAAACCGTACGGCCTGGACGTCGTCATGCCGGCCAGGAAGGTGGAGGGGGTCACCGAGGCGGACGTCGAGGCGATGATCCCGGAAGGGCACCGCAGGTTCGTCCGGGACACCCTCGCCAAGCACGGCGTACCCGAGCTCGCCGAGGGCGAGGCATCCGGCTGGCGCATCACCGGCTGGATGGAGGAGGTCGCCCGCAGCCAGCTCGACGTCGCCTTCGGCTACCCCATCAGGCTCCTCGCCAACGCCCTCGGCTCCCCACCCCCCGACGTCGTCGAACGCGCCCACGAGAACGGCGTGCTCGTGGCCGCGCTCGCGGGCAGCGCCACACACGCACGGCGGCACGCCGAAGCGGGCATCGACATCGTCGTCGCCCAGGGCTACGAGGCGGGCGGCCACACGGGCGAGATCGCCTCCATGGTGCTGGTCCCCGAAGCGGTGGACGCCGTCGGCCCGCTGCCCGTCCTCGCCGCCGGAGGCATCGGCAGCGGTGAACAGATCGCCGCCGGACTCGCCCTGGGCGCCCAGGGCGTCTGGCTCGGCTCCCTCTGGCTCACCACCGAGGAGGCCGACCTCCACTCCCCGGCGCTGACCCGCAAACTCCTCGACGCCGGCTCCGGCGACACCGTCCGCTCCCGCGCGCTCACCGGGAAGCCCGCACGTCAGCTGCGTACCGAATGGACCGACGCCTGGGACGACGCCGCCGGACCCGGCACCCTGCCCATGCCGCTCCAGGGACTCCTGGTCGCCGAAGCGGTCTCCCGGATCCAGAAGTACGAGGTCGGCGCCCTGCTCGGCACACCCGTCGGCCAGATCGTCGGGCGGATGAACACCGAACGCAGCGTCCAGGCGGTCTTCGACGACCTGACCCGCGGTTTCGAACGCGCCGTGGACCGAATCAACCGCATCGCCGGACGGAGCGCCTCATGAACCAGCCGCCCAACGGCTTCTGGGCCCAGGCCACCGCGGACCCCGACCGCACCGTCCTCGTCGCGCCCGACGGCGAGGAGTGGAGCGCGGGACGGCTGCACGCCGCCGCCAACCGCATGGTCCACGGACTGCGCGCCGCCGGCCTCGGGCGGGGCGACGCGTTCGCCGTCGTCCTGCCCAACGGCGTCGAGTTCTTCACCGCCTACCTCGCCGCCGCCCAGGCCGGTTTCTACCTCGTCCCCGTCAACCACCACCTCATCGGCCCCGAGATCGCCTGGATCGTCGCGGACTCCGGCGCCAAGGTGCTGATCGCCCACGAACGGTTCGCACCGGCCGCGACCGCCGCGGCCGACGAGGCGGGGCTGCCCACCACCCACCGCTACGCCGTGGGCACCGTCGAGGGCTGCCGCCCGTACGCGGAACTGCTCGACGGCAGGCCGGACACCCCGCCCGGGGACCGCACGCTGGGCTGGGTGATGAACTACACCTCGGGCACCACCGGCCGCCCCCGCGGCATCCGCCGGCCGCTCTCCGGAAAGCTCCCCGAGGAGAGCCACCTCGGCGGCTTCCTCTCCATCTTCGGCATCAGGCCGTTCGACGACAACGTCCACCTGGTCTGCTCGCCGCTCTACCACACGGCCGTGCTCCAGTTCGCGGGCGCCTCCCTGCACATCGGCCACCCGCTGGTCCTGATGGACCGATGGGCACCGCAGGAGATGCTCAGGGTCATCGACGCGTACCGCTGCACGCACACACACATGGTCCCGACACAGTTCCACCGGCTCCTCGCCCTGCCCGACGAGGTGAAGAGCCGCTACGACGTCTCGTCGATGCGGCACGCCATCCACGGTGCCGCCCCCTGCCCCGACCACGTCAAACGGGCGATGATCGACTGGTGGGGGCGGTGCGTCGAGGAGTACTACGCGGCCAGTGAGGGCGGCGGCGCGTTCGCCACCGCCGAGGACTGGCTGAAGAAGCCGGGAACCGTCGGCAGGGCCTGGCCCATCAGCGAACTGGCCGTCCACGACGACGACGGGAACCGGCTGGCACCCGGTGAACTGGGCACCGTCTACATGAAGATGAGCACCGGCGGCTTCAGCTACCACAAGGACGAGACCAAGACGCGGAAGAACCGCATCGGCGACTTCTTCACCGTCGGTGACCTGGGCATCCTGGACGAGGAGGGCTATCTCTTCCTCCGCGACCGCAAGATCGACATGATCATCTCGGGTGGCGTCAACATCTACCCCGCCGAGATCGAGGCGGCCCTCCTCGCCCACCCCGCGGTCGCCGACGCCGCCGTCTTCGGTATCCCGCACGGGGACTGGGGCGAGGAGGTCAAGGCGGTCGTCGAGGCGGCCGAGGGGCACGAGCCGGGTGAGGCGCTGGCCGCCGGGATCCTCGCCCACTGCGAACAGCGGCTCGCGGGGTTCAAGCGGCCCAGAAGCGTCGACTTCATCGCCGCGATGCCCCGCGACCCCAACGGCAAGCTGTACAAACGGCGCCTGCGCGACCCGTACTGGGAGGACCGCCCCGGCGCCCTGTGAGATCCGGCGGCCGGCGTCCCGGGGCGGGGCGGGCCCGCCCCGGGAACCGGCCGGCGCGCCGGTCAGCGGTGCTCGCGCACCCGCTCCACCCGCAGTTCCGGAGAGCGCGCGATGTCCTTCTCGCAGAACCGGGAGGTCACCCAGCGCTCCTGGGAGTACAGCCTGGTCTGGTCACTGAAGTGCGCCGACGCGGGGTTCGACGACTGGGAGTACGTCAGCAGCGTCCGGGCGACCGGGCATTTCCCGCCGTCCCAGCCGACCGCCTGGATGTAGCTGGAACCGTCCGACACCTCGGTGTAGCCGCCGGCCGCCGCGTTCCACCGGGGCTCCGTCTTGTTCCAGATGCCCAGCGACTCCGTGCCGCCGCTGATCGGAAGGCGCTGCCCCTTGCGCAGGACGTACTGGTGGTCGCCCAGCGGGGCGTCCGGAGCGATCCCCGCCGCCCGCAGCTCCGCCACGGCGTCGGCGAGCGCCGCCGTGACCCCGGGGGCCGAGGTGTTGAGGGTGTTCGGGGTCCGTACCGGGTCGGCGGGGTCGTAGGGCACCTGCCACAGCCGGTCGGCGGGCACCTTCGCCGCCCGGCGCCAGAAGCGGTCGAAGAGCAGCGCGCCCCGGCTGCCGGTGTTCACGCTCCGGTCCCAGCGGCGCAGCACCGGGCAGGCCGCGGACACATCGACCGGTGAGCCGTCGGAGCCCACCGCGATGCCGCCCGGAAGCGCCGAGCACGCCGCCGCCATGTCGGCGGCCGTCAGATCACCGGCGGGCGCGCGGTTCGCGAACTGCTGGCGCTGGAGGTCCGCGACGCGCAGCCGCCCCCGCTCCGCCATCGCCGACACGTCCTCGACCGCCCCGCGCGTACGCATCGAGCGGTTCGTCCCGATGGTGCCGAAGACCCGCTCGTAGCCCGTCAGCGGGTGTGCGGCATTCGTCAGCCAGGCACTGTCGTTGGAGTTCTCGACGTACGGGGTGTCCTTCAGCGTGGGCATCCGGCCCGGACCGAAGATCCCCGGCTGCACCGCGTCCGGGTCCGACCCCAACGCGCAGTCGCTCTTCGAGCCGTCCAGCACCGCGAGCCCGGACGAGGGGTAGGTGGCCCTGCCGAGCGCGGTCGAGCAGCGCCGGGCCAGGTCGTCCGTGATCCGGGGCAGGACCTGGGACTGGGAGAAGAAGGAGTGCCCGGCGGAGTCGGCGGCGATCGTGTTCACCCAGGGCAGGCCCTGCGTGGCGCGCAGCGCTTCCTGGATTCCGGCGGTGCCGCGCGCCCTGCTGAAACCGAGCGCCGTGTCCGAGGCGCGCAGGTTCGACGCGTTCGGGTCGTTCAGCGCGTACGCGGTGTCCGCCGTCCACGGCAGCGGCAGCCCGGCACCGAGCGAGGTGACGACCGGACCGAAGCGGGTCCACCACTGGGCGCGGGTCACCGGGGCGGCGTCCTTCACCGGGACCGAGACCGTGCGCTTCACCATCCGCTCCGGCACGCCGTCCACGAGGTACGAGGTCGGGTCGGCCGGGTCCAGGGTCAGCTGGTGCAGATTGAGCGTGACGCCCGTGGCGACCGTATGGCTCCACGCGATGTGCGCGTTGTGCCCGATCGACATCGTGGACGAGCCGAGGAGCGATCCGCCCGAGACGTTCAGTTCGCCCGGAATGGTCTGCTGCGACTGCCAGAACCTGCGTCCGCCCTGCCACGGGTAGTGCGGGTTGCCGAGCAGCAGCCCGCGCCCGTTCGCCGTCGTGCTCCCGTTGAAGGCGACGGCGTTGGAACCCATGTCCGCGTTCTGTGCGGACAGCAGCCGCGTGGCCGCCTCCGCCGCCTCGCCCGGAGTCACACCGGGCTCCGCCGCCGCGCCGGACGGGGGCCGCGCGGCGGTGATGCCGTCGATGCCCCGGCCCTGGCCGCCGAGCACGGAGAGCGCGAAGGCCCGGACCGCGACGTCCAGCGCGGTGACGGGCCGCACCCAGGAGGCGCCCCGGCAGGCCGGGTCGGTGATCCGGTTCTGCTCGATCCAGGCGTTGTACCCGGCCGCGAAGCCGCGCATCGACTCCTTCGCCTCGCGGCTCGGGCCCGCGGGCGCGGGAGTGCTCAGCAGCTTCTCCACGGTGCGGCTCCCGCGGACCCCGCGGAAGTACAGATCGCTGGAGAGGTTCGTGGACGCCGAGGACAGCGAACCGTCCGGCACCCCGTCCGCGCCGAGGTACCCGGACCGTTCGCCGCGCACCGTGAGGAACCCGTCGGCCAGGTTGCAGACCTGATCGGCCGCCTGCGCCCAGCCGTTGCCGAAGCCCAGATTCGCGTAGTCCTTCGCCACGATGTGCGGGATGCCGTACTCGGTGTACCGGATGACGGCGGAGAGACCGCCGCCGGAGGGATGCCGCTCCTGCGGGGCACCGGCCGCGGCGGGCGGCAGCCCGGCCGACACGCCGGCCAGCGCGAGACCGGCGACCGCGATCATTCTCAGACGGTTACGGAGGGACAAGTCTGCTCCCAACTGTACGGGTGGGAAGGATGGTTGCCCGAGGCTGCGGGCAGCCTGGCGTCACTCAGCCAGCAGCCTCGTGCATCTGTCAACCGGTTGATCGCTATCCAGCCTCTTGACCACCCGTTCGTGGCCGCACAGGATCACGCCATGACAGGTGTACGCAGCAGCACAGTCGACGGTGTCGTGACCCGCAGCGCACGGCGCACCCCCGGCCGCACCGCCCTGCGGTACGGCGGACGGACCTGGACCTACGGGGCCCTGGACACCGCGGTCACCACCGCGGCCGCCGTCCTGACCGGCGAGCACGGCCTGCGCCCCGGAGACCGGGTCGCCTCCTACGCGCACAACTCCGATGTGTACCTGATCGGCTTCCTGGCCTGCGCCCGTGCCGGGCTCGTCCATGTGCCGGTCAACCAGAACCTCACCGGCGAGGATCTGACGTACCTTCTCGGCCAGTCCGGAAGCTCACTCGTCCTCACCGATCCGGACCTCGCGGGACGGCTTCCGGCCGGAACCGCGGTGCGCGCGCTGCGCGACGCGCCGGACAGTCTGCTCGACGCGCTGGACACGCCCCGGCCCTTCACCCCCGAGCGCGAGCCGGACGCCGACGACCTGGTGCAGCTGCTCTACACCTCCGGCACCACCGCCCTGCCCAAGGGCGCGATGATGACGCACGGGGCACTGGTGCACGAGTACGTCAGCGCGATCACCGCGCTCGGCCTGGCGGCCGGGGACCGGCCCGTGCACTCCCTGCCGCTGTACCACTCCGCCCAGATGCATGTCTTCCTGATGCCGTACCTCGCGGTCGGCGCCGAGAACACCATCCTCGACTCGCCGGACGCCGCCCGGATCTTCGACCTGGTGGAGGCCGGGCAGGCGGACAGCCTCTTCGCCCCGCCCACCGTCTGGATCGGGCTGTCCAACCACCCGGACTTCGCCACCCGCGAACTCGGCGCGCTGCGCAAGGCGTACTACGGGGCGTCGATCATGCCCGTACCGGTCCTGGAACGCCTTCGTGAACGGCTGCCGGACCTGGCCTTCCACAACTGTTTCGGGCAGAGCGAGATCGGGCCGCTGGCCCTCGTCCTGGGCCCCGACGAGCACGAGGGCCGGATGGACTCCTGCGGCAGGCCCGTCCTCTTCGTCGAGGCACGTGTCGTCGACGAGGACGGCGAGGAGGTTCCCGACGGGACGGCGGGCGAAGTGGTCTACCGGTCCCCCCAACTGTGCCGGGGCTACTGGGAGAAGCCCGAGGAGAGCGCGGAGGCGTTCCGTGACGGCTGGTTCCGCTCCGGCGATCTGGCGGTGCGTGACCCGGAGGGGTTCTTCACGGTGGTCGACCGGGTGAAGGACGTCATCAACTCCGGCGGGGTCCTCGTCGCCTCCCGCCAGGTCGAGGACGTCCTCTACACCCATCCGGCGGTCGCCGAGACCGCCGTCATCGGGCTGCCCGACGAGCGCTGGATCGAGGCCGTCACCGCCGTCGTCGTGCTGCGAGGGGCCGCGACGGAGGCCGAACTGATCGACCACGCCCGCGAGAAGCTGGCCGGCTTCAAGGCCCCGAAGAGAGTCCTGTTCGTGGACGGACTCCCGCGCAACGCCAGCGGGAAGATCCTCAAGCGGGAGCTGCGGGACCGGTTCTCCGGCCGGCCGTAGAGCGGATTCCGCGCCGAGGGGCGGCCGGGTCCCGGTGCGCTGGGGATCCGCCCGGTACCGCCCCTGGGCAGTGCCCGCGGAACGCCGCCCGGTGTCCGCCCCGGTACGCCCGTTCGCCGTCCGCCCGGGGGTTCACCTCCACGGCCGTCCCCGCGTCGGGTGACCTGCGAAAACGATCAAGCAGGAGCCGTCGTTGCGGCCGACCGGGTGAGGCCGGTGGCGATGCGTCATGTTGCGGAGGTGACGGGGTGTCGGTTGCCTCGGAGACGGAGCACAGCAGAGGCGCCGCGCAGACCGGCCGGACCCTGCTCCCGTTGGAGGATCCTCATGCGCAACACACGCGTCGGCGCAGGCGTCGCCCTGCTCATCGGTGCCCTGGGACTGTCGGTGCCGACGGCGGTCGCCGCCGACAGCCCGGCGGGCGAACGGGCCATCACCATCCGCCCGGGGCACGCCTCGGCGGGCTCCACCGTCACCGTCAGCACCGCGGCCTGCGGCAAGGAGACCTATGGCAAGGGGGTCTCCGAGCTGGGCGGGGACTTCCACCTCTTCGCCGGTGACCGCGAGGGAGTGCTCGTCGGCCAGTTCCGGATTCCGTACGAGGCCGAACCGGGCAGCGACACCGTCACCGTCAAATGCCCGCCCCGAATCAAGCTGACGGAAACGTACAAGGTCATCGGCCGGACCCCCAGCGGCTCGGTCGCCGCCGGCTTCGGATCCCCCACAAACCAGGGCACCCAGCTCGCGGTGGGCGGTGTGCTGCTCGCCGGCGCGACCGCCGGTGGGGTGCTCAGGCTGCGCCGCCGCCTGAACGTCGGGGCCGTCCGCACCTGACGGCACACCACATCGCCCACGCCGTACGGGTCCCGGACGACGCGTCGATCCGGGGCCCGGACCGTCCCCCGTCCCACCCGAAGCGAGGCAGAGGCACAGACGCGATGGAAACCGGGCGCAAGACCAGCCAGTCCCCGCACTCGTTCGTCCCTTCGGCCAAGCACCTCGTCTGGGCCCTGCTGGCGGGGACCGTGCTCGTGATCAGCGGGACGCGCGACAACGATCCGCCGCAGCCCTCGGCCGCGCAGGCGTTCAGCACCCCGTCGGCCACCCCGTCGGCACCCGCGCCGGCGCTTCCCCCGGCCGTCTCGTCGGTACCCTCCTCGTCGGCGGCCCCCTCGGCAGCTTCCGGGAGCGCGGCGCCGGTGGCCTCCGCCCCCGCGCGGGTCGCTCCACCGCTCGCGCCCCCCGCGGTCCGGCCGGAGAGGCCGCCGATGGTCCGGGCCTACTTCGCCCCCGTGCACCGCGCGCCCGCCCCTACCGCGCCGGCTCCGGCTCGTACCGCGCCCGCCCGTGCGGCTGCTCCCTCCCCGGCCGCGCGGCCCGCCGTCCAGCCGTTGCCCCCCTCGGATCCGGTGCGCCTGCGGATCCCCGCGCTCCGTGTCGATGCCCCCATGACGCGGCTGGGACTGGACGCGGCCGGGGCGCTGCGGCCCCCGCCCGACAACGACCCGCTCCTCGCCGGGTGGTACGGCGAGGGCACGGCCCCCGGCTCGACGGGGACCGCGATCACCGCCGGGCACGTGGACACCCGTGTCGGCCCCGGTGTCTTCCAGAAGCTCGGCCTGCTCACCAAGGGCGCCACCGTCGAGATCGTCCGGGCGGACCGGCGTACGGCCGTGTTCACCGTCGACGCCGTCGAGGTCTACGACAAGAAGGCGTTCCCGGACAAGAAGGTCTACGGCCCCTCGGAACGCCCCGAACTGCGGGTGATCACCTGTGGTGGGAACTACACGCGGAAGACCGGCTACCGGAGCAACGTCGTCGTCTACGCGACACTCACCGCGGTCAGGTCCTGACCGCGCCCGGACACCGCCGGCGCCAGGGGGCGTCCCCGGCGGGCAGGACACCCGCCGGACCGGCGGAACACCGGCCCGGACGCCCGTGGTTCAGTCCTCGTCCCGCAGGTCCACGATCCGCCTGATCTTGCCGACCGAACGCTCCAGCGACCCGGGGTCCACGATCTCGACCCCGACCGACACCCCGATGCCGTCCTTCACCGCCGCCGCGATGGACTCCGCGGCGGCCGTCCGCTCCCCGGCGCCGGCTTCGGCCCGCGCCTCGGCCCGGACCGTCAGCGCGTCGAGGCGCCCCTGCCGGGTCAGCCGCAGCTGGAAGTGGGGCGCCACCCCGGCCGTACGCAGGACGATCTCCTCGATCTGGGTCGGGAAGAGGTTCACCCCGCGCAGGATCACCAGGTCGTCGCTGCGCCCGGTCACCTTCTCCATCCGCCGGAAGACCCGGGCCGTGCCGGGCAGCAGCCGGGTCAGGTCCCGCGTCCGGTAGCGGATCACCGGCATGGCCTCCTTGGTGAGCGAGGTGAAGACCAGCTCGCCCTCCTCCCCGTCCGGCAGCACCTCACCGGTGAACGGGTCGACGACCTCCGGATAGAAGTGGTCCTCCCAGATGTGCAGCCCGTCCTTCGTCTCCACGCACTCCTGCGCGACCCCCGGGCCCATCACCTCGGAGAGCCCGTATATGTCGACGGCGTCGATCGCGAACCGCTCCTCGATCTCGCGCCGCATCGCCTCGGTCCACGGCTCGGCGCCGAAGATCCCGGTACGCAGGGATGTCGTACGCGGATCGACGCCCTGGCGCTCGAACTCGTCGAGGAGCGTCAGCATGTACGACGGCGTGATCATGATGACCTCGGGCCGGAAGTCCTGGATCAGCCGCACCTGCCGGGCCGTCATTCCGCCGGACGCGGGGATGACCGTGCAGCCGAGCCGCTCCGCCCCGTAGTGCGCCCCCAGTCCGCCGGTGAACAGGCCGTATCCGTACGCCACATGGACCTTGTGCCCCGGACGGCCTCCGGCGGCCCGGATCGACCGGGCGACCACGTCCGCCCAGGTGTCCAGGTCCCGCTGTGTGTACCCGACGACGGTCGGCCGGCCGGTGGTCCCGCTGGACGCGTGGATCCGCCGGACCCGGTCCTCGGGCACGGCGAACATCCCGAAGGGGTAGTTGTCCCGCAGATCGGCCTTGGCGGTGAAGGGGAAGCGGGCGAGGTCGGAGAGCGTACGGCAGTCCTCGGGCCGCAGCCCCGCCTTGTCGAAGGCCGCCCGGTAGAAGCCCACGTTCTCGTACGCGTGCCGGAGCGTGGCGCGCAGCCGCTCCAGTTGCAGCGCCTCCAGTTCGTCGCGGCCGAGCCGTTCCGCTGCGTCCAGCAGAGCCGTCATGCGCGTGTTCCTCTCCCGAACGGGCGACCGATCATTCGGTCGATCTTCCCGGGAGCAGTAATTCAGGACGGAGAGTCCCTGGCAAGAGGCGTGCGCGGCCGATCGCCGGCCGGCCCGGCCGATCACCGTCCCGGCCGGCCGTGCGTGTCAGTCCCGGTGGAGCACGCGGGACAGGGCCTCGTGCAGGGTCGCCTCCGGGTCGGCGACGGAGCCCGTCGACCGCCACGCCACGAAGCCGTCGGGGCGTACGAGAACGGCGCCTTCGGCGGTGACGCCGTGCGCCCCGGCCCAGTCGGTGCCCTCCTCGGTCTCCAGGGCGGAGCCCGGTGCCGCGCCGATGCCGAAGGCGTCCAGGCGGACCGACAGCCGGCCGGCGACCCGCTCCGCCGCGCTCCGCCATCGCGTGTCCCCGGCATCGCTGAGCAGCACGAAGGACCGTTCGTACAGATCAAGTGTGGACACGCGTTCGCCGGACCGGTGTACCCACAGATGCGGTGCGCGGGAACCCGGTTCGCCGGTCAGCCGCATGCCGTCCGGAACCACCGCGACCCCGGGGTCCACCCCCAGCACGGCACCGTGGACGTAGCGGTAGCCCAGCACCACCGGCAGCATCCCGCCCTTCCGCCCGCCCCCCGGACCGCCGGGGCCCCCCGCACCGCCGGGACCCCCCGGACCCCCGGCCTCCGGTGCGGGGACATAGCCGGGGTGGCTGTGCTCGCCGGAGCGGGCCGAAGCACGTGCGCTGGTCGCCCTCGCCACGGGAAGACGCTCCGCCTCGTAGGTGTCGAGCAGACCGGGGCCCGCCGCGCCGCTGAGCACCGCGGCCAGCTTCCACGCGAGGTTGTGCGCGTCCTGGATGCCGGTGTTCGAGCCGAACGCGCCGGTGGGGGACATCTCATGGGCGGAGTCCCCGGCGAGGAAGACCCGGCCGGACCCGTACCGCTCGGCCACCCGCTCGGCGGCGTGCCACGGGGCCTTTCCGGTGATCTCCACATCGAGCCCGGGTGCGCCCACCGCCCGGCGGATGTGCTCGGCGCACCGCTCGTCGGTGAAGTCCTCCAGCGTCTCGCCCCGGTCGGGCTGCCAGGGGGCGTGGAAGACCCAGCTCTCCTCGTTGTCCACGGGCAGCAGCGCCCCGTCCGCCTCGGGGTTGGTCAGGTAGCACACGATGAAGCGCCGGTCACCGACCACCGCCGCGAGCTGCCGGGACCGGAAGGTGATGCTCACGTTGTGGAAGAGGTCACCGGGACCCGACTGGCCGATACGCAACTGCTCCCGGATCGGGCTGCGCGGCCCGTCGGCCGCGATGACGTAGTCGGCGCGCACGGTCCTGTGTTCACCGCTCTCGCGGTTCTTCACCACCGCGGTGACCCCCGAGCCGTCCTGGGAGAAGGACATCAGCTCGTGGGAGAACCGCACATCACCGCCCTGCTCGCGGGCGTGCTCCAACAGGACCGGTTCCAGGTCGTTCTGACTGCACAGGCACCAGCCGCTCGGGCTGAAGCGCGCGAGCGCGCCACCGGGGTCGATCTCCTTGAACAGCCATTCCTGGTCGTCGCCGGTCAGCGAGAACGCCTGGAGGATGCCGTGGTTGCCGGCGAGGACCGAGGCGGCGTCCCTGATCAGCGGCTCCGCGCCGGCGACCCGGAAGACCTCCATCGTGCGCACGTTGTTGCCCCGCCCCCGGGGATGGGTCGAGGTGGCCGCGTGTTTCTCGACCAGCAGATGCTCGACGCCGAGGCGGCCCAGGAAGAGTGAGGCGGACAGGCCCACCAGGGAGCCGCCCACGATGAGGACAGGTACGCGGAGGTCGACGTTCTCGTTCATCTGCTGCTCCAGCTCGGACGCCGTGCGGACGCAGTGTCCATGCCCTTGCCGGGAGCGGTTCGGACGTCGGCTCACCTGAACGGTTCATTAATCTCGCACCAGCCGTACCAGCGTTCCACGATCAGTGAGGGAACGATGCCCGCGTTGTGGGGGGCGGACGGCACACATGCGGTCGGGCGAGTCCCCGCTGTGAACTCCACCGGAATCCGACGGTTGACGAAGGGCCACGGACGTGGCCGCCGCACCGTCTTGAAGGAGAGCGAAAGATGACGACCCTCTCGGAACGGATATCGCAGTCCGCCTTCGACGGCTCCAGGCTCCGCGTCGTGCTGCTGCTGGACCTGCACGACGGAGCTCAGAAGCAGTTCCTGGAGGCGTACGAGCACCTGCGCAACCAGGTGGCATCCGTCCCCGGACACATCAGCGACCAGCTGTGCCAGTCCATCGAGAACCCCTCGCAGTGGCTCATCACCAGCGAATGGGAGAGCGCACCGCCCTTCCTCGCCTGGGTGAACAGCGAGGAGCACGTCGAGACGGTCCAGCCGCTGCACGGCTGCGTACGCGACACCAGGTCCCTGCGCTTCAGCATTCTGCGCGAGACGGGCAAGACCTTCGTGGCCGCCCCGGAGCCGGTCAAGGGCCGGCTCCAGTCCGCTCCCCGCCTCGGCGACGGAGTGGTGCGCCACGCCCTCACGTTCACCGTGAAGCCCGGCAGCGAGGAGGCGGTCGCCAAGATCCTGGCCGACTACGACTCCCCGAAGGCGCGCGTCGACGAGAACACCCGGCTGCGCCGCACCTCCCTCTTCATGCACGGCAACCGTGTCGTACGGGCCGTGGAGGTCGAGGGCGACCTGCTGGCCGCGCTGCGCCATGTGTCCCGCCAGCCCGAGGTCAGGGCGGTCGAGGAAGCGATCAACCCCTATCTGGAGCAGGACCGGGACCTCGGCGATCCCGACTCCGCCCGGATGTTCTTCACCCGGGCGGCCCTGCCGACCGTCCACCATGTGACGGCCGGCCGGCAGAAGCCCGAGGACGTCAAGCGGCACGCGCTGTTCTACCAGGCGAAGGAAGGGTGCGGCATGGCGCTGGCCCGGCTGCTGGCGGGACAGGACGAGGAGGCCGCCGACAACCCGGAGAGCCCCATCGACAGCAGCACCATCTTCCAGCGCGACGACGTCGTCGTCCGGCTGCTGGAGGTGGGCGGCCCGCTCGACGCGCGGCCCGCGCAGGCGCTCGGGATCGACGGCCACCGCAAGGCGGCCGTGCTGGGGCGCCTCCTGGCCGGCGGCGCGAACGGCCTGCCGACGACCGATCAGGAGGCCGCGCGCTTCCTCGCCCAGTCCGAGATGCGCCTGATCACCGACCGGCGGGCCACGGAGTCCTGATCCGCGCACCGGCACCCGCGCACCGTGCCCCCGGCACCGCGCACCCGCGGCGCTCGGACCACCGTCCGACGCCGTCGGCCATCACGTACAACGCGCCTGGAGGAGAGCAGAATGACCACGTTCCGGCCCCGCATCGTCGACCTCGGCGAGACTCAGCCCAACCGCAGGCGCGGAGGAGATCTGCGCGCCATGCTCACACCCACGGCGGTGGGCGCCACCAGCGGCTTCATGGGCCTGGCCCTGGTCCAGCCGGGGGAGCGCATCGGCGAGCACTACCACCCGTACTCCGAGGAGTTCGTGTACGTCGTGCAGGGCCGCCTGGAGGTGGACCTCGACGGCGAGCCGTACTCCATGCGGCCCGACCAGGGCCTGCTGATCCCGCCGCACGTACGCCACCGTTTCCGCAACGTGGGCGATGTGGAGGCGCGCATGGTCTTCCACCTCGGCCCGCTCGCCCCGCGCCCGGAGCTCGGGCACGTGGACACCGAGGAGACCGGCGCGGAGAGCGGTGGGACCCAGGAGCGGGGAGCGCCGCCAGAACGAACCGGGGCGGCTTCGTGAACCGGCGTGTGGCGGTCACCGGAGTCGGAGTGGTCGCGCCCGGCGGCATCGGCGCACCGGCCTTCTGGGACCTTCTGGCGGCGGGCCGTACCGCGACGCGCGGCATCACGCTCTTCGACCCGGCCGGCTTCCGCTCCCGGATAGCCGCCGAGTGCGACTTCGACCCGGCCGCGCACGGCCTGGACGAGGAACTGATCGCCCGCTCCGACCGGTACGTCCAGTTCGCGCTGGTGGCCGCGGCGGAAGCACTCGGTGACGCCGGGATCGACCCGGAGAAGGAGGACCCCTGGCGGATCGGGGTCTCCATGGGCACCGCGGTCGGCGGCACCACCCGTCTCGAACACGACTACGTCGCCGTCAGCGGGAGCGGCGCCCGCTGGGACGTGGACCACCGCCCGGCCGGACGCCACCTGGAACGGGCCTTCTCGCCCAGCACCCTGGCCTCCGCGGTCGCCGAACAGGTCGGCGCGCACGGCCCGGTGCAGACCGTCTCGACGGGCTGCACCTCCGGCCTCGACGCGATCGGCTACGCCTTCCACGCCGTCGAGGAGGGCCGCGTCGACGTCTGCCTCGCCGGGGCGTCCGACTCGCCGATCACCCCCATCACGGTGGCCTGCTTCGACGCCATCAAGGCGACCTCCGCCAACAACGACGACCCGGAGCACGCCTCCCGGCCGTTCGACGCGGGCCGGGACGGCTTCGTCATGGGCGAGGGCGGAGCCGTGCTCGTCCTGGAGGATCTGGAGCACGCCCGCGCCCGCGGCGCCACCGTGCACTGCGAGATCGTGGGTTACGCCACCTTCGGCAACGCCTACCACATGACCGGGCTGACCCCCGAGGGCCTGGAGATGGCCCGTGCCATCGACGCCGCCCTCGGCCACGCCCGTATCGACGCCACGCGGATCGACTACGTCAACGCGCACGGCTCGGGCACCAAGCAGAACGACCGGCACGAGACGGCCGCGGTGAAGCGGGCGCTGGGCCGGCACGCCTACAAGGTGCCGATGAGCTCGATCAAGTCCATGGTCGGCCACTCGCTCGGCGCCATCGGGGCGATAGAGATCGCGGCCTGCGTGCTGGCGCTGATCCATCAGACGGTGCCCCCGACGGCGAACTACGAGACGCCGGACCCCGAGTGCGACCTCGACTACGTGCCCCGCGTCGCGCGCCCCCTGAAGCTGCGCAGCGTTCTCTCGGTCGGCAGTGGCTTCGGCGGATTCCAGTCCGCCGTCGCCCTGACCCGGCCCGGAGGGAGGACCCCATGAGAACCCCGCAAGAACGGCGGCCGGTCATCACCGGCATCGGCGTCGTCGCCCCCAACGGGACGGGCGCCGGAGCCTTCTGGAAACAGACCCAGGAGGGGGTGAGCGTCCTGGACGCGGTGTCGCGCGAGGGCTGCGGGCACCTGCCGCTCCGGGTCGCCGGCGAGGTCCGTGACTTCGACCCGGTGGCCCTCATCGAGGAGCGGTTCCTGGTGCAGACCGACCGCTTCACGCACTACGCGATGGCCGCGGCCGACCTCGCCCTGGACGACGCCCGGCTCGGCCGGGCCGACTACGAGGACGCTCCGTACGGCGTGGGCGTGGTGACGGCCGCCGGGTCCGGCGGCGGCGAGTTCGGCCAGCGTGAGCTGCAACGGCTGTGGGGTCAGGGATCCCGTTACGTCGGCCCCTACCAGTCGATCGCCTGGTTCTACGCCGCCAGCACCGGGCAGATCTCGATCCGCGGCGGGTTCAAGGGGCCGTGCGCCGTCGTGGCCAGCGACGAGGCCGGCGGACTGGACGCCCTCATGCACGCCGCCCGGTCCGTGCGGCGCGGCACCGACGCCGTGGTGGTCGGCGCGGCCGAGGCCCCTCTGGCCCCGTACTCGGTCGTCTGCCAGCTCGGGTACGAGGACCTCAGCACCTGCGACGACCCGGCGCGCGCCTACCGCCCGTTCACCGCGGACGCCTGCGGGTTCGTGCCCGCCGAGGGCGGCGCCATGCTCGTGGTCGAGGACGAGGCGGCGGCCCTCGCCCGCGGGGTCCGGGGCCGGGCCGAACTGGCCGGTCACGCCGCGACGTTCACCGGGGCATCCCGGTGGGAGGAGTCCCGGGGCGGGCTGGCGCGGGCGATCGGCGGCGCGCTCGCGGAGGCGCGCTGCGCGCCCGAGGAGATCGACGTCGTCTTCGCGGACGCGCTCGGTGTCCCGGCGGCCGACCGGGCCGAGGCGCTCGCCCTGGCCGACGCCCTGGGCGCGCACGGACGGCGGGTGCCGGTGACGGCGCCCAAGACCGGTACCGGCCGCGCCTACTGCGGTGCGCCGGTGCTGGACACCGCCGCCGCCGTACTCGCCATGGAGCACGGCCTGATCCCGCCCACCCCGAACGTCTTCGACGTGTGCCACGACCTCGATGTGGTCACCGGCCGCGCGCGCCCCGCGGAACTGCGTACGGCGCTCGTGCTGAGCCGGGGGCTCATGGGATCGAACGCGGCGCTGGTGCTGCGGTATCTCCCCGGCACCCCCCTGTGAGAAGGAGAAACCCCCATGACCGCTCAACTCACCTATGAGGAACTCGCCACGCTGATGAAGAACGGCGCCGGAGTCAGCGTCGATCCGCTGGAGATGGAGAGCCGGCCGGCCTCCGTGTTCGACGAGTTCGGTCTCGACTCGCTCGGACTCCTCGGCATCGTCGCCGTCCTGGAGAACCGGTACGGCGTACCGCTGCCGGCCGACGCGGACAAGTGCAAGTCGCCCCGCGAGTTCCTCGACCTCGTCAACAGCAGCCTCGTGACAGGAGCCTGAAAGTGTCCGGACACACCGAGAACGACATCACCATCGCCGCCCCCCTGGACCTCGTCTGGGACGTGACGAACAACCTGGAGGAATGGCCGCGGCTGTTCAGCGAGTACGCGGAGGTCGAGGTGATCGAGCGGCAGGGCGAGACGACGACGTTCCGGCTGACGATGCACCCCGACGACAACGGCAAGGTCTGGAGCTGGGTCTCGGAGCGGACCACGGACCGGGCCTCGCGCAGCGTCTCGGCCCGCCGCGTCGAGCCGGGCCCCTTCCAGCACATGAACATCCGCTGGGAGTACTCGGAGGTCCCCGGCGGTACGAGGATGCACTGGAAGCAGGACTTCGCGATGCGCCCCGACGCACCGGTCGACGACGAGTGGATGACCGCGAACATCAACCGCAACTCCCGCGTCCAGATGGAACTCATCCGGGACAAGATCGAGCAGCGGGACCGGGAGCGCCGCGCCGCCTCGGTCACGGCCGACTGATCCGGCGGAAAGGCACCTTCGATGCACCACGCACTGATCGTCGCCCGGATGGCGCCGGGTTCGGCGCCGGACATCGCGGAGCTTTTCTCCGCCTCGGACACCACCGAACTGCCGCACCTCGTCGGGGTCAGCCGGCGCACGCTGTTCCAGTTCGGCGACGTCTACATGCATCTGATCGAGTCCGACCGGCCGCCGGGCCCGGAGATCGCCAAGGTGACGGAGCACCCGGAGTTCAAGAGCCTCAGCGACCGGCTCACCGCCTTCGTCAGCCCCTACGACCCGCAGACCTGGCGTGGTCCCAAGGACGCGATGGCCCACGAGTTCTACCGGTGGCAGCGCGACAGCGCCCGCTGAGACAGGCGATCGCCCCGGATCCGGCACACACCGGATCCGGGGCGATCACCTGTGGGACCCGCCCGGGGGCGGGTCCCACAAGCTGGTCACCGGGCCTGTCTCACCCGGGGACGACGCATTCGAAGGCGTGCAGATACGCGTTGACCGGCCGGATCTCGCCGACGGCCAGTCCGGCCTCCGACAGCCGGCCGACCAGACTGTCCCTGGAGTGCTTCGCGCCGCCGACGTTGAGCAGCAGCAGCAGGTCCATGGCGGTGGTGAACCTCATCGACGGGGTGTCGTCGACGAGGTTCTCGATGATCACGACCCGGGCGCCCGGCCGGGCCGCCGCGACCACATTGCGCAGGGTCCGGCGGGTGCTCTCGTCATCCCATTCGAGGATGTTCTTGATGATGTAGAGATCCGCCTCGACGGGGATGCTCTGCCGGCAGTCCCCGGCGACGATGTCCGCCCGCCCGGCGAGGTCGCCGCCGTCGCGCAGCCGGGCATCGGCCCTCGCCACCACGCCCGGCAGGTCCAGCAGGGTGCCGCGGACCTCCGGGTGCTTGTCCAGCAGACTGGCGAGCACATGACCCTGGCCGCCACCGATGTCGGCGACCACGGACACCCCGGTCAGGTCGAGCAGTTCGGCGACATCCAGCGCGGACTGCCTGCTGGAGGTGGTCATGGCGCGGTTGAAGACCTGGGCCGACTCGGCCGCGTCCTGGTGGAGGTAGTCGAAGAACCCCTTGCCGAACGTCTCGGGGAAGACGCTCGCGCCCGACCGCACGGCGTCGTCGAGCTGCGGCCACACCTTCCAGGTCCAGGGCTCGGTACACCACAGGGAGATGTACCGCAGGCTGTTCGGATCGTCCTCGCGCAGCAGCCGGGACATCTCCGTGTGGACGAACGTCCCGTCCTCCCGCTCGCTGAAGATCCCGTAGCAGCACAGGGCCCGGAGCAGCCGCCGCAGCGGTACGGGCTCGGTGTTCACCACCTTCGCGAGCTCCGCCGCGGTGGCGGGCGATTCACCGAGCGCGTCGGCGACGCCCAGCCGGGCGGCGGCGCGGACGGCCGCGGCACAGGCGGCCCCGAAGACGAGCTCCCGCAGCCGCATGGCCGGGGGCGGGCCGGGGACGTCGGTCCGTCCCGGGGAGGGGGTGGCGGGGGTGGGCGCCGGGGTGGGGCTCACGGTGGTCATTCCGCCTCGATTCTCCTTGTACGGGGGGACACGCCTCAGCACATCCCCGCGGGCTCGGACGTCCCGCACTGATTGCGGGCGAAGGTGTTGCCCGTTCCGGTGTCCCGGTCGGCGAGGTCGGCCGGCTGATTGCCCCGTACGACGTTGTCGCTGATGGAGTTGCCGGTGTTGGGGGCGCCCACGAAGCTCTTGAACAGCACGATGCCGCCGGACAGCGGTGTGGCGCCCACGTTGTTCTCGACCACGTTGTCGCGGACGACGGTGTCCTCGCTGCCGGTGAGGACGATTCCGGTGCCCTGGATGGCCGACAGCCGGGGGGTCTCGGGGCAGAACTTGTTGTTCTCGACGATGCGGTTGTCCTGGACGGTCATCGCGCCGGCCTTCGGCTTCGACTCGTCTCCCACGACGAACACACCGCTGCAGTTGCCGGTCATGGTGTTGTCGTCGATCGCGAGATTCCTGACCCGGCGGGCGGTGACACCGATGCGGTTGCCGGTCAGCCTGTTGTCGCGGATGTCCGTGCCCAGGGTGTCGGTGGCCCCGTCCTCCTCGTCGACCGTGTTCGCGACGAAGACGCCGGCGTCGCCGTTGTCGCGGGCGGTGTTGTGCCGGAACGCGCCCCGGGTGGACCTCTCCTGGGCGATGCCCCAGGTGCCGTTCTTCTCGGACGTCACCTTGTGGACGCTGAGCCGGTCGGTCCAGGAGGCCCAGATGCCGCTCTTGGCGAAGCCCGACACGGTCAGCGAGCGGATGCGGACTCCGTCCACCGTCTTGGCCTTCGTGCCCAGGACACAGATGCCGTTGCCGCCCTTCGCGCAGGCGTTGGCGGTCTTCCCGTCGGCCGTCCCGGGCAGGATCACGGTCCTGTCCCCGGACCCGGCCAGGGTCAGGTCCGGCTTGGTGATCAGCACGCTCTCCCGGTAGGTGCCGGGCAGGACGAGGACCGTGTCACCCGGCTGCGCGGCGTCCACGGCCTTCTGGATGGACTCGCCGGGACGGACGACGTGGCCCGCGGTGGGGGCGGCGGCGGAGGGGACGGCCGTGGCCAGTCCGGACGCCGCGATGGCGGCGATACCCGCCAGGCATGTGAGGTGTTTTGTTCTCATGAGCCGAAGCTATGGGGGATCACCCACCCCTGCCACACAGGGTGAGCGGATGGATACACCACGTCCCTGAATGGCCCACCCGGGCCCGGTCCGGCGCCCGTCCCGCCCCCGCGCGGGCCCGGTCCGCTCAGTCCGGTGCGCCGGGGCGCGCGGCGACCACCGAGCGGGCCCACCGGTAGTCGGCCTTCCCGCTGGGCGAGCGCTGGATCCGGTCGGTGAAGACGGCGGTGCGGGGGATCTTGTAGCCCGCCAGCCGGGTGCGGCAGTGCGCCTGCACCGCCGCGAGGTCCAGCGGGGCGGCCCCCTCGCGCAGCTGGAGCACCGCCGCCACCCGGTTGCCCCACCGCTCGTCCGGCACCCCGGCGACCAGGACGTCGTACACATCCGGATGGGCCTTGAGCGCCTGCTCGACCTCCTCCGGGTAGACCTTCTCGCCCCCGGTGTTGATGCACTGCGACCCGCGTCCGAGCACGGTGACGATGCCGTCCTCGTCGACCGTCGCCATGTCGCCGAGCAGGACCCACCGCTCCTCGCCCCTGCGGAAGAAGGTCTCCGCCGTCTTGCCCGGGTCGTTGTAGTAGCCCAGCGGTACGTGTCCGCGCTGGGCGATCCGCCCCGGCTCGCCGGGGGCCACCGGCTCGTACGTCACCGGATCGACCACCGCCGTACGGGAGTTGACCTGGAGCCGGAACCCCCGGTCCGGGCCCGAATCGGCCGTCGCCGTGCCGTTGAAGCCGGATTCGGACGAGCCGAAGTTGTTGAGCAGCATCACCGTCGGCACCAGTGCCTGGAACTCCGCCCGCACCGAGTCGGACATGATCGCCCCCGAGCTGGAGACGGAGAACAGCGACGAGCAGTCCGTCCCCCTGAGCGGCCCCCCGAGCGAGTCGATCAACGGCCGGAGCATCGCGTCGCCGACCAGCGACACGCTGGTGACCTTCTCCTTCTCGATCGTACGGAGCACCTCGTCCGGCACGAACTTGCGGTGGACGACGATCCGCTGGCCGAAGTTGAAGCCGATGAACGCGGTGAGCGTGGAGGTGCCGTGCATCAGCGGGGGAGTGGGGAAGAAGGTGATCCCGTCACCGCCCGCCGCCACCCGCTCGGCCAGCTCCTGCGGGGACTTCACCGGCTCGCCGGTCGGTGCGCCGCCGCCGAGGCCGGAGAAGAACAGGTCCTCCTGGCGCCACATCACCCCCTTGGGCATGCCCGTCGTGCCGCCGGTGTAGATGATGAACTGGTCGTCGCCGGAGCGCGGCGCGAAGCCGCGCGCGGGGGACCCGGAGGCCTCGGCGTCCGTGAACGCCACGGCTTCCGGCCCCGGGGAGTGCGCGGCCGGTGTCCCCACCCGCAGGAGATGCCGCAGTTCGGCGGCCTGCGGGGCGGCTGCCGCGACCCGCTCGCCGAACTCGGCGTCGAAGACCAGGGCCGCCAGATCCGCGTCGCGGTAGAGGTAGACCAGTTCCTCCTCCACGTACCGGTAGTTGACGTTGACCGGAACGATGCGGGCCTTGAGACAGGCCAGCACCGTCTGGAGGTACTCGACGCCGTTGTAGAGGTGCAGTCCCAGGTGCTCGCCGGGCCGGATGCCCGCGCCGGCCAGATGGTGGGCGATCCGGTTGGCGGCGGCGTCCAGCTCCGCGTAGGTGAGCCGGCGCTCGGCCCCCGTACCCGGATGGTCGACGTAGACGAGCGCCTCGCGGTCCGGGACCACATCGACGACCGACTCGAACAGGTCGGCAAGGTTGTACTCCACCGTTCCTCCTGACCCCGGGGGTGCTGAGTGGCTCGGCGGTCATTAGAGCGCCGAGCGGCACAAGTGGGAAGGGGGGCCGCCGAAGAAATCTGACTGAGTGTCAGAAAACTATTGAACTGAGCACCCGCCTACTGCAACCTGTTCTGAATCTGGAGACGGAGGCAGGCAATGGGCGGTACGGAACATCTCGGGACGCGGCGCGAGGGCGCCACGCTGGTGCTCACCCTGAACAGGCCGGAGGCGAAGAACGCACTCTCGCTGCCGATGCTGGTCGGCCTGTACGACGGCTGGCTCGCCGCGGACGCGGACGACTCGGTCCGCTCGGTCGTGCTCACCGGCGCGGGGGGCTCCTTCTGCGCGGGCATGGACCTCAAGGCCCTGGCGGGCGGGGGAATGGCGGGCGAGGAGTACCGGGACCGGCTGAAGGCCGACCCCGACCTGCACTGGAAGGCGATGCTGCGCCACCACCGCCCCCGCAAACCGGTGATCGCCGCCGTCGAGGGGTACTGCGTCGCGGGCGGCACCGAGATCCTCCAGGGCACCGACATCCGCGTCGCCGGAGCGGGCGCCACCTTCGGACTGTTCGAGGTCCGGCGCGGACTCTTCCCCATCGGCGGCTCGACCGTACGGCTGCCACGTCAGATCGCCCGGACCCACGCCCTCGAAATGCTGCTCACCGGCCGTCCGTACAGCGCCGAGGAGGCCGCCCGCGTCGGACTCGTCGGTCATGTGGTGCCCGACGGCACCGCGCTGGAGAAGGCGCTGGAGATCGCCGAACGGATCAACGCCTGCGGACCGCTCGCCGTGGAGGCGGTCAAGGCCTCCGTCTACGAGAGCGCAGAGCTGACCGAGACCGACGGCCTCGCGGCCGAACTCGCCCGCGGCTGGCCGGTCTTCGACACCGCGGACGCCAAGGAGGGCGCCCGCGCCTTCGCCGAGAAGCGCCCGCCCGTCTACCGGCGCGCCTGAGCCAAGGAGACAACCGTGCCCGAAGTCCTCAGCGCACCGCTGGTGGTCGAATTCCCCTTCACCCGCTCGCTCGGCCCCGTGCAGAGCGCCTTCCTCACCGGACTGCGCGAGCGGACCGTGCTCGGCGTGCGGACCGGCGACGGAAAGGTCCTCGTACCGCCCGTCGAGTACGACCCCGTCACCGCCGAGGAGCTCCGCGAACTCGTCGAGGTCGCCGCCACCGGCACCGTCACCACCTGGGCCTGGAACCCCGAACCGCGCCGCGACCAGCCCCTGGACACCCCGTTCGCCTGGGTCCTGGTCCGGCTCGACGGCGCCGACACCGCGCTGCTCCACGTCCTGGACGCCCCGGGCCCCGAGGCCGTACGCACCGGGATGCGGGTCCGCGTCCGCTGGGCGGCGGGGCGCACCGGCGCGATCACCGACATCGCCTGCTTCGAACCGTACGAAGGGGACGCGGACACCGGCCGGCCCGTCCGGCACAGCGGCGAGTTCAGCGACCCGGTCACCACCATCGTCACCCCCGCCCGGCTCGACTACACCTACACCCCCGGCCGCGCCCAGAGCGCGTACATCAACGCCCTCGCCGAGCGGCGCACCGTCGGCGAGCGCTGTCCGTCCTGCCGCAAGGTGTACGTGCCGCCCCGCGGCGCCTGCCCCACCTGCGGCATCGCCACCGCGGAGCCGGTCGAGGTCGGCCCGCGCGGCACCGTGACCACGTACTGCGTCGTCAACATCAAGGCCGCCCACACGGCGAACCTCGGCATCGAGGTGCCGTACGTCTACGCCCATATCGCCCTGGACGGCGCCGACCTCGCGCTGCACGGCCGGATCGCCGGCATCCCCTACGACCAGGTGCGGATGGGGCTGCGCGTCGAACCGGTCTGGACCGAGGGCGGCCGGTACCCCGACCACTACCGGCCCACCGGAGAGCCCGACGCCGACTACGACACGTACAAGGAGCTGCTGTAGATGCGAGACGTGGCGATCGTGGCCTTCGCGCAGACCGCGCACCGGCGGCGCACCGACGAACTCTCCGAAGTCGACATGCTGATGCCCGTCCTGCACGAGGTCCTCGGCACGACCGGCCTGAAGGCGAGCGACATCGGCTTCACCTGTTCCGGCTCCAGCGACTACCTGGCGGGCCGGGCCTTCTCCTTCACCATGGCGCTCGACGGTGTCGGCGCGTACCCGCCGATCTCCGAGTCGCATGTGGAGATGGACGGAGCCTGGGCGCTGTACGAGGCCTGGGTGAAACTGCAGACCGGTGAGGCGGACACCGCCCTGGTCTACGCGTACGGCAAGTCCTCGCCGGGCGAGGTCCGCGATGTCCTGACCCGGCAGCTCGACCCGTACTACGTGGCCCCGCTCTGGCCGGACTCCGTGGCTCTCGCCGCCCTCCAGGCGCAGGCGCTCATCGACGCGGGCGCCACCGACGAACAGGGCCTGGCCGTGATCGCCGCCCGCAGCCGCACCGCCGCCTCGGCCAACCCGTACGCCCAGCTCAGCGGGGACGTTCCGGCGGGCCGCCGGGCGGTGGCGCCGCTGCGGACCGGCGACTGCCCGCCCGTGGGCGACGGTGCCGCGGCCGTGGTCCTCGCCGTCGGGGACACCGCCCGCGCCCTGTGCGCGCGCCCCGCCTGGATCCGGGGCATCGACCACCGGATCGAGGCCCACGGCCTCGGCGTCCGCGACCTGACCGACTCGCCCTCCACCCGGCTCGCCGCCGAACGCGCCGGTGCCTTCGACCGGCCGGTCGACACCGCCGAGCTGCACGCCCCCTTCACCTCCCAGGAAGTCGTGCTCCGCGCGGCGCTCGGGCTGGGGGACGAGGTCAGCGTCAACCCCTCGGGCGGGGCCCTCGCCGCCAACCCGATGATGGCCGCGGGTCTGGTCCGGCTCGGGGAGGCCGCCGCCCGGATCCACCGGGGGGAGTCCGACCGGGCCCTCGCCCACGCCACCTCCGGACCCTGCCTGCAACAGAATCTGGTCGCCGTCCTGGAAGGGGAGAGCGCTCATGCCTAAGGAGCCCGTGGCCGTCGTCGGCATCGGCCAGACCAAGCACGTCTCCGCCCGGCACGATGTCTCCATCGCCGGGCTCGTCCGGGAGGCCGCCGTGGCCGCCCTCGCCGACGCCGGGCTGACCTGGGCGGACATCGACGCCGTGGTCATCGGCAAGGCCCCCGACTTCTTCGAGGGGGTGATGATGCCGGAGCTCTACCTCGCGGACGCGCTCGGCGCCGTCGGCAAACCGATGCTCCGCGTCCACACCGCCGGATCGGTCGGCGGATCCACCGCGCTGGTCGCCGCCAGTCTGGTGGCCGCCCGTGTCCACCGGACCGTACTGACCCTCGCGTTCGAGAAGCAGTCCGAGTCCAACGCCATGTGGGGCCTCTCGCTGCCGATCCCGTTCCAGCAGCCGCTGCTGGCCGGTGCGGGCGGCTTCTTCGCCCCGCACGTGCGCGCGTACATGCGCCGCAGCGGCGCCCCCGACACGGTTGGCTCCCTCGTCGCGTACAAGGACCGGCGCAACGCGCTGAAGAACCCGTACGCGCACATCCACGACCCCGGCATCACCCTGGAGAAGGTCCAGGCCGCGCCGATGCTCTGGGACCCCATCCGCTACTCCGAGACCTGTCCGTCCTCCGACGGCGCCTGCGCCATGGTCCTCACCGACCGCGACGGCGCGGCCCGCTCCCCGCACCCGCCCGCCTGGGTGCACGGCGGTGCCATGCGCAGCGAGCCGACTCTCTTCGCGGGCAAGGACTTCGTCTCGCCGCGGGCCGGGAAGGACTGCGCCGCCGATGTGTACCGGCAGGCCGGGATCACCGACCCGCGCCGGGAGATCGACGCCGTCGAGATGTACGTGCCGTTCTCCTGGTACGAACCGATGTGGCTGGAGAACCTCGGCTTCGCCGCCGAGGGCGAGGGCTGGAAGCTCACCGAGTCCGGCGTCACCGAACTCGACGGCGACCTTCCGGTGAATCCCTCGGGAGGAGTCCTGTCCACCAACCCGATCGGGGCATCCGGCATGATCCGTTTCGCCGAGGCGGCCCTCCAGGTACGCGGGCGGGCCGGCGAACACCAGGTGGAGGGGGCCAGGAAGGCACTGGGCCACGCCTACGGCGGCGGGGCGCAGTTCTTCTCGATGTGGCTCGTCGGATCACAGCCGCCACCCGGCTGAGACGGCGGCGCGCCCCACGGCGGGCGGGGGCACCCGGTGCCCGCCGCCGCCCACCGTGCGCGCGGGCCCGGCTCCGCGACGTGAGCCGGGACACGTAACATGTCCGCATGTCCTTCCTCCGTCGCCGTAGCGCCGCCACACCCGCGGGCCCGGACTTCGATGTCCTGGCCATGGATCCGGGGGACTGGCCCGGAAACCTCGGCGCGGGTCTGCTTCCCGCTCCCGACGGGAGCTGTCAGGGCGTCTTCCTCCGCTACGACCTGTACGGCGGACGCGGCCCGGCCATGATCATCGGCAACCTCCCGACCGGCTCGCCCGCCCGTGAGACGGAGGAGGGCCAGGTCCCCTTCGAGGTGGCGCAACTGCTGCTCGCCCTGGAGAACGACGAGCCGATCGAGGTGACGAGCACCGAGGACGTCCCGGTGATGCAGGGGGACAACCTGCTGATCGTCCGCCGGGTCAAGCTCTCCGAGAGCCGGATCGCATGTGTCCAGTTCGACCGCAGTGACGGTGTGCTCGTCACCATCGCCAGCTGGGACCGGCCCATCACCGACGACCTGTACGCGCTGCTGAAGCCGCTGCCGGCGGAGCTCTTCCAGCAAGGCTGAAACGTCCCTGCGCACGGCCGCCCGCACCGCGACGGGCGGCTTTCGGCTGTCCGGGCCCGGCCGCCCTCCTCGCTCCGGTGCCGCCGGCCCGTTCCGTCCATGTGCCGGGAGCCTTTGTCCAAGAGCCGTCTCGTTCTGCGTCTTGTGGGTCGGTCATCGGACCTTTACGGTGCGATGCCATGACATCCGGGATGACGCGACGCACCTCAGTGAAGACGGCGATCGGCGCGACCGGCGCTCTGACGCTCAGTGTTCCGGCGTTCGCCGGAGCGGCGCAAGCAGCCGTTACCTCCGATGAATCGAGCGGTCCGGCCGCTGGCCAAGCGCCGCCGGACCTGCCCGTGCCCATGCTCTGGTACAGCACCCCCGCCGCGGGATGGGAGCGCGAGTCGCTGCCCATCGGCGGGGGCGCCCTCGGCGCGAGCGTCTTCGGGACACTCGCCACCGAACGTCTCACCTTCAACGAGAAGACCCTGTGGACCGGAGGTCCGGGATCGGCGCAGGGATACGACTTCGGCAACTGGACCACCGCCAGACCGGACGCCCTCACCGGAGTCCGGGAAGACCTGGACCGCACGGGCGCGCTCGGCCCGGACGAGGTCGCGGACGCGCTCGGCCAGGCCCGCCGCGGCTACGGCGCCTATCAGGTCTTCGGTGACCTGCTCATCCGTCTGCCGGACGCCCCGGACGCGGCGGACGGCTCCTACCGGCGCGCGCTCGACCTCTCCACCGCCCTGGCCACCGTCGCCTACACCCATCGCGAGGCACACCACACGAGGGAGTTCTTCGTCTCCCACCCGGGCCGGGTCATCGCGGGGAGGCTCGCCGCCGACCGGCCCGGACAGGTCGCCCTCACCCTGGGCTACACCTCCCCGCGCGCGGACTTCACCGCCACCGCCGCCGGGGACCGGCTCACCGTACGGGGCGCGCTCCAGGACAACGGGCTGCGCTTCGAGGCCCAGATCCGGGTCCGCACCAGCGGCGGGAGCGTCACCGCCGGAGCGGACGGCACCCTCACCGTGACCGGTGCCGACAGCGCCTGGTTCGTCCTGGCCGCCGGGACGGACTACGCGGACAGCCATCCCGTCTACCGGGGCCAGGACCCGCACCTGGCCGTCACCCGGACGGTCGACGCCGCGGCCGGGATGTCGTACGAGAAGCTCCGCGAGGAGCACGTACGCGACCACCGGAACCTCTTCGGCCGGGTCACCCTCGACATCGGCCAGCGGCTGCCCGAGGTGCCCACCGACCGGCTGCTCGCCGGGTACACCGGCGGGGCGAGCACGGCCGACCGGGCCCTGGAGGCGCTCTTCTTCCAGTACGGCCGCTATCTGCTCATCGCGTCCTCGCGGGCCGGATCACTGCCCGCCAACCTCCAGGGCGTCTGGAACAACTCCACCACCCCGCCCTGGTCCGCCGACTACCACACCAACATCAATCTCCAGATGAACTACTGGCTCGCCGAGGTCACCAACCTCGCCGAGACCACGGAGCCGTACGACCGCCATGTCGAGGCGATGCGCGCCCCCGGCCGCAGGACCGCCCGGGAGATGTTCGGCACCGAGGGCTGGGTGGTGCACAACGAGACCAACCCGTACGGCTTCACCGGTGTGCACGACTGGTCCACCGCCTTCTGGTTCCCCGAGGCGGCGGCCTGGCTCACCCAGCAGATGTACGAGCACTACCGGTTCAGCGGCTCCACCGGCTACCTGCGCTCCACCGCCTACCCGGTGATGAAGGAGGCCGCCGAGTTCTGGCTGGCCAACCTGCGCACCGACCCGCGCGACGGCACACTCGTCGTCACCCCCAGCTACTCGCCCGAGCACGGCGACTTCACCGCCGGCGCCGCGATGTCCCAGCAGATCGTCCACGACCTGCTCACCAACACCCTGGAGGCGGCCAGGACCCTCGGTGACGCACCCGCCTTCCGCGACAGGCTCCGGGGCGCGCTGGACCGGCTCGATCCCGGACTGCGGATCGGCTCCTGGGGGCAGCTCCAGGAATGGAAGGCCGATCTGGACGACCGGACCGACGACCACCGGCATGTCTCCCACCTCTTCGCCCTGCACCCGGGCCGGCGGATCGAACCCGGCAGCGAGTGGGCCGACGCGGCCAGGGTCTCGCTGACGGCACGCGGCGACGGCGGAACCGGCTGGTCCAAGGCGTGGAAGATCAACTTCTGGTCGCGGCTGCGGGACGGCGACCACGCGCACAGGATGCTCGCGGAACAGCTGAGGAGCTCCACGCTGCCCAACCTCTGGGACACCCACCCGCCCTTCCAGATCGACGGCAACTTCGGCGCCACCTCCGGCATCGCCGAGATGCTGCTCCAGAGCCACCACGACGTCGTCGAGATCCTGCCCGCGCTCCCCGCGGGCTGGCCCGAGGGGTCGGTGCGCGGGCTGCGGGCCCGGGGCGGCTTCACCGTCGAC
Organism: Streptomyces sp. NPDC001787; assembly: GCF_040297465.1. Lineage (NCBI taxonomy): Bacteria > Bacillati > Actinomycetota > Actinomycetes > Kitasatosporales > Streptomycetaceae > Streptomyces > Streptomyces sp. NPDC001787. The sequence continues at coordinate 126,416 of NZ_JBEOZE010000017.1, forward strand.
ATCGAGTGGGCGGCGGGTGCGGCCCGCCGTGTCGTCATCACGGCGGGACGCAGCCGCCGGGTGACCATCGGCAGCACACTGTTCGCGAGCGGCCGCAAGACCCTCCGGGCGCGTGCGGGTGGCCGCTACACGCTGCTGCCCGACAGCTGAGCCATCAGCCGCGTCACGCGCGCGGCGGATGTGCCGAGCCCCGTGGGACCGCCGAGGTGCCACGGGGCGCCGGTGCCGCGCCGCAGATCCTCCTCGCGGTAGCGCCGGCAGCCCCGGTGCCAGATCAGGATGCCCGCCATCCAGTTCCGCAGCTCCAGCACATAGCCCGACAGGATCTCCCGCGCCTCGGCGTCCAGGCCGAAGTCGTCGTACAGCACGGGCAGTTCCTGCGATGCCACGTGCTGGAACTGCCGCAGCCGTGAGTTCATCAGGTCGTGCACGATCGCCACGCCGGTCGGATAGTCGACCCCGAAGAAGTTCTGCACGACCAGGACGCCGTTGTGCACCTCACCCTCGTACTCGATCTCCTTCTGGTACGAGAACAGATCGTTCATCAGCGCGGCGTAGTCCGCGGCGGCGTTCTCCAGGGACCTGAGCGGGCCGCTCCGGTAGATCTCCGCAGGAACCTTTCGTCCGTGGCCGACCCGGCACAGGCTCATCGTCAGATCCGAACCGAAGGTCATACGGCGCATCTCGACATAGTCGACCGGGTCGGGGATACGGTTCTGCGCCTGGTTCGCCAGCTCCCACAGCCAGCTCGCCGTCATCGACTCGATCCCGTACCGGAAGGCGCGCCGCTGCTCCCCGTCCATCGGGGCCGCGGTCCGCCGCCACAGATCGGCGAGCCCCCGCTCCAGAGCGTTGACCGGCTCGGGCGTCCCGGCGCCCTCCAGCGGCATGAACTGCGAGAGCCGCTCGTTGGCCAGCCGCGCCCCGGCCAGATCACGGGTCCGCCCGTGCACGACGGGAAACCAGTCGTCGCCGTACGTACCCCAGGCCAGCCACCCCGAGGAGAGGTCCAGCTCCTCCGGTGTCGCGTCGGGATGGATCCCCGCCGCGCACAGCGGCAGATCGATGTCGAGCAGCCGCTTCTCGTCCCAGATGTGCGAGCCCGGCACTCCCGGCTGCGCCTGAAGAATGCCCATCCGCCGCGCCCAGTCGACCATCCGTACCCGTGCGCCCTCCAGATGCGGGCTCAGTGCCGTACGGAAGGGGAGGTCGAAGTCGGGCAGCAGGGAGGGGCCGACATGCCGGTACGGCACATGGGTGTGGCCGCGCAGCCGCGACGACTCCGAGCGCGGGGTGAGCCTGATCGAGGCGGCGGACATCCCGAGCGCCGGGGCGGACTGCCCGGCGCCGCCGTCGTTCATGTAGCGGCTGGAGCGCAGGTGCCACTCATGGCCGCCGGACTGCCAGTCCTGAAGCCCCTTGACGTAGGCGAGGACGGCGGTGGTCTCCGCCGGGTCCAGGCCCTTCTCCGCGCAGAGCGGGCCCAGTTCGCTCAGCGCGGTGTTCTCGAACTGCTGGAGCCGTGAGGTCAGCAGATCGTTGACGGCCTCGGCGGCCTCCTGGGTGGAGCAGCCGAGGAAGGTCTCCAGGACCAGCACCCCGTTGCTGTTCTCGCCCTCGTCCTCGACCTCGCGCTGGTACGAGAACAGGTCGTTGCGCAGGTGCACCGCGTCGGAGAAGGCGTCCCGCAGCACCCGCAGCGGGCGCGAGCCGGCCACCGCGTCGGGCACCTCGGCGCCGGCGGCGTACTCCACGAGCCCCGCCGACCAGGGGGCGCCGCCCACCTTGCGGCGCATCTCGATGTACTCGACGGGGTTCGCGATGCGCCCCTCGTTGATATTGGCGAGCTCCCACAGCGACTCGTTCAGCAGATTCTCGGTCGACTCCGCGAACCGGGCCCGCCAGGCGTCCGACATCGCGGGCACCGTCCGCGCCCACAGATCCGCCAGCCCCGCCTCGACGGGGTTGGCGGGCTCGGGCATCGGCGCGCCGCGCTCCATCGGCATGAAGGCCGGCAGCCGGTCCAGATACCGCTTCCCGGCCGGCCGGTCCGGAGTGCGTTTGAACAGTTCCAGGAAGTGGTCGTCGAAGAAGAACACCCACACGTACCAGTCGGTCACCAGGGACAGCGCCTCGGCGGAGCAGTCGGGGTGGGTGTACGCGCACAGCAGCGCGTAGTCGTGTGCTTCGAGGTCCTTCTCCTCCCAGATGCCCGAACCCTCCAGCATCCCCATTCCGCGCGCCCACTCACGGGTGTGCCGCCGTGCCTCCTCCACATGAGGATTGAGCCGTGCCGGATACGGAACATAGAAGTCCGGCAGTGAGAAGGGCTGTGCCATGTGCGTCAGGCCTTTCCAGGAGCTGCCGCGCGACATCCGCGCGGACCAGTGGTGTCCGCGCCAGCACTACCCTTCGGCCATCCGGGGCACGCACACCATCAATTAGTCAGATGAACGCCAATGCGATCGGGTGAACCCTTCGCAGGTCAGGGCATGCGTCAGTGGTCTGGTCCAGTGGCTCAACGAGTTATCTCCCCAACACTCTTGACGCACCATCACCACACGCCACAGAGTTTCCGCCCAGAACGGAGATCGCCCCCAGGCACGCATCCAGTACGCCCGGCTTCCAGAAGGGTTGTCATGACGTCCAAGCGGAGGACCAGACTCGCGCTCGCGCTGACCGCGGCCGGTGCGCTGAGCGCCGCCCTGCTCGCCCCGGCGGCCCGGGCGGGTGCCGACGGGACGCGGCCCGAGTGCCCGCGCGGCCTCGGCTGCGACTGGGTCCCGGCGGCCTACCAGCAGACCGGCGACCCGGCCGACAAGGAGACGTACGGCAACTACGACACCGCGGACCGGCCGCGCGGCAACAGGATCAAGTTCATCGTCCTGCACGACACCGAAGTGGACTTCGACACCACACTGAAGATCTTCCAGAACCCGCTGAACCAGACCTCGGCCCACTATGTGGTGCGCTCGTCCGACGGCCATGTGACGCAGATGGTCAAGAACAAGGACGTCGCCTGGCAGGCCGGCAACTGGTATCTCAACACCCACTCCATCGGTATCGAGCAGGAGGGCTTCGCCGCCGAGGGCGCCACGTGGTACACGCCCGAGATGTACCGCTCGACGGCCAGGCTCGTACGTCACCTGGCGGCCGAGTACGGCATTCCGCTGGACCGGCAGCACATCATCGGCCACGACGGAGTCCCGCCCGCCAGCGCCTCCGGGACCAAGAACATGCACTGGGACCCGGGCCCCTACTGGGACTGGAACCGCTTCATGGCCCTGCTCGGCAGGCCCACCGTGCCGACCGCTCCCAAGGACGGCGAACTCATCACGGTCAGCCCGGACTTCAAGCGGAACAAGCAGGCCTTCCGCGACTGCGAGAAGGGTGTCGACCTGCCCCTCCAGGGGAGCAGCGCCGTCCCTCTGCACACCGAACCGTCCACCGGCTCACCGCTGTTCGCCGACCCGGGTCTGCACCCCGACGGCTCCCCGGGCACCAACTGCGCCGCCGACTGGGGCAGCAAGATCAGCGCCACCCAGCAGGCCGTCGTCGCCGGCCGGGCCCCGGGGTGGACGGCGATCTGGTGGTACGGGAAGAAGGCCTGGCTCCGGACCCCGGACCGGGCCCGGGTCACCACACCGACGGCCGGTCATGTGGTCAGGCCCAAGGACGGGAGGGCGGAGGTCCCGGTGTACGGGGTGGCGTACCCGGAGAAGTCCGAGTACCCGCAGGACCACGCGTCGCCGGTCGTCGGCAGTCCGCTGGTCTACACGATCAAGGCGGGGCAGGCGTTCCCGGGCGGCGGCGAGGCGCCCACCGGATACTTCTACGCGCCCACGATCGACTCCTCCAAGCCCTACGACCACACGTACTTCAGGGGCGGACAGAAGTATGTGACGGTCCAGATCGGACACCGGATCGGCTTCGTGAGGGCGTCGGACGTGGATGTGGTCCGCGTACGGTGACGCACGGCGCGGCGGGGAGGGCGTGGCCTCTGCCCGCCGCGCGCCGGGCGTGGCTCAGTAGGCCGAGTCGACGTTGTCGATCGAGCCGTAGCGGTCCGCGGCGTAGTTGGCCGCGGCGGTGATGTTGGCGACGGGGTCGGTGAGCTTCTTCGGTGTACCGCTGACGTGGTACGCGTCGAAGGTGGGCTGGATCACCTGGAGCAGCCCCTTGGAGGGCACGCCGTTGCGGGCGTTGATGTCCCAGTCGTTGACCGCGTGCGGGTCGCCGCTGGACTCGCGCATGATGTTGCGGTGCAGCCCCTCGTAGGAGCCGGGGATGCCCTTGGCCTTCATGATGTCGAGCGACTCGCGGATCCAGCCGTCCAGGTTGTTCTTGTACTGCTTGGGTGCGGCAGCCTTGCGGTCGGCGGAGCGGTTGGCGGCCTGCTCGGACGTGTGCGCCTGGAGAACGGCGGTCTTCTTGGCCTCCGTCTTCGCGGCCGTCGTCTTCTTGGCGGCCGCGTTCTTGGCCACCGCGTCCTTGATCGCCGCGTCCTTGGCCGTCTGGATGCCGGTCGCCGGTATTCCGGCGGCCGCGACCGGCTTGACGTCGATGGCGGAGTGTGCCGCCGCGGGCCGCGCGTCACCGGACGCGCCGGTGGCGGCGAGAGCGGTGACGGAGCCTGTCGCGACGAGCACGGCGGCGGCGATCTTCTGCGAACGGTTGATGCGGAGGGTGCTGAGGCGAGGCATGCGGGAGCTCTTCCGGTGGGGGACGGGCGTGGCGGCCTTCGGCGGCGCGGGGGTACAGGTACCGAATGGCCCGGCCGCGTTCGCCGGAGGCGTGGGTCGCAGGCTCGTTCTCGGTGCCGGGATCCATGGTTAACGGGCAGAACGAGGGGAGGCAATGACCCTCTTTACTACCCTTCATCGTGAGATCAAGTGGAATGACCGTTTTGATGGCCTGATTGCGCCGTGAAAGCGGCGCTGCGACTACTACTGGCAGTCGTACGTGACGAAGGTCCTGTGGCGGGCTTCACCTGCCGGGACAGGGGAGGCGGCACCGGTACGCCGCAGGGTCGCAGCGGCTTCACCGAGCGTGGAGGAAACCGCGGGGGAAGAGAGGGTGCGGAAGGCGGTCGGCAGCGAGCGCCGGGAGGGGGCGGAAGGGGAGCGGAGGCCGCGAAGTGCGGCTGGGGCCGTGGGGTGGACGCCGCCGCGCCTCAGCGGACGCCGGCGCTCCGACCGCTCACCACCCGGTCCACCTGCTCCACCGACAGGGCGTGCTCGATCGCCAGGATCCCCGCCCCCACCGCCGCCGCGTTCTCGCCCGTCCGGCTCGGCTCGATCCGCAGCACGTGCGTCGCCAGCGGGTGCGAGCGCCGGTAGACCGCCTCCCGGACCCCCGCGAGCAGCTGGTCGTGGACGGCGGCCAGAGCGCCGCCCAGCACGACCGTGTCGGGGTTGAAGAAGTTCACCAGACCGGCCAGCACCTCGCCGACCGCCCTGCCCGCCTCACGGACCATCCGTACCGCGTCCCGGTTGCCGGACTTCACCAGCCGCACCACATCGCTGCCCGATGTCGCCTCCAGCCCGAGACCGGACAGCTTCGCCGCCAGTGACGCCCCGCCCGCGACCGCCTCCAGGCAGCCCGAATTGCCGCACCGGCACGGGTCGTCCAGCTCCGCGACCCGGATGTGGCCGATGTCACCGGCGCAGCCCTGCGCGCCCCGGTGCAGCAGGCCGTCGGCGACGATCCCGCAGCCGATCCCCGTACCGGCCTTGATGTACAGCAGATAGCGGCAGTCGGGGAAGGCGCGCCGCTGCTCGGCCAGCGCCATCACGTTCACGTCGTTGTCGACGAGCGCCCGCACTCCGAACCGGGCGGCGAAGAACTCCGGGATCGGGTACTGGTGCCACCCGGGCATGATCGGCGGATCCACCGGCCGGCCGGTGGAGAACTCCACCGGCCCCGGCACCCCCACGCCGATCGACCGCAGCGTGTCCGGTGCGCGCCCGGCCGCCTCCAGCAGCGTGTGCAGAGTGCGCTCCACATGGCGCAGGACGGAGTCGGGCCCGTCGCCGATCGACAGCGGATCCTCCTGGGCGGCGAGCATCGTGCCGCCGATGTCCATCAGTGCCACCCGGCAGTGCGAGGCCCCCAGGTCCACACCGGCCACGGCGTGCTCGGCCGTCCGCAGCGCCAGCCTGCGCGGTGGCCGGCCACCGGTGGAACCGCCGTCCGCGTCCTCGTCCACGAAGCCGTGCCCGATCAGCGCGTCCACCCGCTGGGAGACCGTCGAGCGGGCCAGACCGGTGATCCGGGCGATGTCCGCGCGGGTCGAGGCCGCCCCCGAACTGATCAGGGCGAGCACCTCGCCGGGGGAGTTCGAGGCGGTCGAGGAGAGGCGAACCGACGGCGAAGGCATGGCAGTCACCCTAGGGACGACTTCCGCTGCTCACAAGGCGTCAATTGTTCGTTCATCGACCTAAGTGCGACTCAACTCCCGTACGAATAAAGCTGCTTGAGCCCTTGACAGGTCAAAGGTGCATCACGAACCTGCTCTGCAGACCGCTTACCGAGGAGCCAGTCGATGCTGACGATGCAGGGCGTGTCCAAGAGCTTTCTCGGGGTCCGGGTGCTCCACGATGTGGGGCTCGACCTCGAAGCCGGAGAAGTGCATGCCCTCGTGGGCGAGAACGGCGCGGGCAAATCCACCCTGATGAAGATCCTCGCGGGGGAGCACACACCCGACACCGGCACCATCACCCTCGACGGCACCACGCACTCCTTCGGCCACCCCGCGCAGGCACAGGCCGCCGGGATCGGCATCATCCACCAGGAGTTCGCGCTGCTGCCGCACCGCACGGTCGCCGAGAACGTCTTCCTGGGCCGCGAACCCACCCGACGCGGTCTCGTCGACCGCCGCGCCATGGAACGCCGCACGGCCGAACTGCTGGCCCGGATCGACGAAACCGGGATCACCCCGCGCACCCCCGTCCGGGAACTCCCGGTCGCCCGCAGGCAGACCGTCGAGATCGTCAAGGCCCTCGCCTGCGACGTACGGGTCCTGGTCATGGACGAACCCACCGCGCCGCTCGCCGGTCACGAGGTCGCACGCCTGTCCGCCCTGGTGCGCAGGCTGGCCGCGAGCGGGCTCGGCATCCTGTACATCTCCCACCGATTACCCGAGGTCTTCGACCTCTCCGATCGCGTCACCGTCCTCAAGGACGGCCGTCACGTCACCACCCTCACCACCCGCGACACCGACCCCGGCACCGTCGTACGGGCCATGGTCGGCCGTGAACTCGGCGCCTACTACCCGCCCCGGGCCCGCCCCGAGGAGCTGGGGGACACCGTCCTCGCCGTCAGCGGCGGCGCCAACTCCCGTATATCCGGGATCGATCTGTCCCTCCGGGCCGGCGAGGTCGTCGGCGTCGCCGGACTCCAGGGATCCGGGCGCACCTCGCTGGTCCGCGCGCTGTTCGGCGCCGCCCCCTTCACCGCCGGCAGCATGACGGTCGCCGGAGAACCACTGCGTCCGGCCCGCCCCCGCGAGGCCATCGGGGCCGGGATCGCCCTGGTCACCGAGGACCGCAAGGGCGAAGGGCTCGCCCTGCGCCAGTCCGTCCGCGACAACGCCCTGCTCGTCACCCGGTCCGGCGCCACCCGCTCCGGAGCCACCCGAGGCGGACCGCCCGCGGGCCGCGCCGTCACCGCCCTGCTCGAACGCGTACGACTGCGGGCCCGCGGCGAGGACCAGGAGGTCCAGTACCTCTCCGGCGGCAACCAGCAGAAGGTCGTCATCGCCAAATGGCTCGCCGCCCGCCCACGGGTGCTGCTCTTCGACGAACCGACCCGGGGTGTCGACGTCGGCGCCAAGGCGGCGATCCACACCCTCGTCCGGGAACTGGCGCGCGAGGGCCTCGCCGTACTGATCATCTCCTCCGAACTGCCGGAGCTGATCGGGATGAGCGACCGCGTCATCGTCATGGCCGACGGCCGTCCGGCCGGTGAACTGCCCGCCGGGGCGACGGAAGAGGCCATCATGCGTGTCGCCACCGGCGGCGGCCGTCCGAAGGAGGACGCCGCGTGAGCGAGGTCCGGACCGGCCCCACACCCGGGAAGACGGCCGGCCGGCCGCGCGTACCCGCCGGGCCGCGCCTCACCGGCCCCGTCACCGGGGTCTGGCTCGCCGCACTCGCCGTCACCGTACTGGGCTGGCTCGTCGTCGCCGCCCGGGGCGGGGACTTCCTCACCGTCACCAACACGGTGGCCATCCTTCAGAACTGCGTCGCCCTGGGCCTCGTCGCCGTCGGCCAGTCCGTCGTCATCCTCACCGGATCGCTCGACCTCTCGGTCGCCCACCTCATCAGCCTCGGCACCCTGGTCGCCGCCGAGACCATGCGCAGCGGCAGCGTCCTGGTCGCGATCCTCGCCGTCCTCGCGCTGTCCGCCGCCGTCGGACTCGCCAACGGCCTCATCGTCACCGGGCTGAAGGTCAACGCCTTCATCGCCACCCTCGGCACCGCCTTCATCCTGCGCGGCTGGATCGAGGACACCTACACCGGGCCCGCGGGCGAGGTCCCCGCCTCCTTCCAGCGGCTCGGCTACGACCGCGTCGGCCCCGTCCCGGTCTCCGTGTTCCTGCTCCTGGCCGTCGCCGTCGTCATCTGGACCGTCACCCGCCGCACCCGGATCGGCCACCACATGTACGCCACCGGCGGCGACGAGCACGCCGCCCGGCTCTCCGGGGTCCGCACCCGCCGCACCGTCGTCGCCGCCCACATCCTGTGCTCGCTCTGCGTCGGCACCGCCGCGCTCTTCCTCGCCGCCCGGCTGGGCGCCGGAGCCCCCTGGGCGGGCACCGAGGCGCGCTACGACCTGGAGTCCATCGCCGCCGTCGTCCTCGGCGGCACCGCGCTCGCCGGCGGACGCGGAGGAGTGGCGGGCACCCTCGGCGGTGTCCTCGTCCTCGCCGTCCTCGACAGCGTCTTCAACCAGCTCGCCGTCGACCCGTTCTTCAAGAACGTCGTCCGCGGTGTCGTCATCATCGCGGCGGTCGCCCTGTACGCCGGGCGCCGCCGCGCCCCGCGGGGGAGGACCGCATGACCGCCGCCACCGAGGCCGCGCCCGCCGGACGCCGCCTCCTACGCGCCCTGGGCACCGGCGCCCCCGTCTGTGTGCTGCTCGCCGTGCTGCTGGCCGCCCTCGCCGTCACCGACCCCGGATTCTACGAACCCGACCGCTTCCTCGCCTTCGTCAAGCGCGCGGCTCCCCTCGTCATCCTGGCGGCGGGCCAGTATCTGGTCATCGTGTGCGGCGAGTTCGACCTCTCGGTGGGGGCGATCGTGACCGCCGGGGTGGTGGTCGCGGCCGAACTGTACGGTTCCTTCCCCGGTGCGCCCTGGCCGCTGGTCACCGCCGTTCTGCTGCTCGCCGGGGCGCTGGCCGGACTCGTCAGCGGACTGATCACCACCCTGCTCGAAGTGCCCTCCTTCATCACCACGCTCGGGATGATGCTGATCCTCGAAGGGGCCGTCTTCTTCTGGACGGGCGGCTCCCCGCACGGCGCCCTGCCCGCCGCTTTCCGGCAGCTCGGCCGGGGCACCGCGCTGGGCTGGCTGCCCTGGGCCGTGCTCGCCTGCCTCGCCGCCGGGCTGCTCGCCGTGGCGCTGATGCGCTCCGACTTCGGCCGCACCCTGCTCGCCACCGGCGACAGCGAACGGACCGCCGGACTCTCCGGTGTACGGGTCGCCCGCGTCCGCACCATCGCCTTCATCCTCTCCGGCGTGGCGGCGGCCCTCGCCGCCGTGCTCGTCGGCGGCTTCTCCGGGGTCTCCGCGCAGGCGGGCCGGGGGTACGAGTTCGAGGCGATCACGGCCGTCGTGCTGGGCGGGGTCCTGCTCGGCGGAGGGCGGGGCTCCGTCGTCGGGGCGATGGCGGGGGCCTTCTCCCTCCAGGCCCTGTTCACGCTGCTCAACCTCCAGGGGGTCTCCGGCGCCCTGGAATCGACCGTGCAAGGCGTCATCGTCATCGCCGCCGTCGGACTCGGCGCGGCCGACTGGTCCCGGCCGCGCAGCCGGCGTACCGAACCCTCGGGAGGGAAACCCACATGAGTACGCGACTGACCCGGCACACCCTTCTCCCCGTGACCGCCGTGCTCGGCGCGGTCCTGCTCGCCGGGTGTACGAGCGATGTGCCGTCGAACCCCCCGTCGGCCGCGTCCGACGGTCCCGCCGACGGCTCCGGGACCGGCGAGCAGTCGAAGTTCTTCGACCGGACCGAGTACGAACGGCAGCTCGCCCTCGGCAGGGAGACGGCCCAGGGCCCGGCGGACAGGCCGTGGGAGCAGATGCTCCGGCCCGAGTTCACCGACACCTCCCGGTACCGGCGCGAGGGATCCGGCGGGCTGCACCTGTGCTTCTCCAACGCGGGGGTGTTCAACCCCTGGCGTCAGGTCGGCCTCAAGAACATGCGGGCCGAGGCCGCGCTCCACAAGGAGATCACCGAGTTCACCGTTCTGGACGCCCAGGGCAAGGACGACAAACAGATCTCCGACATCCAGGAGCTCACCGGCAGGGACTGCGACGCCCTGATCGTCTCCCCGAACACCACCGCCACCCTCACCCCCGCGGTGAAGCAGGCCTGCGCGAAACTGCCCGTCATCGTCTTCGACCGGGGTGTGGACAGCGACTGCGCGGTCACCTTCATCAATCCCGTCGGCGGCTACGGATACGGGGCTGCCGCCGCCGACTTCCTGGTCGGGAAGGTCAGGTCCGGGGGCAAGGTCCTCGCCCTGCGGATCTCGCCCGGTGTCGATGTGCTGGAGACCCGCTGGTCGGCGGCGAAGCTCGCGTTCGACCGGAGCGGTCTGGACGTCGTGGACGTGAAGTTCACCGACGGCGACCCCGCCAGGACCAAGTCGATCGTCTCCGACGCACTCACCCGCCACGGCGGGATCGACGGCGTCTGGATGGACTCCGGTGCGACCGCCGTCGCCGCCGTCGAGGCGTTCGAGGACGCGGGCAGGGACGTACCGCCGATCACCGGAGAGGACCAGCAGGACTTCCTCCAGGCGTGGAAGGACAAGGAACTCACCGCCGTCGCCCCCTCGTACCCGACGTTCCAGTGGCGTACGCCCGTCATCGCCGCGCTGAGGATCCTCCGGGGCGAGCAGGTCCCCCGGGAATGGAAACTGCCGCAGCCCACCGTCACCGAGGACACCCTCGACCAGTACCTCAAACCCGGTATGCCCCCGCTGCACTACGCGATGTGCGGCTGCGAGGACCTGCCCGGCTTCCCGGAGAAGTGGGGAGGGAAGAAGTGAGCACCGCACGCCTCCCCCTCGGCGCGAACCCGTGGATCTGGCATTCCCCGGTGACGTACGAAGCACTCGGCGACGTCCTGCCGCGCCTGTCCGCCTGGGGTTTCGACTGTGTCGAGATCCCGCTGGAGAACGAACGCGACTGGTCACCCGCGTCGGTGGGCAGACTCCTCGACGTCTCTGGGCTCGCGCCCGCCGCGGTGATCGCCGTCATGCCGCCCGGCCGCGATCTCGTCCGTACCGACCCGCGTACCGTCCGGGTCACCCAGGACTATCTGCGCCGCTGCGTCGACGCCGCCCACGCGCTGAACGCCCCCACCGTCGCCGGGCCCCTCTATACGGCAGTCGGCCGCACCTGGCGGCTGGACCGGCGCGAACGCGAAGCGGCCTACGCGGAGTTGCGCGAGAACCTCGCCCCGGTCGTCCACCATGCCGCGGCCGCGGGTGTACGGATCGGGGTGGAACCCCTCAACCGGTACGAGACGAGCCTGCTCAACACCGTCGAGCAGACCCTCGACGCCCTCACCGGGCTCCCCGGTGACACCATCGGCCTGGCGCTGGACACGTACCACCAGAACATCGAGGAACGCTCCCTGACCGCCGCCGTACACCGCGCCGTGGGCCGCATCGTCCATGTCCAGGTGTGCGCCAACGACCGGGGCACACCCGGCGCCGACTCCCTCGACTGGACCGGCTTCCTCACCGCTCTCCTGGCGAGCGGGTACCGGGGGCCGCTGTGCATCGAGTCGTTCACCGCGCACAACGACGCCATCGCGGTCGCCGCCTCGGTGTGGCGGCCACTCGCCCCCGCCCAGGACACCATCGCCACGGAGGGCCTGGCCTTTCTGCGTACCGCTCTGGCCGCACTGGAACAGCCCCCGGCCGCCGCCCCCTGACACCCGGGCCGCCGCCGTCCCCCGACCCTGCCCGTCCACCCGTCGAGAGAGGACCCATGTGAGCCGCCAACGATGGAAATGTCATGCCCGTGACATACGGAGAGCGCTGATCGCCTCGGCGGGCGCCCTGCTCCTCGCCCTGACCGCGCTGCCGGCCGGCGCGGCTACCACCGGCAAGGCACCCGCCTTCAACGTCCTGCTCTTCACCCGTGCCGCGGGCTACGTCCACGCCTCCATCCCCGCGGGCATCCAGATGTTCGAGGAGGAGGCGGCGGAGAACAACTTCTCCCTCGTCGAGACCGCAGACCCCGCGGTCTTCGACGACGCGAAGCTCAAGGAGTTCGACGCCGTCGTCATGCTGCAGAACTCCGGCATGGTGTGGGACACCGACGCCCAGCGCGAAGCGATGCGTACCTACGTACAGGGCGGAGGCGGCGTCGTCGCCCTCCACAACACCCTCGACATGGGAGTCGAGCAGGAGTTCCCCTGGTGGGACGAGGTCATCAACGGCGGCGCGCACATGCCCGCCCACTCGCCCGGCGTCCTGAAGGGCACCGCCAAGGTCGCCGACCGGGTCCACCCCTCCACCGAGGGTCTCCCCGAACGCTGGGAGCGCCCCGAGGAGTGGTACAACTTCGACGCCAACCCCCGCGGTGACGTCCATGTCCTGGTCACCGCCGACGAGACCACCTACGACCCGGGCGGCTCCGCCATGGGCGCCGACCACCCCATCTCCTGGTGCCGCAACACCGAGGGCGGCAGGGTCTGGGCCACCGCCATGGGCCACGACGTCCCCGCGTACACCGAGGCCGCCTTCCGCGACCACGTCATCGGCGGTCTCCGGTGGGCCGCGGGCGACAAGCCCGGCGACTGCGGCGGCACCGTGTGGAGCGGCTACGAGAAGGTCACCCTCGACGACAACACCGCCGACCCGATGGAACTGGACGTCGCCAAGGACGGCCGGGTCTTCTACATCCAGCGCAGCGGTGAGGTGAACGTCTTCGACCCCGCCACCCACGCCACCACCACCGCCGGAAAGCTCGACGTCTACGGCGGCGGCGAGGACGGCCTCGTCGGGATGGAACTCGACCCGGACTTCACGAAGAACCACTGGATCTACCTCTACTACGCCCCCGCGGGCGCCACCCAGGACGTCAACCGGCTCTCCCGCTTCACGGTCAAGGGCAACACCCTCGACCTCACCAGCGAGAAGACCCTCATCGACGTCCCCGCCTACCGCGACCGCACCTTCCCCGAACCGGGCCACACCGGCGGCGCCGTCGAGTTCGGCCCCGGCCGGACCCTCTACCTGGGCGTCGGCGACGACACCCCGCCCAACCTCGATCCCCACTGGCAGGGTTACGCCCCGCTCGACTGGCGCGAGGGCAAGGAGATGCTCGACGCCGCCCGTACCGCCGGCAACACCGACGACCTGCGCGGCAAGATCCTGCGCATCAGGCCCACCGACGCGGGCGGCTACACCATCCCCAAGGGCAACCTCTTCGCCCGGGGAACAGCGGACACCCGCCCCGAGATCTACGCCATGGGCTTCCGCAACCCGTTCCGCTTCACCGTGGACCCGAAGACCGGCTACGTCCACGCCTCCGACTACGGCCCCGACCGAGGACTGCCCACCACCGACCGCGGACCCGAGGGCCTCGTCGAGTACAACGTCATCAAGAAGGCCGGGAACTTCGGCTGGCCGTTCTGCCACGGCAACAACCAGGCGTACGCCCCCTACAACCCGGACACGGAGGAGGTCGGCCCCAAGTTCGACTGCGCCAAGCCGGTCAACGCCTCACCCAACAACACCGGGCTGCGCGAACTCCCCCCGGTCCAGCAGCCGGAGATCTGGTACGGATACGGCGCCTCCCCGGAGTTTCCGGAGGTCGGCAGCGGCGGCTCGGCCCCGATGAGCGGACCGGTCTACCACTACGACAGCGAGAACCCCTCCACCACCAAGTTCCCCGCCTACTTCGAGGGCGCGAGCTTCTTCTACGAGTGGGCGCGCGACTACGTCAAGGAAGTCCGCTTCGACAAGAGCCACAAGGTCCTGAAGATCAACGACTTCCTGTCCTCGCAGAAGTTCAACAAGCCGATGGACATGACGTTCGGCCCCGACGGCTCGCTGTACGTACTGGAATGGGGCTCCTCCTTCGGCGGCGGCAACAATGACTCGGGGCTCTACCGCATCGACTACGCCCAGGGGCAGCGCGTCCCGGTCGCCAGGGCCACCGCCTCCGTGACCGACGGTCCCGTGCCGCTGAAGGTCGACTTCTCCGCCGAGGGCAGCGCGGACCCCGACGGTGACGCGCTCGACTATGCCTGGGACTTCGACGGCGACGGCACCTACGACTCCACCGAGCCCGCTCCCAGCCGCACCTACACCGTCAAGGGCGACTACACGGCCCAGCTGAAGGTCACCGACTCCAGCGGCAGGTCCGGTTACGCCAACATCCCCGTCACGGCGGGCAACACCGCCCCCGAGGTCACCATCGACTTCCCCGTCAACGGCGGACTCATCGAGTTCGGCGACAGGATCCCGTACAAGGTCACCGTCACCGACCCCGAGGACGGCCCGGTCGACTGCGCCGAGGTCACCGTCAATCCGGCCCTCGGCCACGACGACCACGAGCACCCCACCACCGACATCCCCGGCTGCGAGGGCACCGTGGACACCGGTGACCTGGGCGGCCACCCCGAGGGCGCCGACCTCACCTACGTACTCAACGCCAAGTACACCGACAAGGGCGGCGACGGCGTCTCGGCCCTGACCGGCTACGGGCGATCGGTCCTCCAGCCACGGCACAAGCAGGCCGAGTACCACGACGCCCAGTCCGGCACCCGGATCATCTCCCAGGAAGGCGCCGAGAACGGCAAACGGATCGGGGACATCTCCGACGGTGACTGGGTCGCCTTCGACCCGATGAGTGTCGAGGGCATCGCCACCGTCAGCTACACCCTCTCCTCGCCCAACGGGGTGGGAGCGGTCGAACTCCGCGCGGACGCCCCGGACGGCACCCTGCTCGCCACCACCCCTGTTCCCGACACCGGAGGCTGGGACACCTACCGGGCCACGCCACCCGTTCCCGTCCAGCCACTGACCGGAACCCACAAGCTCTATCTGGTCTTCACCTCGCCGCAGGACAATTCCTTCGACGTGGACGCGGTGGACTTCGCGACCGGCTGACACCTGACACACCTGACAGCTGCTGCCAGGCAGCTGCCAACTTCCGCCCGGCGTCAGGGCCTTGCCGGGCCTTGCTGTCAGGACGGGGCTGCTCCGCCAGGCCCTGTCGCCGGGGCACTGGCATAGGACCTGACACCAGCCCTGGCAGCGGGCTGACAACCGGCGCCTGACAACCGGCGCCTGACAACCGGCGCCTGACAACGAACAGCGCGCTGCGGGACCGGTGTGTCGGCACCGGCCCCGCAGCGCGCTTCCCCGCCGCTCCGGCCCTGTTCCGGCCGTTCTGTTCCCGCGGTCCGCCTCCCCGCGGTCCGCGCAACTGCCGCGGTCCGCTCAGCGGGTGCCGACCGCCGCCCGCACGGCCCGCCGCGCCATGGCGCAGTCGTCGTGCAGCCTGCGCAGCAGCAGCCGCTGCTCCTCGCCCGAGAAGTGCGGACCCGGCCGGTCCTGGACGGCCCCCGTCGGCGCCGTCTCGCGCATGGTGCGCTGCACGGCCGTCTCGTACTGCCGGATCTCCCGGGTCAGCACGAGCATCAGGTTCACCAGGAACGCGTCGCGCGCCGCCGGGCCCGCGGCCTGCGCCAGCTGACTGATCTGCCGCCGCGCCACCGGTGCGTCACCGAGCACCGCCCACAGCGTCGCCAGGTCGTAGCCCGGCAGATACCAGCCCGCGTGCTCCCAGTCCACCAGCACCGGGCCGGTGGGCGACAACAGGATGTTGGAGAGCAGCGCGTCGCCGTGGCAGAACTGCCCCATGCCCTGCCGTCCGCCCGCGTGCGCCAGACCGTGCAGCAGCTTCTGCAGGTCACCCAGATCACGGTCGGTGAACAGACCGAGCTCGTGATAGCGGGCGATCCGCGAGGCGTAGTCCAGCGGTGCCTCGAACAGACCGGGCGGCGGCCGCCAGGCGTTGACCCGGCTGATCGCACCGAGCGCGGCCCGCACATCCGCCCGGGGCGGGGCCTCGGAAGGGTGCCTCGTCAGGGCCGCGACCCGGCCGGGCATCCGCTCGATGACCAGAGTGCAGTTCTCCGGGTCCGCCGCGATCAGCCTGGGCACCCGAACCGGTGGGCGGTGCCGGACGAACGCGCGGTACGCAGCTATTTCGTGCCGGAACCGTTCCGTCCATGCCGGGGAGTGGTCCAGTAAGCACTTGGCCACGGCCGTGGCGCGGCCGGTGGTGCCGACGATCAGGACCGAACGGCCGCTGCGGCGCAGCACCTGGACCGGATTGAACTCGGGGCAGATGCGCTGCACCGAGACGATGGCCATGCGCACCTGCGCGCCCTGCGGCCCGGACAGGTCGATCCTCCCGCTGAGCGGCCCGGCGCCCGGCCCCCCCGCCCGCCGCGGCCGGCCCAGCACCGGCGTCGGCGCACCGGAGTGGGGGGCGAGATACGGGCCGCCCCCCGCTCCCATGGGTCGGCTCGGCCGGGGCGGGGCGGACACGGAGGACGATGCTGTGTACATGGGCGAAACAGATCCCTTCGCGCGCCGACAGATTGCGTGCGCCGCCCCGGCCGGCGACCGTTCGGCACCCTGGGGAGTACCGAGGGCTGCCGGGCGGGGTGGCGCTTTCCTACCTGACACCGGACTGCGGGTGGCAGACCATCTGGCGTGCCCTGGCGAACCCTGGCGAATAGTCGACCCGCATCTGACAGGGGGTTAGTGTCAAGTCAGCCGAGAACCTGGGGGCTTGACGTGACCGGAGTACCCAACACCCGTCTCTCCGACCTGTTCGGCCTGGCCGGCTGGTCCAAGGGCGAACTCGCGAGAATGGTGAACCGGCAGGCGGCGGCCATGGGCCACCCCCAGCTGGCGACCGACACCTCGCGGGTCAGGCGCTGGATCGACATGGGGGAATCCCCGCGCGATCCCGTGCCCGGAGTGCTGGCAGCCCTGTTCACCGAGCGGCTCGGCCGTGTCGTGACCATCGAGGACCTCGGGTTCGGCCGACGCGGGCGTGTGGGGAAACGGCGTGACTCCGGGACGGACAAGAATCCCGACGGATTGCCGTGGGCGCCCGAACGGACGGCAGCGGTCCTCACCGAATTCACGGGAATGGACCTCATGCTCAACCGACGCGGCTTGGTGGGGGCGGGCGCCGCGCTCGCCGCCGGATCAGCCATCACCGGCGCCATGCACGACTGGCTGCACAGCGACCCCGCTCCGGCGGCCGACGTGCCACGCACCGACGACCCCCTGCACGCTGACCCGGCCGGCTTCGACCGGTACGAGGCGGCACCCGTCGGGTCCCAGGAGATCGAGGCCCTGGAGCACTCGGTCCAGGTGTTCCGCGCCTGGGACGCCGCCAGGGGCGGCGGACTGCAGCGCAAGGCGGTCGTGGGCCAGCTCAACGAGGTGGGGGGCATGCTCTCCTACCGTCACCCCGACCATCTCCAGCGGCGGCTGTGGGGTGTCGCCGCCGACCTCGCCGTGCTCGCGGGCTGGATGTCCCACGACGTCGGTCTCGAACCCACGGCCCAGAAGTACTTCGTCATCGCCGCCCACGCGGCCCGTGAGGGCGGCGACCGGCCACGCGCCGGGGAAGCACTCTCCCGGGCGGCCCGACAGATGGTGCACCTGGGCCGGCCCGACGAGGCACTGCACCTGATGAAGCTCGCGAAGTCGGGATCCGGCGAGGAGGTGCTGCCCCGCACACAGGCGATGCTGCACACCATCGAGGCCTGGGCACAGGCGGCCCTGGGGCGGGGCCAGGCCATGCGGCGGACACTGGGCGAGGCCGAGGAGTGCTTCGTCTCGGACAAGGGCGATGTGCCGCCGCCCAGTTGGATGCAGATGTTCGACCAGGCCGATATGCACGGCATGCAGGCGCTCGCCTTCCGCACGCTGGCCGAGCACGATCCGGCAGCCGCCGCCCTGGCCCAGCGCCATGCGAAGGAGGCCCTGGAGCTGCGGATCGACGGACGCCAGCGGTCCAAGATCTTCGACTACATCTCGCTCGCCTCGGCCTGCTTCATCGCCGACGATCCCGAACAGGCCGACCGGTACGCGCGGCTCGCCCTGGTGGCGATGGGGGAGACCTCCTCGCACCGCACCTGGGACCGGCTCCACGAGATGTATCTGCTCACCGACCGGTTCACGGGTGACACGCGGATTCAGGACCTGCGTGAGGAGATCGAGAACCTGCTGCCGCAGACCACCGCCAAGAAGGTCAGGAGTTCCCGGATCTGATCCGGCGCGTCCGATTCCGGGACGCTGTCCGAACGCGTCGTGCTGTCACCGGCCGCGCACCCTTCCGCCCGTACCCGTCCCGACCTCCCGTGCCCGACCACTCATCGCTCGTACACCCACCGGCGTCCGACAACGGCGTCCGGCACCGGCGGGCGTCACACCGCTCCTCGCTCCGTCATGCCCCGATGCGGGCAATCAGCACACACGCGTCGTCCAGGCGCTCGGTCCCGCCGAACTCCTCGACGACGGTCCGTACGCATTCCTGTGCCGTGCGGGTCCGTGCGAACCGCGGCGCGAGGCCGAGCAGCGCTTCCGGACCCGTACTCCGGTCGCTGCGCCGGGTCAGTCCGTCGGTGTGCAGAACGAGCACGTCGCCGGGCAGCAGGCGCACTTCCTCCTGCTCGTAGGTGACCCCGGACGCCGCTCCGAGCAGCACCCCGTCCGGCGGGGGCAGCGGACGCCCCGTTCCGCCGCGGAACAGCAGCGGTGCGGGGTGCCCCGCCTGTGCCCAGCTGAGGATGCCGGTCGTGCGGTCGAACCGGCAGCACAGCGCGCTGCCCAGCGAGGGCTGCATCGACGATTCGAGCAACTGGTTGAGATGGCCCATCAGGGCTCCCGGATCGATACCGGCCACCGCCATGCCCCGCAGGGCGCCGAGCATCATCGCCATGGCGGAGGTGGCCGGGATGCCGTGGCCGGTCAGATCGCCGACGGTCAGCAGGGTCCTGCCGTCGGGCAGCTCCATCGCGTCGTACCAGTCGCCGCCGATGAGGCCGCTCGACTCCGACGGCAGATAGTGGGCCGCGATGTCCAGTGCGCCCGGTCCCTGCTGGGGGAGGCGTAAGGATCCGCGCCACGGGGGCAGCACCGCCTCCTGCAGTTCGACCGCCATCCGGTGTTCGGTGCGGACGATGTGCTCGCTCCGGCGGGCCGAGTCGCGGGTCCGGCCGACCGTCCGCTCACCGCGGCGCAGCTCACTGACGTCGCGCAGTACCGCCCACATGGAGGCGGTGCAGCCCTCGGGGTCCAGGACGGGTTCGCCCGTCATGTGCAGGGTCCGGGTCCTGCCGTCCGGCCGCACTACGCGGAACTCTCCGTCTATCGGCCTTCCGTCGACGAGGCAGTCCGTCACCATCGCGGTCAGCAGCGGCTGGTCCTCGGGGGGGAGCACGGAGGGCAGTTCGTCGAGCGACAGCGGTCCCGCTCCGGGCTCCCTGCCGAAGATCCGGTACAGCTCCTCGGACCAGCTGACCTCGTCGGTGAGGAGGTTCCATTCGGCGCTGCCGACCCTGCCCACGAGTGATCCCGGCCGCGGCGCGGCCGGCGCTCCGGGCCCTGGGCCGCCCGGCTCGGGCGCGGCGCCGTCGATGCTCCGCGCCGACGGGCCGGCTCTCAGCTGTCCCAGACGCTCGTCGAGATCGTCGAGGTGGATGACCGCGAGATCGCACAGGGCACGCTGCCAGCGCAGCTGGGGATCGTCCTCGCCGATCACCGCGGAGTCCCGCCGCACGGCGTCCACGTCCCCACGCAGCCGGCGGGTCCGGTCGATCAACGCGTCGACGGCATCGTGTTCGCGCGACTGTGCTGCGGGGCGGTCCGCGAAGAGAGGGGACGGCATCTCGAACTCCGATACAGGCGCGGCGCGGCCGGTTCTGAAGGGTGGACCGAAGACGACTGTTGCACAGGCGGCGGGAGCCCGTAAGGGATTTGGCAACACTCGATACGTTGTTGCGCCTGGCATATGACATGGGCCGTGTGGAGCGGTGGCTCGCCGAACACCCTTTCCTCCGTCGGGATGTTGACGCAAGTCGCCCGGCGTGCACCACCTCGTCGCACGCCCGCGCAGACGGTCCCCGCGCGGTGCGTGAACGGGCGTCCGGGGCATATGCGATCCGTGGTGCCCGCTGTGCGGCCGGCGCGTGCGGGATGCCGGGTGGCCACGTGCGGGAATGCGGGCGCGGGTGCTCGCGTTACTCCACCAGAACGAAAACGATACCCATTCCCGAAAAGGGGGCGGGGTCGCCGTACACGTCGGGAGGTGCCCGTGGCACGCAGTGAGGCCAGGCCCGTCGTCACACTCCGTTCGACCGCCGGAACCGGTCACGGCTATGTGACGCGCAAGAGCCGCCGCAACGATCCGGACCGTCTGGAGCTGCGCAAGTTCGATCCGGTCGCGGGGCGGCACGTGCTGTTCCGTGAGGTTCGCTGAGCGCGCGAGGCCCACGTCCGTCCGTACACCACCGCCTTCCGCGGTGAGGAGGGAAACCCCATGAAGTCCCGTATTCACCCCGTCTCCCGTCCCGTGGTCTTCCGCGACCGCGCTGCCGGAGTGGCCTTCCTGACCCGTTCGACCGCCGACGCCGAGCGTCGGGTGGAGTGGGAGGACGGCAACGTCTACCCGGTCATCGACGTGGAGACCTCGTCCGCGAGCCATCCGTTCTACACAGGCGAACGCCAGGTGCTGGACACGGCCGGCCGGGTCGAGCGGTTCCACCGCCGCTACGGCACCGCCGCGCGGGCCGGAAGCTGACGGACTCCGGGGCATCGGTGCTCCGGATCACACCGGGGGTTGCGGATTCCCGGGAACGCCGCCAGATGGTTTATCGTTCATCTATAAGTGGGAGTGAGGGGACCGTGTCCCCGGGCGTCAGCCGTAGCTCTCGGGGAAGGCCGTCCGGCCGGAGCCCCGTGGAGCCCTCCGCCGGGAGGCGACCGCCCCTCGACCCGCGCACAAGCCGCCCCGGCTGGATTCCCCCGATCCGGCCGGGGCTTCCCCATGCGCCCGGACGTACGCGGGCTCGCGGTCACACGGTCTCGCGGAGATCCTTCGCGTACGTCCCGATGGCCCGCCGGTAGCGGCGTACGGACTCGTCGTCACTGGTCGCGGCGACCAGCTCCAGCAGGATCCGCATCGCCTCGTGGTGCTCATCGGTGTTGAACAGGGCCATCGCGAGAAAGGTCCTGAGCGCGCCGTCCTCCGGGAACTCCGACACGCCCCGGCGCAGCGTCTCCACCGCCTGTCCGTATCTGCCCAGCACCCGGTAGGTGCTGCCGAGACCGAGCAGCGCGCCGCGACGGTCCTCCCGCGTGAGGTCGGTGCCGCGCAGGCACCGCTCGTAGTACGGCACCGCCTCGGCCTCCAGGCCGAGTGTGTCGTGGACCCACGCGGTCTGGTAGGCCACCTCGGCGTCGTCCGGGAATCCGGCCGTGAGGGAGAGCAGGCGCGTCCGGGCCTCCTCGGGACGCCCTTCCGTGCGCAGCCGCACGGCTTCGGCCAGCAGGTCTTCCTTGTTCTGTGAGTTCATCCGGCAATCGTCGCAGGCGTGATCCGGCCATCCGGGCGCAGGGCGTGTCACCGGAGGAGAAGGGGGCGTGAGCCGGTCGGAGCCGGGCGGCGCTCGCCCGGGCCGCGGCGCGGACACCGCCGACAGGCCCCCCCGCTCCTCCCGGCGGTGTCCGCCCCGTCACGCCACACTCCGGGGCGGACACCGCCGGTCAGCGAACCCTGCGGGTCACCGCGCCTGGAGCGCCGGGTGGGCGTTCTTCATGAGCTCCTGGAACTGGGCGGAGAACCACTGTCCGGAGATCGGGGCGTTCGGCAGCGCGCCGGACATGTTGTTGCCGTTGCGGACGTTGCCCGGATACGTGGGGTCGCACATCCGGTCGAAGCCCTTGCCCTCCTCGTTCGGGATCTCCTTGCTGGAGCCGTCGGACTCGCCCGGCGGCTTCATCCAGACGTAGGCGTCGATTCCCGCTTCGGGCGCCGCCTGGGGCCGCTCACCGAGGCCCGCTCCGGACTGGTTGCACCAGTTGCCCATGTGGATGCGCCGGTCGTAGCGACCGCCGTCGACGTACGTGTCCACGCTGGTGGTCGCGCCGGGCCCGGTGGGCCGCGCCGTGCCGCCCCAGCCGTTGCGGGAGGTGTCGATCAGCATCCCGATGCCCGAGTCGAAGCCGACCGAGACGAGCTTGGTGCGGAAGGCCTGGGCGAAGGACAGTTCGTCGGTGTAGCGGTTCCAGTCGACCCACTTCGACTGGCGTACGGAGGTTCCGTTGACGGAGTCGCCGATGGCGAAGTTCTCCTCCTTGAGCGCGCTGTAGTTGGCCGTGTTGGTGATGAAGCCGTGCACGTCGCCGACCGTGGCGCCCTCGGCGGTCGCCGCCTGTTTGAAGGTGTCGGCCGACGGGGCGAAGTTGTCGTCCCAGCCGATCCAGCCGTGGTGCCCGGCGTCGATGTAGTTGTAGACGTTGGGCACGTCACCCAGCTTGTTCAGGGCGTAGCCGACGCCCTTCACGTAGTTCCCGTTGGCCTTCATCGTGTCGCAGGCGGGGGTGGCGGTCGGGCGGCTGCCGGTGTTGGTGACCAGGTTCGGCAGGGAGTCGATCTCGACCGTGGTGACGATGCGCAGCCCCGCGTACTTCGCGTCGCCGAGGATCGCCGCTATCGGGTCGATGTACTCCGTCCTGTACCGGCCCAGATCGTTCGGTCCGAGCTCGCCGTTGGAGGCCAGCGCCGCGCAGTCCCGGCCGGGCAGGTTGTAGATGACGAGCTGGACGACGAGTTCGCCGTCGCCCTTCTGCGCCAGGGCCTCGTCCAGGTGGTCGCGCAGTCCCATCCCGCCGTCGACGCCCTCGATGGCGGCCGTCCGGTCGAGCCAGACCCCGGTGGGCTCGTCGGCGATCCGGTCGCCGCCGGGCTCGGCGGACGCCTTCGCCGCCCACTCCGGGTTCACATAGACCCGGGCGCCCGCGTACGGGTTGTCGGCGCGGGAGGTGGGATCGGTGGGATCGACCGGGCCCGTGGGGTCGGCGTCGCACGTCACCCCGTTCAGCTTGAACGCCGCGGGGACGGCGCTGCTGCCGCCGGCCGTCGCGTTGAACCCGAAGGTGGCCGAGGCGCCGGAGGCGAGGGCGCCGTTGTACGGGACGTTCTTCGCGGTGACTGCCGTGCCGCTCTGCGAGACGGCGGCGTTCCAGCCCTGCGTGACCTGCTCGCCACCGGCGAACGTCCACTCCAACTGCCAGCCGGAGAGCGCCTCGCCGGTGTTGGTGACGCTGACGGAGCTGGTGAACCCGCCGTTCCACTGGTTCTGGATCGTGTAGTCGACGGTGCAACCGGGCGCCGCGGCGGAGGCCCCGAAGGGCGTGGCTCCGGCGGTGCCCGCCGCAGCGGCTACCAGGGCCGCCGCGGCGATGAGGGACGTACGTGATCGGCGCAGTGCGGTGCGGCTCGTGCGGCTCATACGAATTCCGTTTCCTCAGCTGTCGAGGGCGCGCGGGCGATCGCGCGGCCCGATTCCGTACGGGGTGGGGGTTCCTTCGTCGTCACTGGTCAAGGACGGTCCCGGGACGTCGTCCCGGGCGTTCCGGGCCGATCCGGGAGGGGCGGGTCCGCGGTCGTCGGAGCACCGCACGACCCGGTCGGTGAAGCCGTGGGAGCGGGTGTTCTCGCCGGCCTCGCCCGGGACGACAGGGCCGTCGAAGATGCCACGGACCTGTACGCCCTGTACGCGGACGAAGCCGGCGGAGGTGCGGTCCACCGTGCGGGCAGGGCGGGAACCGGAGGTGGAGACCGCGGGCGCGGTGGCAGGACCGGCCGTGGTGGGCGCTGCCCCGAAGGGCAGCGCGAAGAGGCGCCGTACGTGCGGTCGGGTGCGGGGGATGTCGCATGAGCGACTCCTTGCAGTTCGGACGTGTCCCCTACGACACATCGACTGGTGGAACCGCTCCCACTGATGGGGCATGACGTTAGAGCGTCATGAGGTGTCGGTCAACAGACACGTTCTGATCTGTCGCTATCGAATTTATTCGACTCTTCAACTCTCTTGACTGCCTTTCCCCTCGTCTCCATGATGGGAGCGCTCCCACTGGTTCAAGGCTTGTGCTCAGCCCCGCACGCCCCCCATGTCGCCGAGCCGCGAGGAGAGACCCGCGCATGCCGTCGGGAAGCGCACGAAGACCATGGTCGCCGAGGAGATCCGGCACAACCGGAACGAGAGTCCGCCGCCAGGGAAGGGCCCCGGCCGCCGGTCGGCGGACCGGCGGCCGGGGCCCTCCCGGTGCACGCGCCCTCAGTCGTGAGCGGGGGACGGCTTTCGTGTACCGCGCAGCCCGACCACCGCGAGGGCGGCTCCGAGCAGGCACAGCACACCGGTCACGGTCACCGCGGTGTGCACCCCGTTCATGAACGCCTGCCCGCTCCCCTCGGTCACCGCGGCCGCCAGTGGGTCGGGCATGTCCCGGGAGACCGGCGCCACCCCCATCGACACCGCGTCCCGGGC
The DNA here is from genome assembly GCF_040297465.1 of Streptomyces sp. NPDC001787. Lineage (NCBI taxonomy): Bacteria > Bacillati > Actinomycetota > Actinomycetes > Kitasatosporales > Streptomycetaceae > Streptomyces > Streptomyces sp. NPDC001787. Next base: position 151,256 of record NZ_JBEOZE010000017.1, read on the forward strand.
CTCGCCCAGGCCCTCGGCCACCGGCGCCGGAACCCCGGCGGAGGTCAGCTCGCCCGTCAGGGTGGCGCCCACCCGGCTGCTGATCAGGGAGATGAGCACGGAGGTGCCCAGCGCTCCGCCGACCTGGAGCGAGGTGGCCTGAAGTCCGCCCGCCACCCCGGCGTCACGGACCGGCGCGCTGCCGACGATCGCGTCGGAGGAGGCGGCCATGACCATGCCCACCCCGAGGCCGAGGGCGACGAAGGACGGCCACATCGTGACGTACGGCGAATCGGTGCCCAGGCTCAGCAGCCCGAATGAGGCGGCGGCCTGGAGCAGCATGCCCAGCGACATCGACAGCCGCGCGCCGAACCTCTCGGTGAGCGCCGCGCCCAGCGGGGAGGCGGCCACGGAGGCGAGGCTCAGCGGCAGCGTACGGACGCCGGCCTCGACGGGGCTGTAGCCCCGGACGTTCTGGAGGTACAGCATGATGAAGAAGATCGCGCCGAGCAGCACGAAGAAGTTCACCGCGGTGATGACCGTGCCGATGGTCAGCGAGCGGTCGCGGAACAGCCGCAGCGGAAGCAGAGGATGCTCGGTGCGGTTCTCGAACCACCCGAAGACGGCGAGGACGAGCAGTCCGGCGGCCAGCGTGCCCACGGTCCTGCCGGAGGCCCACCCCCAGGTCTCGCCCTTGACGACGCCGAAGACGACCACGAGCAGACCGAGCGCCAGCAGGACGACGCCGGTGATGTCGAAGCGGTGGTGTCCGGTGGAGTTCCGGCTCTGCGGGAGGACGAAGGCGCCGTACGCGACCGCGATCGCGCCGATGGGCGCGTTGATGTAGAAGACCGTCTCCCAGGTGGCGTGCTCGACGAGGAGGCCGCCGACGATGGGGCCGAGCGCGGTGGACACGGACGAGACCATCGCCCAGATGCCGACGGCCATACCGAACTTCCCCGGCGGGAACACGGCGCGCAGCAGACCCAGGGTGTTGGGCATCAGCAGGGCGCCGAAGAAGCCCTGGGCGGCGCGGAAGGCGATGACGCCCTCGATGGATCCGGCCAGCCCGATGGCGACCGAGGCCAGGGTGAACCCGGCCACCCCGGCGAGGAAGTACGTACGGCGTCCGAAGCGGTCACCGAGCTTGCCGCCGAGGATCAGTGCCGCGGCGAGCGCGAGGAGATAGGAGTTGGTCACCCACTGGAGCTGGGAGGTCGTGGCTCCCAGGTCCCGGCCGATCGCCGGGTTGGCGATGGCGACGACGCTTCCGTCGAGGCCCACCATGAACAGGCCGAAGGCCACGGCGGTCAGGGTGAGCCAGGGGTTGGCCCGGCGTCCGGCCGTTCCCCGGGGCGGTCCGGGTATCGGCGTTCCGGCGGTCGGGGGAGCGTGCGCGGGCATGACGAGATCGCCCGCGGAGGGGGAGGACATGGGGAAGCGCCTTTCGGATGTACGGGAGTGGAGCGGCGGGAAGGGCCGGGGTGCGGGCGGGGTGCGTCAGCCCGCGGCGGAGCGGACCTCCCGCGCGAGTGCGGAGAGAGCGGGCAGGGCGCGGGCGATGGCGGCGACCTCGTCGTGCCCCAGGGACCGGAGCCCTTCCTCGACGCAGGCGCTGAACAGCGCGTCCACGGCGGTGCTGTGTTCGCGGGCCCGCTCGGTGGTGTGCAGATGGGCCACCCGCCGGTCGGCGGGGTCCTGCTTCCGCTCCAGGAGACCTTCGCCGATCAGCTGGGACACCATCGCGCTCACGTTGTTCGGCTTCATGAGCAGGGTCTCGGCCGCCTGCCCGACGGTGATGCCGTCCTGCTCCGTCACCAGTCGCAGCAGGGCGAGCTGGCCCTCCGACGGCTTGGGGTGGGTGTATTCCCGCTCGACCCGGCGGTCCGCCGCCCGCAGGAGCACCGGCAGTACGGCGGTGAGGGCCGAGGCGACCTCGGTGGGGGTGGGGCCGGCCGGGCCGGAGGGGTCGGGAAGCATGGCAGCACTTTAGGTATGGGGGTATAGGTATGTCAACATAGCCAATTGATGAGGGGTCCCGGACGCCCCTCGCCCGCCCTCATCTCTCCGCCCGCCCCGCCCCGTGTCCGCGCCGCGCCGACCGGGCGGAGCGGCGGCACCCGATCGGCCCGTGGCCGATTGCGGGCCCGTCGCCCCGGCCGGAGCGTGGGGTGATGTCGTACGCGTGGATGCCGTACGGATCACCTGCCGAGGAGACGCGACATGGCCGAAGGCCAGTGGAGCCCGGGGCGTGCCGCGGGGGACGCGGGCGAGTTCCAGCCCGTCCTGGACATCATCGAACCGACGCGCCAGCGCCGGCTGACCGTGCTCCTGCGACTGCTGCTGCTCGTCCCGCACTTCATCGTGCTGGTCTTCCTGTACATCGCGGCCGTGGTCACCGTCGTCGTGGGCTGGTTCGCCGCCCTGGTGCTGGGGCGGCTGCCTCAGCCCGTCTTCCGCTTCCTCTCCGGATACCTCGGCTACCACGTACGCGTCTCCGCGAGCGAGATGCTGCTCATCGACCGCTACCCGCCGTTCGCGCTGACACCGCCGCCGGACTATCCGGCGCGGATCGAGGTGCGGCCCACCGACCTCAACCGGCTCGCTGTCCTGTTCCGGGTGTTCCTGATGATTCCGGCGGCGGTCGTGCAGGGTCTGGCCGTGACCGGCTGGTTCGCGCTGTCCTTCGTGTGGTGGCTGGTCACGCTGGTCCTCGGCCGGATGCCACGGCCGCTGTTCGAGGCGACGGCGGCCGTGCTGCGCTACCAGACGCGGTTCTACGCCTACGCGATGATGCTCACCCCGGCCTACCCGAAGGGCTTCTTCGGAGACGACGACCTCTCCGTACTGACCGGGCACACGCGCTCCGCCACCCGGCCGCTGGTCATGAGCGGGGCGGGCAGGGCGCTGCTGGTGGTCTTCCTGGTGGTCGGACTCGCCGTCAGCATCAGCTCGTCCGTGAGCGGGAGCTGGTCCGACGGGAGCGACGACTACCGCATGAGCCGCCGATAGGGCTCGCGCGGGCGGCTGCCCCCAGGGCATGATCACGTGATGACATGGACCGCGCCCGAAGCATCCCGTACGCCCGGCACCCGCACGACGGGTGAGCGCAGGACACTCGCCGATCTGCTCACCGAGGGCTCCCTCGTCGCGGGTGAGCGCGAGACGCTGGCCGGTTTCCTCGACAACTTCCGCGGCTCGCTGCTGAAGAAGTGCGCGGGCCTCACGGGCGAGCAGCTCGCCGAACGGACCGTGGGGCCGTCCAACCTCACCCTGCTCGGTCTGGTCCGGCACATGGCCAAGGTCGAACGCACCTGGTTCCGCGAGCGGTTCGCCGGGCAGTCGTTCCCCCCGATGTACGACGTCGCCAAGGGCAAGGACGCGGACTTCGAGGACCTGGACCCCGGCCGGGCCGGTGAGGACTACGACCGCCTGCTGGAGGAGATACACCTGGCCGACGAGGCGATCGCCGGCGCGTCCCTGGACGACACCTTCGTCCACCTCGGCACCGCGTACTCACTGCGCGTGGTCCACGTCCACATGATCTCGGAGAACGCCCGTCACGTCGGGCACGCCGATCTGATCAGGGAGAGCCTGGACGGTGTCACGGGCAGCTGACCCCGCACGGCCCCTCCCGGCCGGCAACCGGCCCGTCGCCCCCCATCGCGGACGCGACGGCCGGTCCACCCCGCACCACCGGCCCCGGCCGCCCCGGGCGAGCCCCTGATGCGTGGCCGGAATTCCACTGCCCCGCCGTGCGGCGCCCTTGACGCGCAGGCGGCCGTCAGTATGGTCTAGTCCAAGTGCAAGGCTTTTTCGGACAGTTGAGATCCGGAACCGTCCGGAGTGGTTCTTGCCGTGCCCTTCGCGCCCTCTTGGCCCCACACTCGCGAGGCCGCACCGCCGAAGCCGGGCCACCCCACGGCCCGCCACCGCGCGGCACGGTCTCATGTGAAGGAGAAGCATGCACGCGAAAAGGAAGACCGCCCTCGCCGTCGGTGCCGTACTCGCTCCGGTACTCGCCCTGAGCCTCCCGACGAGTTCCGCCAGTGCCCACGGCTACATCTCCTCGCCCCCCAGCAGGCAGGCGCAGTGCGCGGCCGGAACCGTCAGCTGCGGTGAGATCAAGTACGAGCCGCAGAGCGTGGAGGGCCCCAAGGGGCTCACCAGCTGCAGCGGCGGCAACAGCAGGTTCGCCGAACTCAACGACGACTCCAAGGGCTGGAAGGTCAGCCCGGTGAGCCGCAGCCAGTCCTTCCAGTGGACGCTCACCGCGCGGCACTCCACCAGCACCTGGCAGTACTACGCGAACGGCCAGAAGATCGCCGAGTTCAACGACAACGGTGCCCAGCCGGGAGCGACCGTCACCCATCAGGTCAACTTCGGCAGCCACACCGGCAGGCAGAAGGTCCTCGCGGTCTGGAACATCGCCGACACCGCGAACGCCTTCTACGCGTGCATCGACGTGAACGTCAGCTGACGCCGGTCCGTTTCGCACCCCTGCCCGGCCGGAACTCCCGGCCGGGCAGCGGTGCTGTGCGACATGGCCGGAAAGCGGCATGGAGCTGCTGCGTCAAGTGATCGACCGGTTACCCTTCGTCAGCTGTCTGATTGATCATCAGTGCCCGAGGGGACTTCTGAATGAACCGCATGCGTACCGTACTTGCCGCGCTCGGCATCACCGCCGGCATGATCACGGCACCTGCCGCGAGCGCCGCGCCGCAGCCCGAGAACCGGGCCCCGGCAGTATCGGCCCGGCACGAACCCTGCACCGGAGAGTTCCAGGGAGACGCCCGGCTCGGCCCCAAGTGGCTGCCCAACAAGAACCTGGCCCCTGTCGGACCGCTCCTGAAGGGGTACAAGCGCACCGGCACGCTGTCGCCCCAGGCCTTCCTGAAGAAGTACTGGGAAGGGCCCGCGGACACCGGAAGCTGGAAGTACCCGCCCAACGACGGCTTCGGCGAGGTCAACGGCGCGATCGACAAGGAGCCCGCCAAGCTGCGCCCCGGCCAGCGTCTGGACCGCTTCGGATCCGAGTACGGCGGCTACCTGGCGCCGGCCGGAGACGCCTACGCCGAGCGCGCGCTGCCCCCGCAGAACCTCAACACCCGTGACGCGGCGGTGCCCTGCGACTACCGCGTCTACAAGGTCGCCAAGCCGTTCTGGGTGTGGCAGGGCAGCATCGCTCCCTGGTTCGAGCAGCCCGGCGGCGGCCAGCAGATCAAGCTCGACGCCGTCTTCCTGGACCCGGGGGAGGGGCAGCGGCTGAATGTGAAGTGGCTGCTGGAGCACGACTACCTCAAGCCCGCGGGCGTCTGACACCCCGTGGAACGAGGGGAACTGGGGGCGGTGCTCGCCGCTGCGGGTGTGCCCGACGGTTACTACCGCATCGAGGGTGTGCACGAACCGGTCCCCACGCCCCCGGACTTCCTGTTCCTCCGGAGGGCGGACGACGGGACGTGGGAGACCGGGGCGTACGAACGCGGTGTGTACGAGGTCATCGCCCGCCACCCCGACGAAGCGGCGGCCTGCGCACATCTGCACCGCCTGCTCGTCTGAACCCGCCGCCCGCCGCCCGCCGCCCGCCGCCCGCCGCCATGTCGCTGGGCGGCTCGGCCGGCCGCGTGGCGGTCCGGCGCGCGATTTGCCGGACCGGCAAGAATCCTTGCTCCCGCCGCCCCCGCCCCGATTGATTCGGGCGGGGGCGCCGAGGCACAACCGGCCGGGCCGCCCCGTTCACCGCCACCGTCGCGCGGCCGGGACACCCGAGGAGGACGCCTGCCGAACCCTACCCCTTCGACCCCACTGCCGAGCGCGGAGCGGGTGTGGCCCTCCACGGTGGTCCCCGGGGCCGTCCATCGCCTGGTGGAAGGCCCCGGAGGGGCCGGATCTCGTCCCCTGGGGCGGGGCGCCCCTCACCCGGCCCGCGCTCCTCATCGGTGGCGGGCTCGACGCGTCCACCACCTGGATGGCCGACGCGATCAGCGCCTTCCCCACCACCCCGCCCGCCCTGAGCGCCGCACACATCCTCGAAGGCTTCGGACCCTGGATCCGGCAGGAACGGGCCGACGACGTCAACCGTCCGCTGACCGACTGGCTGCGCGGCCTGTGGACCCCGGGTCGCGGCCGGGACCTCAGCCCCCGCTGCCCCGTCTGTCCCCGCTGCCCGGCCCACGGCCGACCGTGCCCAGGACTGCGCCCGCACGCCGCGCGGGGCATGGTGATCGTATGAACATCGCAGGCTTGCTGGACGACGCCTTCGAGCGCGTCCGTGAAGCGGTGCACGCGGCGGCCGAAGGGCTCCCGCCCGACGATCTCAACGCGCGGCTCGACGACGGCGCGAACTCGATCGCGTGGCTGATCTGGCACCTCACCCGGGTCCAGGACGACCACATCGCCGAAGCGGCCGGGACCGAGCAGGTCTGGCTCGCCCAGGAGTGGTCCGCCCGGTTCGCCCTGCCCTTCGAGGACAGGGCGACCGGATTCGGCCACAGCGACGGAGAGGTCGCAGCCGTGCGTGTGCCCTCGGCGGAACCGCTCCTCGGGTACTACGACGCCGTGCACGAACAGACCCTCGCCTTCATCCGCGGGCTGAACGGTCACGCGCTCGACCGGGTCGTCGACGACAGCTGGTCACCTCCGGTGACCCTGGGCGTCCGGCTGGTCAGCGTGCTCGCCGAGGGGCTCCAGCACGCCGGTCAGGCCGCGTTCGTGCGGGGCTCGCTGCAACGCTCGTAGCCCTCCGTACGGTCGGCGCGCACCGACCGTACGGAGGCACGCCGTGCCGTACCGCAGGGCAGCGGACCGTACAGGGAGTACCGGACCGCACACCCGTGCGAGTTCGGTGGGCCGGTGTCATACTGGGAAACCAGTCTGCTGGAACGACTGTCCTTGGCCGAAAGGCGACACGTCATGAGCTGGGCATCGTGGACGACCAGCGGTGTCTTCGCGGGAACCGGCGGAGTCCGCACCGAAGAGGTAGGCATCCTGAGCGGTGATCTGACCGTCCACACCACCTGGTCCGATGGACAGGCGGCGGTGGCCGTGCAGTACAGCGGCTCCTCGGACTGGTTCACGCTGGCGGGCAGCCCCGTGCCGTGCCCCTCCGAGGAGGAGAGCCGCACGTTCCACCAGTCCGTGGTGGAGGCGGTACGCGCCGGAGCGGGCGCCACGGTCCCGAGGACCGGGACCACACCCGACCCGCCCCCGTCGCCGTCCGACTGAAGGCTGTCCCACGCCGTGCGCCCCCGCGCCGATCACACCTTAGAGTGACCCACGGGCCGTTCCCGGTACGGGGCGGGCGGTGAACACGGGGCGGGGAGCGGCGACATGGTGCTGGCGGGGGCACGGCGGACGAGGCCGAGGAAACAGCGGCCGTTCTGGGTGGAACTCCCGCTGCTCATCGGGATCGCGCTGGTACTCGCCCTGCTCATCAAGACGTTCCTGCTTCAGGCGTTCTCGATTCCTTCGGAATCCATGCAGAACACCCTGCAGAAGGGCGACCGGGTACTGGTCGACAAGCTGACGCCGTGGTTCGGATCGGAACCCGGGCGCGGCGAGGTCGTCGTCTTCCGCGACCCGGCCCACTGGCTCGACGGCGTGCCCGTCGACAGGCCCAACGCGGTCCAGAAGGTGCTGGGTTTCGTCGGGGTGATGCCGTCGGCGGAGGAGAAGAACCTCATCAAGCGCGTGATCGGTGTCGGCGGGGACACCGTGGAATGCGCGGGCGACGGCCCGCTGAAGGTCAATGGCAGGCCGCTGGACGAGCCGTATGTGTTCCCGGGCAACTCCGCGTGCAGCAACGACGACGGCGGCCAGTTCAAGGTGACCGTGCCGGCCGGCCGGCTCTGGGTCATGGGGGACCACCGGCAGGCTTCGGAGGATTCCCGCTATCACCAGGACGACCCCCACGGCGGAACGGTCCCGGTCGAGGACGTGGTGGGCCGCGCCGTCCTGGTCGCCTGGCCGGTCACCCGGTGGAGCACGCTTCCGGTGCCCGGCACCTTCGAGCGGGCGGGTGCGGCGGGCGCCGCGTACCCGGGCGGACCGGCCCTCGCCGGTGCTCTGTCGCTCGTACTGATCCGCAGGCGCCGCGTGAGCCGCTGACAGCGGGTGCCGGGCGGAACCGCTGGGGGAACGGGCCCGCGGCTTGCCGTATCGGCAAGGGAAGTCGCCCGCCGGGCGGCACACGGGCACAGTGACGGCATGAACCTTCACCACGCGGGCCACCACGACCACGCCGGGAACACGGACCACCTCTTCACCCAGGAGTTCTGGGACGCCCGCTACAGCGCGGGCACCAACTGGAGCGGGAACCCCAACCCCCTCCTGGTGAAGTACGCGAGCGGCCTCACCCCGGGCACGGCGCTGGACGTGGGCAGCGGCGAAGGCGCCGACGCGATCTGGCTCGCCTCGCGGGGATGGCGGGTCACCGGCGCCGATCTGTCGCCGGTCGCGCTGGAGCGCGCCGCGGGGGAGGCGGCCCGTGCGGGCGAGGACATCGCGGGCCGGATCACGTGGCGGCAGGCCGACTTCCTCGACTGGGACCCGGCCCCGCTGCGGTTCGACCTGGTGTCGGCGCAGTTCATGCATCTTCCGAGGCCCTCGCTCGCATCGCTGTACCGCAGGCTCGCTGCCGCGGTGAACCCCGGCGGAACGCTCCTCGTCGTGGGTCACCACCCGGCGGACCTGGACACGTCCATGGGCCGGCCGATGGCGGCGGACACGTTCGTGACGGGTGACGAAATGGCCGCCGTGCTCGACCCCGACGCGTGGGAGGAGATCGAGACGGCGGCCCCCGAACGTACGGCACCGGACCCCGACGGCCGCCGGATCGTCATCCGTGACGCCGTGCTCCGGGCGGTACGCCGCGGCTGACGCGGCGAGGCGTGGGAACGCCGCGCGGGTGAGGCGGACGGGGCGCACGGGGGCGGGCAGGGAGGAGCGCGGCAGACCGCCGGGGCCGGGTTTCGGCTACTGGTCGACGGTGAAGATCGCTGCCCGGCCCGCCCGCGCCGCTTCCTGGTAGAAGTCCCTCAGGTCGGGCAGGAAGGCGAGCGCGTACTCGATGTCTTCCTCGCCGCCGCTCCCCTGGTACTCGGGGAACGTGAGGGCGGCGAAACGCTCCCTGAGCCACTCCTCGTCGAGGGGCGCCAGAGCTCGGGCGATGTCGTGGACCTGCTCCGCGTCGACGTAGGAGATGATGTAGTCGTCGCCTTCGTGGAGCAGCGCGCCTCCGAGGACGGCGTGCGAGAGCGGGTACTCACCTCCGTCGAAGGTCAGGCCGCCGTCCGTCAGACAGCGGTGCAGGACGTCCCAGGACTTGTCCAGTTCCATCAGCCATGCCACGTCCCAGCCGTCTTCGACCGCTTCGACGAACTGCATCGCCGCCGCGTCGCCCTCGGCCGCCAACAGCCTTTCGGCGTCCGCGGTTTCCAGTGCGAAGAGGACTCCACGACAACCCATGTGCTTTCTCCCGACAGACGGTGGTTGGTTCCCGCCGCGGATCCAACCACACAGTGGCGGGCGCTACTCGGCCTGCCCGAAGCGCCGTACGTATCGACGCTGCCACGGTGTCTCCACCGCGCGCGGGTGGTACCGGCCGCGGACGAAGGCCACGGCCCGGTCCGGGGGAACACCGTCCAGGACCGCCAGGCACGCCAGCGCCGTTCCCGTGCGCCCGATGCCGCCCTCACACGCGACCTCGACCCGCTCGTGGTCCGCCCGGCGCCACACCTCTTCGAGGAGGTCCCGCGCCTGCCGGCGGTCGGCGGGGAGCCGGAAGTCCGGCCAGCGCAGCCAGCGGGACTCCCAGGCGACGGGTGGCGGCAGGCGGCCCAGCAGATAGACGCCGAACTCCGGTTCCGGTCCGTCAGGACGAGGGCGGCGCAGGCCGCGTCCCCGTACGAGCCGCCCGGAGGGAAGGCGGAGGACGGCACGGTCGGTCGTGCTCCAGGTCTCGGTCACGCGGCCAATCTAGAGGTTGTCCGCCGGGGGAAGCACCACGGGCATCATGGAACCGGTTGCTCCCGCGGGACGGCGCCCCGGACGCGGCCCGGCGGTCCGTACGTGCGGTCCGGGCCCGTGTCGGTGATGAGCTGGCCGAGATCGCCCGAGTCGCCGAAGCGGGCGAAGCGCGCCTGCCCCGAACGTGCCGGAGCGGGCGAACGACGATCCGGCGGGAGGCCCGGATCACCGCGCGTCTCCCCGCGGCCTCGGCGCGTGACGGCGTCGGCCCGGCCGCTCATGTGAACAGCGGGGCGGTGGGGCCGGGGGACCGGTCGGCGGGCGGCGGCACCGGCGGGGCGTGCGACATCAGCGGGCGGGAGGGCTTCCCTGACTCAGCGGCCGGGCCAGCAACGGCACACCGGGAACCTGATGCCCGCCGCTCGCCAGCATGCGCACCTCACCTCGGTCACTGATCTCCGCGCGCACGATTCCCGTCTCGTCCTCGTAGACCGGGTACCCGCCGGCCCCGTCCCGGGCGGTCAGCCGCACGGTGACCACATCGTCCTCGGCGCCGAACGACTGGAAGATCAGTTCGTAACTCTCCGGGTATTCCATGACCGCCTCCCGACCGGGCCGCGGCGACAGCAGCCGACGCCCCTCCAGTCCATTGTTTCCCACCTGCGCGCGCCCCGCCCAGGGAACGGCGTCCCGGTACGGGGCGCGCCGCACCGCTGCGGGCGTGTGCGGGGCCGGGAGGACGGCCAACGGGCGGAGAGGGCCGGTCGATCGGGTGACTCCGGCAGGTCGGTCAACATGACTGATCGCCGGGAGGGCTAGGCATGCGCATATGAGACTTGAGCCCCGACGAATGACCCGTGTTTCCCCGCGTGCCCGAAACCTCCGCGTCGCAGGAGCCCTCTGCGTGGTCGCCGCCGCCGTGCTGGTGACCGGATGCGGGGCAGGCGGCGACGAGACGACGGCCACGGCCACTTCCGAGGCCGCGAAGGTCGTTCCGCAGCGGACGACCACACCGTCGAGCAGCCCTTACGGCAGCCCGTCGAGCACGGCAGAGCTGACCGAGGACCAGAAAGAGCGGAAGCGGGTGATCGAGGCCACCAAGGTCACCTATGACAAGGCAGCCACCACGGCGGTCGGCGAGGTGGCAGGAAGCACCCTGGTCGACCTCGAACTGGACGACCTGGACGACGACAACGACGCCAGCGCGAGTCCCAGCGGGACCGCGAGCCCGAGCGGCACCGCCGACGCCAGCGCGAGCCCCAGCGGCACCGAGAGCCCGAGCGGCAGTGCCAGCCCCGGATCCGAGAAGCCGGAATGGGTCGCGGAGGTCGCCGAGAAGGACGGCACCGCGCACACCGTGCGTATCGACGCGGTCTCCGGAGAGGTGATCGAGGCCAAGGCGGACACGGACCAGGACGCCGAGGACAAGCAGAAACTGGCCACGTGGATCGCCGAGGCGACGCAGACGCCCGAGCAGGCCGCCAAGGTGGCCACGGACAAGAAGAAGGGAACGGTCACCTCGGTCAATCTGGACGACAACGACGGCAAGGGCGTCATCTGGTCGGTCGACGTGGTCGACACCGACTGGAAGAAGACCACCTTCGACGTGGACGCGAAGAACGACACCATCCTCCGTGAGGAGACCGACGAGAACTGACCGCGGACGAGGTGACACACGCCGGTGGTGTGCCGGGACGGCGCACCACCGGCGTCCGGGGGTGCGCGGGCACGCCGTCGCGGCACGGACGGATCAGTGGGGCGGGGCGCTCAGGCCGAGGGTGTACAGGCGCCCGGGGCGGCCGTCGAACGAGGCCTCTCCCGTCGGTTCGAAGCCCGTACGGATCAGCACGGCGTGCGAGGCCGGATTGTCCAGGGTCGTGGCCGCCCGCAGAGTGGTCAGCCCGTACTCGGAGGCGGCCAGCGCGCAGACCTGCCGTACGGCGTACGTCGCCAGCCCCCGGCCGGCCGCCTGCTCGGCGATCCGGTAGCCGAGTTCGGCGGACCCCTCCGCGACATCGAGCAGGTTGACCCGGCCCAGGACCGCGCCGTCGCCGTCCTGCACGAGGTGGAAGTGATGCAGCCCGGCACTCTGCTCGGCGAGCAGCTCGTCGTGCCTTTCCCCGAAGCGCGTGAAGTAGTCGTCGCCCCGGTCCGGTACCGAAGCGGCGAAGTACGCCCGGTTCCGCTTCTCGAAGGCGAGCAGGGCGGGGCCGTGGTCGGGGCGGAGCCGGCTGATGACGATCATGCGGTGACGCTACCGGCTCGGAGTGCCCGCGGACCGGGCGGGATCACGGCACGGCCCTCAGGGGCGGTGCCGTTCCAGCGCGTGGGCCAGGCCGCGCTCGGCGTCGTCGGCCGAGGCACGGTGGTAGGCACGCTCGTATGCCGTGTCACCCGCGGCCTCCCGTGCCTGGCGCTCCCACCGTGCGCGGATCGCGCCGAGCTCGGGGGTGCCGCGATGGGGGTGGCCGATCATCCGCCAGTACGTGTGTCCCGTGCCGGAGGTGCGGGCCGCCTCGACCCCGTCCCCCTGGGCGGCGATGGCCCCGGCGAGCAGGTCGAGCCCGAGCGCGATGCCGAGGCTGTCGTGGAGGTCGTTCTTGCTCGCGAGCATGGAACGCGCGTGGGCTTCGGCATGCCGGGGGCGCCCCTGGAGCATGTGTATCAGGGCGAGCTGATGGTCGGCGTAGGCGCGGGCCCAGCGTTCACCGTGGCGCAGGCTGATCCGCTGGAGCCGGGTGGCCTCCTCGTACGCCTCGTCCAGGCGGCCGAGCGCGGAGAGCGCGAAGAGCCTTATCACCCGGCAGCGCAGTTGTGAGGGGGCGTCGTCCGCGCCGTCCGGCAGATGGCGCAGCGCGTGGTCGCTGACGGAGTGGGCCGTCTGCGGACGGCCCATCATCAGGTAGGTGAAGCTGATGCTGTGGGCGGCGGAGAGTATCGACTCGGCGTCCTGGTCGCGGCGCGCGGCGCGATTGCACTCCTCGCCGACCCGGCGGGCGGCCTTGTGGTCGCCCTGGAGCGTGAGCGTGATGCCGAGGGCCCAGAGGGCGCGGGTGTGGTGCGGTCCGGGTGAGGGCGGCAGGGTGAGGGCCCGTTCGAGATAGCCGCGGGCCTGGTGCAGATGGCCGCAGCAACTCCAGAACAGCCCGGTGCATCCGGCCATCTCGACGGCCTTCCCCGGGTCCTCGGCGAGCAGGTGCTCCAGGGCGGCACACAGGTCCGCGTGGGTGTCGGCGATCCTGCGGTACCAGGCGACCTGGGACGGGCCGAGCCAGCCCGCGTGGGCCTGCGCCGCGACGGTGGCGAAGTGCTGGGCGTGGCGTTCGGCGAGCGGACGGTCCTCCGCCAGTTCCGCGAGCCACATGGCACCGTACTCGCGCAGGGTGTCGAGCATCCGGTAACCGTCCCCGACCCGCTGGAGGACGGACTGGGAGGCGAGCCGCTCCATCGTGGGAGCGATGATGCCGGCGGTGAGCGGCCCGCCGGAGCACACGGCCTCCGCGTCGGCCGTCCCCACGACCCCCCGGAAGACGGAGAGCCTGGCCCACAGCAGGCGTTCGAGCGGCGCGCAGAGCTCATGGCTCCAGCCGATGGTGGTGCGCAGCGTACGGTGGCGCCGGGGCCACAGCGCCTCGTCGGTGAGGGCGTCGAGCCGGGAGGCGAGACGGCCGGTGATCTCCCGCGCGCTGCTCTCACGGAGCCGGGCGCAGGCCAGCTCGATGGCCAGCGGGACCCCTTCGAGGCGGCGGCAGATCTCCACCACCGCCGACGCGGTGTCCGGGTCGTCGAGCGTCAGATGCGGAGCCGCGGTGGCGGCGCGGTCGCGGAACAGCCGCACCGCCTCGTCCTGCGGCCGGTCCCCGTCCGCCGCCCCGTCCTCGTCCGCGCCCGTCGACAGCGGCGGTACTTCGACGCAGTGCTCCCACTCGACGCCGAGGGGCTGCCTGCTCGTGATGAGCACGGTCAGTCCCGGTGCCGCGTCGAGGAGTTCCCCGACGAGCCGCCGACAGGAGGTGACGACGCGCTCGCAGCAGTCGAGGACGAGCAGCAGCCGCCTGCCGGCCAGCCACTCGCGCAGTGCCTCCTCCGGGAGACGCGAGCTGTGGTCGAGCAGTCCGACGCCGTCGCACACCGTCGTGATGAGCAACTGGTCGTCGTAGAGCGGGGACAGATCGGTCCACCACACACCGTCGGGGAAGCGGTCCCCGACGGTGTCCGCGGCGCGGAGCGCCAGCCGGCTCTTGCCGACGCCCCCGCTGCCCGTGAGCGTGACCAGCCGGTGTTCTTCGAGTGCCCGTTCTATGCGGGCCAGTTCGCTGCTGCGGCCGACGAAACTGGTCCTCACGACAGGAAGGTTGCCCATCACGGAGGACATCCTGCCTCGCAAGCATCCTGGCTCTGCGTTCATGACGGACAACAGTCAGAAACGGCCGACAATGAAGCCTGAACGGTCGTGAATTGGCGCGATCTGGCGTCGTGTGAGCAGCGGGGGCGCGTACGTGTGGCGGGGAGCCGTAGGTGTCCTGGTAGTGCGTCTACTCTCCGGTCCCGCCGTCGACGGCTTCACGCAGAAGGTCCGCGTGGCCGTTGTGGCGCGCGTACTCCTCGATCATGTGGGTGAGGACATAGCGGAGGCTGAAGACCTCCTCGCGCCACCGCACGGTGGTGTCCAGGGAGTCGACGGATGCGACGATCGCGCGGGAGCGCGCGCAGGCGGCGTGCCAGAACATGAACGCCTCGTCGGGATCGGCCGATTCGACGTCGAACTCGGCGAAGGAGCCATCGGCGTTCCTCGGCCAGTGGGGGCCTGTTTCCTCCCCGTTCCAGACGTACTGGAACCAGCTGCGTTCGACCTCGGCCGCGTGCCGGACCAGTCCGAGCAGGGACAGCCCGGACGGCGGGCACGCCTTCCGCCTCAGCGGGCCGGCGGCCAGTCCGGCGCACTTCATCGCGAGAGTGTCCCGCTGGTACTGGAGGAATCCGGTCAATGACGTGCGCTCGTCCGCTGTCCGGGACGGAGCTGTCCGCTGGTGATCATTCATCGGGCAATCATCCTGGAGGTGTGACCGGCCGCGGAACCGCGGGCACGTTCATCCGTCGATGCGCAGACGCCCGGCGGTGGTCGCGGGCGCCGGGCAGACGCGCTCCGGAGGGAGCAGTCGCCGGGCCTTCGCGGTGTGCCCGCCCTGTGCGAGCCCGGCGATCCTGCGGGCCTGCGCGGTGACGTCGGTGAGGTCGACGATCCAGTCGTCGACGAATGTCCGGATCAGTCCGCGGCCCACGCCCACTTGGATGCTGTAGTGGTTGAGCGCCGCTCCTCGCAGCGAGCGTTCCGGGTCCCACTGGACGTGAACGGCGGCCCGGGCGACACGCGCCGGGTCGGATGTCGTCAGTACGGCCTGCGAGAGAGCCTCCTCCCACCCCTCCCGGGTGATCCGTACCGCGAGGACGCGTTCCTGTCCCGGCTTCCGCGCCCAGTTGCTGCGATGCATGAGCCACAGGAACGAGGGTTTGATCCATGTCATGCGGCTGAACGAGAAGGGTGCCACGAAACGGCCGGCCCGCAGGGCCGGGTCCGCGACCGCGGGCGAGTACGCCTGATACACGACGATCGTCCGGGCGTCGTACTGGGCGCGTATCTGGCGCAGGGGAGGCATGCGGTCACAGTGGCAGGGCGCGAATTCCCCGGGCAAACGCTTTTCCGGGGCGCTCCCGGGGCGCTCCAGGAGTGGAGCACGGGCTTCCGGCGGCTCCGGCGAATAACTGAAAGTGACCTTCCGTCCACGCAATGTCAGTGGCTGCTGCTTTGATGGGGTCGCTGCGCGGGGAGCCGCAGCGGACCGGGAGGGGAAGCGTCATGCCCTGGACGCATGCGTACGGACGTCGGGACGGCCGGGACGGGACGAGGACGCGGGAACGTCCCCGGAGCGGCCGGTGAGTGCCCGCCGGCCTTCCCACCGTCCTCCCCGGCGTTCCGCGCGCCGTTCCGTAAGCCGTTCCGTACGCGGACCCGCCGGCTGTACGTCCCGGAGAGCCCGGCCGGCCCGCTCGCGCAAGCGTCAGCAGGTACGGGCGGGAGAGGTCGTGGTGGTGGCCGCCGTGGGCCTGTGGGTTCTCGACGGAATCCTGAACTGGCTCTCGGACCACTTCTGGGCCGTTCCGTCGGCCCTGGCCGTTCTGGTGGCCGGTGGTGTTCTGTGGCAGCGGCACAGGATCCGGCGGAACAGGCAGCGGCGGACGAGGGAGAGCGCGCTGCGCTACCCGCTGGCCCGGCTCGATCAACTGCACCACCGGGACTTCGAGTACGCGATACGGGACCTGATGATCCGTGACGGCTGCGAGGACGCGGTCCAGGTCGGGGGTGCCGGGGACAACGGAGCCGATGTCAAGGCCACCGATCCCTACGGCCGGCGCTGGGTGATCCAGTGCAAACACCGCCGGGACGGCCTGGCGGGGGCGGCCGTGGGCACCCCGGACCTACAGGTCCTCAACGGCACGGGACGGCCGGTGCACAAGGGGGACGTCATCGTCCTGGTGACGAATGGGCGGTTCTCCGCACCGGCCGTGGAGTTCGCGAGGACGCAGCGACTGCATCTGGTGGACCGCCGGACTCTCGGCGCATGGGCGGGCGGCTCGCGTCCGCTGTGGGAGCTGCTGGGGGTGGTGCCGCCGCCGCGCCGGCCGAGTTCGCTGTCCTGAGGAAGCCGCGTCCCGGCCGGCCGGGACGGACGGCCGGTTTGCTCGCTCGCGGGACGGTCCTCAGCCTTGCCGGCGCCCGAGTCCGGCGAGGGCTCGGGCGGCCCGGGGAGCGGCGACCGCGGCCAGGAGCAGGGCCGCGGGGATGACCGCGTCGGCCCATGGGGGCCGGATCGGCCGGTAGACCGCGGCACCTTTCCTGATCTCGATGAACCCGAGCGGGCGCGCCGTGGCGGCGCCGCCCCCTCCACCGCCCTCGCTGGTTCTCCTGTCACCGCTCTCCTGGGCGGCTCCGCCGCCGAACCCGATTCTGGCCGACGCCACAGGGATGACGGTGATGCCGTCGCGGACGACCGGCTCCCCGAAGACGGCCGACACCGACGCCCTGCCGCCGAGGCGCTCGGCCACCCGGTCCAGCAACCGGCCCGCGGCCTCCGCGCTCGCGCCCTGTGTCGTACCGGCTTCCTGCGGCGTCCTGGGTGGCGTTGCCATGGTGATGCCTCCGGGGCTGGTGTGCTGATGGGCGGGCGTACCGAGTATTGCCGCCGGGGACCGGCCGGGGAATGCCGGAGTACGGGGCGGATGGCCCGCCGGCGGGACGGCCCGCCGCCTAGGCTTGCGGCATGAGCGATGCGCGGGTGGTGCTGATCGGTGGAACGTCCCATGTCGGCAAGTCGACTGTCGCCCGAGCGGTGGCGGAACGGCTCGGGTTCGTGTGCCTGTCGACCGACGGGCTGGCGCGTCACCCGGGGCGGCCCTGGGCCACCCCGGACCACGGGGTCCCGCCGCATGTCGCCGAGCACTACCGGTCGCTGACGGTCGATCAGCTGATCACATCCGTTCTCGACCACTACGAAGCGCTGTGGCCCCGCATCGAGGATCTGATCGCTTCACATGCGGACGGGAGCGGCGACAGGCCCGGTCTGGTCCTTGAGGGTTCGGCTCTCCGGCCCGCCCGGATCGCGGAACTGACGGTCCCGCACACCGCCGCCGTATGGCTCACCGCGGACATGGACCTCGTACGCGCCCGGGTGCACCAGGCCGGTGGATACGAGCGGGCGGCGGAGGGGGAGCGGTATCTGATGGAGAAGTTCCTGGCGCGTACGGAGCGCTATCAGGACCTCATGGTGGAGTCCGCCGACCGGCTGGGCCTGGACCGGCTCGACGCCGGCGGCCGGTCCGTACCGGCGCTGGCGGATGCGGTGCTCGCGGTCGTCGGAGCGCGGCAGTCGGCGGGCCGGCCGTCCACCCGGCGCTGAGCGGGCCGCCGCCGGGTCGCGTATGGATCCGGCCGGTGCCGCGGACGGCATCGCCGGGGGAAGGCGATGCCGTTCGCGGCACCGGCCGGGCACGGGTGGGTGAGGGGCGGGTCAGCCGTTCAGGGTCTGCTTGAGCCAGTCGACGATGACGGGCAGCACCTCGGGCAGCCTGGAGATGGCGCAGTGGCCGGTGCCGGGGACGAGTTCGACCCGGGTGTCCCGGCGGCCCCCGAAGACGAGCGTGTCCTGCTGGGGGATGTGGACGTCGTCGGCCCCGTTGATCACCAGCATGGGCACCTGGGTGTCCTGGTCGAGCAGCGGGCGCAGGTCGAACCGGGAGAACGCGTCGCTCTGCTCGTCGGGGGTCGGGGGACGGCTGAAGCCGAGCGCGTTGCCGACGATTCCCTCCATGCCGTACGCGAATCCGCGGCCGGGCGCGAACGCCGCTTCCACCGGCCCGCCCAGGACGATGGAGGCGTCCACCGCGCCGGTGAGTCCGGTGCGGGCGGAGTAGTAGCCGCCCATGGAGATCCCGAAGTGCGCCACCTTGCCGTCGCTGATCCCGCGGGCCTCGGCGATCACCCCCTCGATGATCTCGGTACCGCCATCGGGGGTCATGGGGATGTGGCTGGTCTCGCCCGTTCCCGCGAGGTCGAACGCGATGACCCGGGTCTGTGAGAGCTGGGCGAGCTGGACCCACAGCGGGTGGAGGTCCATCTTCCAGGAGTCCACCCCGCCGCTCGCGAGGGTGACGGGGGCGTCGGCGGGCAGACCGGGCACCGCCAGGATGTGGATCGTCACCCGCGCCGTGCCGCCCCGGTACGGGACGGTGAGGACGCGCCGCTCGAAGTCCACCGGGAAGCCGGGCGCGGAGAGTTCGTACTGCTGGGCCTGCCGGGCCAGCGCGGCGCGCTTGGGCTCGTCGGCCAGGGTGGGGAACTTCGCCCAGCCGTGGGCGAGCACCGCCAGGTCGTGGCGGCCGGCGCCGGCGTAGCGGTCGGCGAGCCGTGTCCACTCGTGAACCCAGCCGCCCGGCGCGTCCGGCCACATGTCCACGATCGCGGCACGGGTCGCGTCGACGTCCTCGTCGGGCAGTCCGAAGCCGGTCATCTGCGGGTACCGCTCCACGAACAGGTCACGGGGGTCCAGAGGCCATACGTACGACATGTCGACTCCTTGCGCGTCACCCTGGGCAACGCTAAAAGCGGGAAATCTTGCTTTAAGCACCATGGATCACTTCGGCGCTAAAAGCAAGAAGTCTGGCGTTAGTATGGGTGCGAGGAGTGATGCACATGACCGAGGGTGAAATCCGGCGCCGTCCGGGCGGCCGGGGTGCGCGCGTGCGCCAGGCCGTGCTGGACGCGGCCGTCGACGCGCTGGTGGAGAACGGGGTGACCGGATTCAGCTTCGCCGACGTCGCCGCGAGGGCCGAAGTGAACGAGACGTCCGTCTACCGTCGCTGGCGCACCCGCGAGAACCTGATCACCGACGCGCTGCTCGCCGTCAGTGACCGCCGCATCCCGGTGCCGGACACGGGTTCGGTGCGTGAGGACCTGCGCGCCTTCGCCGCCCTGGTGGTGGACTACCTCAACAGTCCGCTGGGCGGAGCGCTCGCCCGCGCCGCCGTGATCACCGTGGACGACCCCGAACTGGCCGCGGCCCGTGAGGAGTTCTGGCGGTCGAGGCTGGAGCTGGCCGGTGCGATGGTCGAACGGGGCATCGCACGCGGCGAACTCCGCGCCGGGACGGATCCGCGCGTCGCCCTCGAAGCGCTGATCGCACCCCTCCACAGCAGGGCGCTGCTGACCCGTGAGCCGTTGGACGAGGATCTGCCGCGTGCGCTGGCCGATCTGGTCCTGGACGGGCTGGGCGCACGCGGGATCGGTCCTGCCTCCCCGGCCTGACCCGTGTCGGGTCAGGCGTCGAATCTCATCGAGACGGCCTGTTCCAGTGTGAGACCGCTCGCGTCCTCGTCCGGTTCGAGGAACGCGTGGATCACGGCGAGAGCGACCGTACCCATGAGGGAGCGGCGGTTCGCGTGGTCGACGACACCGGAAGCGGGGTCACCGATGGCGCGCAGCGTCATTCCGTCCGTCGTCGCGGAGAGGGCGTTGGCCAGGTCGTCGAGGGTGAGCCCCGGACGCAGCCGCAGGCCGCGCTCCCGCATCACGGCGCTGTACAGCTCCTTCCACGAACCGAGATAGTCCTCGTACATGGCGCAGACGGCCTGCGCGATCTCCTCGTCGCCCTCGGCCGAGGTCATGAGGGCCAGGCCGAGCCGTACGGACGGCATGGCGGTGCCGTCGGCGGTGTGCCGGTACGCCGTCTCGTGCACCGCGCGCACGAAGTCCGGCCCGTTCACCAGCATCCTGGTGTTCGCGTCGCGCTGCTCGCGGTACTCGGGCCGGTAGTTCTCCCGCCACACCGCGAAGTTGATCAGATCGGCGACGTACGCCGACTGCGCGCTCCAGCGGTCCCGCAGCATCGCCACGGTGCCCTGCCGCGGAAACGGGCGGGGGTTGTTGGCGACCTCGGCGGCGATCGCGCGCTGCGAGAGAAAGCTGAGGAACGGGCGCTCCCCCTGCGCCCGCCCCGGGGATCCGGGACCGAGGTGCTGCCCCAGCAGACGCATACCGGCCGCCAGATACGCGGCCGTGACCGGGTCGTTCGCCAGCCGGGAACGGAAAGTACGGGTACGCCGGTTGAGATGCCGCAGCACCCCGGAGAGGTCCCGGTCGTAGGGGAAGGGAAGCTCGCGCTTCGGCCCCTTGACCCAGGGAGTGCGCGGCTCGTTCACGTTTGCCATGCCCGCATACTTCCCCGGGCCGCGTTCCGCCGGAAGGCGCGCGGCTGCGCGGAGGTATCACCGTGCCGGCCGCTACCGCGCGCCTGCGGGGCTGCGCACCGTCCGACGATCGCGCTAGACCGGGTCCTCCCCATGGTGGAGGTGTGATCGACGATGCTCCCGACAGACATGAGCGGTGCGGCGTGGATGCTGGTGGCTGCCGCGGTCAGCGGCCCCGCGGTCCGGCTGATCCTCGGTGTGCTGACCATCCACGCGACCCGCGAGGCTCTTCGTCCGACAGCGCGCTCGAAGGCGGCCGACCGGCTCCGCGCCCACCGCCTCGCGGTGCTCCGAGCCCTTCTCAACAGCCTGAAGCCTCCTGGAAGGTGAGGAGTCCGCGCCGCGGAGTCACAGGCTCCGCGGACGCCGCGCCGGGCGGGCCCGCCCGGCGCGCGGATGCCCGGTTCCGGCCAAGGTAATGGCGTTTGGCCATTGTCAGTTGTTCAGGAGTGCCCCATGAACCAGTGGGATAGAAAGCACCGGACGTTCGGCGGTATTTCTATCGGCAGCTCGGTGAATACTGGGGGGTTCCTCGCGTGATCGGCTTCATGGATGTGGATGCGCAGCTGGAGAACTTCGACAAGAGCGGCTACCTGGTACTGCCCGGATTCCTTCCTCCCGGTCTGGTCGGGCGGCTCGTGCCCGAGGTCGACCGGTGGGTCGACACGGGCCTGCGGCAGATATCCATCGACGCGTGCCTGCGGCCGGGCGAATGCGCCCCGCCGCCGACGGTGGAGCTGGAGATGGAGGCGCACGGGGAACTCGCCTCCTGCACCCCGCTGCTGGAACTGCTCGGTGACGACCGTCTGCTGGGGGCCGACTTCGTCTTCCATCACCTGCACAGCGACCGTCGCCCGCCCGGCGGCAGCGGCAAGAACTGGCACCACGACTACGAACAGAGCCCTCAGCGGGACCGCGACCACCCCATGATCCACGCTCTGCACTACATCGGTGGGCTCACGCCCGCCATGGGCTCCCTCGCCGTCATGCCCGGATCGCACGGGCAGGTGGCCGAGAAGGACGCCTGGAACCACCTCGGCACCGCCTGGCAGCCGGGCGAAGTCCTCATCGACGAGCTTCCGCCGGGCTCCACCGTGCTGCTGCACTCCGCGCTGTTCCACACCCGGCGCGCCGCGCCCGGTCCGGCGACGGGCGGGGACCCCCGGTACATGATCGACGCGTCGTACTGCCGGACGGGCACGCTGTGGCCCCCGGTCAAGCCGTACTGGCGCAGGGTGCTGTCCGCGGGCCGGGACCGGGGTCTGGGCCAGGGACGCTGGCCGGAGCTCTTCTCCGACCGGCACTTCAGCGAATTCGTCCGCACAGGCAGGGGAACACCGGCATGAAGGTGCTGGAAGCCGTCACGTTCGACGCACTCATGAGGCGCTTCAGCCGGGAACACCCGTACGACCGGAATGACGGGGCCAACTCCAACGACGAGGCCGAGACCCATATCCGCAACGCGCAGTCGACCCTGGGCGGACGCTGGCACGAGGTGCTGCTGGAGGGCACCGAAGTGCTCGATGTCGTCCTGCCGTGGCACCTGGGGGAGGGCGGCGATGTCGAGCTGATCCCGAGGACCGGGCTCACCGTGGCCGCGGCGGCGTCCCGGCTCGCCGCGCTGGGGTCCTCGTACGCCCGTACCAATCCGCTGTGCGGCCTCAAGCTGGCACGTCAGACCCATGCCCCGCCCCGGGCACTCTTCCTCAGCACCAGTGCGGTGCCCGGGGCGGACTACGAAGCGCTGACGGTGCGCGAGGGGCTGATCCATCTGGACGGCCTCCACCGGATGCTGGCCTGGCAGCAGGCCGGGCAGCTGGTCCCGGGCCGATGGGTGAAGGCGTATGTCGCGGGGCTATCCCCGGCCGACGTACGGCATGGAGCTCGGCATGACCAGGACGGACTGAATGTTCACCCCGGCGGGTAGTGCGGCCATGGCACGGACCATGTCGACGACATGGCGCATATCCATGGTCGGCTCGGCCCGCAGCGAGCCGTCCGCCTGGCGTACGGCGGGCTGCGGCCGGTCGTACGGGGTCACATTGCCGATGTCGATCTGGCCGCAGGAGATGTCGTGGCGGCGGCCGTCGAGGGAGAGCGAACGCGTCAGTCCGGCCACCGCGTGCTTGGCGGCGGTGAAGGCGATCGAGTCGGGCCGGGGGGCCTGGGCGGAAGGGGCACCGTTGTTGATGATCCGGCCGCCGCGCGGGGACTGCGCCTTCATCATCCGGAACGCGGCCCGGGAACAGAGGAAGGTACCGGTGGCGATCGAGTCCATGACGCGGTGCCAGTCCTCGGCGCTCACGTCCTCGGTCGCGGTGTACGGCATGGTGTCGGCGGCGTTGTTGAACAGCAGGTCGAGCCGGCCGAACCGGTCCTCCACCGCGGCGAACAGGCCATCGACGGCCGCCGGGTCGGTGATGTCGGCGCGGACCGCGACAGCGCGCTCCCGGTCCCGCTCGGGCGCGAGGGCGGCCGTCTCTGCCAGGGGGGCGGCCCGGCGGCCGGTGAGCACGACCGTCCACCCGTCGGCCAGCAGCCCCAGCGCGCAGGCCCGCCCGATGCCGCTCCCGGCCCCCGTGACTATCGCCGTTCTCACCGTCATGTCGCACACACCCTCTTTCCGTGAGCCACCTTCTCGACGCATGGCTCCCGGAGCGTGTCCCACGGCTTTCTCATCCAAACAGGAGCAGCGATGAATGACGCTTTTCCGGCGCTCGGCGGAACCGACGGCAGCCGATCCTGGTTCGAGCGGGCGCAGGCGTCCCTGGCCGGCGGGATCAGTTCGTCCGCCCGTCTGACCTCGACCGGACCGCACCCCTATCCGCTCTACATGCACAGCGGATCGGGCTCCCGCATCCGGGACGTCGACGGCAACGAGTACATCGACTACCTCATCTCCTACGGCAGCGCCATCCTGGGGCACGCCTCTCCGCTCCTCACCGACGCCCTCACCGACGTACTGCACAGCGGCACGATGTTCGGCACCTGCAACGTGCCCGAGGTCGAACTGGCAGAGCTGATCTGCCGGATGGTGCCCTGCGCGGATCTGGTCCGCTTCGCGAACTCGGGCAGCGAAGCGGTACAGGGCGCGGTGCGCGCGGCACGCGGATACACCGGACGGTCCAGGATCCTGAAGTTCGAGGGCCACTACCACGGCTGGTCCGACACCCTCGCCATCTCCAACCGTCCCACCGTCGCCGAAGCCGGTCCCTACGGCACCCCGCACCCCGTGCCCCACTCGCCCGGCATCCCGGCGGGTGTCGTGGACGATGTGGTGGTCTGCCCCTGGAACGACCCCGCCGCACTGCGGGACGTCCTCGACGCCCACCCCGAACTCGCCGCCGTCATCTGCGAACCCATCGTGGCCAACAACGCCTGCACCATGCCCGACCCGGGATTCCTGGACCTGCTGCGCGAGGAGTGCACCGCCCGCCGGATCGTGCTGATCTTCGACGAGGTCTGCACCGGATTCCGGACGGGTCCCGGGGGAGCGCAGACCCTCTTCGGGGTGGTCCCCGACCTCGCGGTCTTCTCCAAGGCGCTGGGCGGCGGGCTCCCGATCGCCGCCTTCGCCGGGCGCCGCGAGGTGATGGAGCCGCTGGCTCTGGCGCGGGTCAAGCACGGCGGGACCTACAACGCGTCGCCGCTGTGCGCCACGGCCGCCCTTGTGACGCTGCGTGCCCTGAACGATCCCGCCGTCACCAAACGGATCGACGAGACCGGCCGCCGTGTGATGGAAACCGTGCGACGCGCGGCTCATGACGCAGGCGTCCCCTGCGCGGTACAGGGCGTCGGAGCCATGTTCCAGGTCGTCTTCTCCCCGGACGGCACGCCCACCCGCCAGTACCGGGACCTGCTGCGGGCCGACCAGCCCCGCTACGACGCCTTCCGCCACGAGCTGCTCACACGTGGTGTGCACACCAACGCCTACGGCATGGCCTGCTGGTTCGTGCCCGCCACCGTGTCGGACGACGACCTCGACGCCACCTGCCGGGCGATCGGGGAGGCCTTCAAGGTGCTGTGAGGCCTCCCCGGCATCAGGCGAGGCCCACCCACGCCTCGGCCCCGAACGTGCCCTTCACATCGGAGGCGACGGTGGCGGCGTTCACCGTGGCGTCCAAGGCGTAGACGGTGGTCTTCCGCGCGCCGCGCACGCTGAGATGGACCGGGCTGTCTCCCGGGTGGTCCGTGAGGATTCTCTTCAGGTCGCTCACGGACCGCTCGGTGACGCGGTGGGCGGGCAGCGCGAGCCGTACGGGAGGCCGCCCGCCGTGCTCGGCCGCGGACACGTCCAGCACCCGCAGTTGGCTGCCGAAGATGTGCACGGTGCCGTCGCGGTCCTCGATCCTGCCCCTGACGGAGACGACGTTGTCCTCGGCCAGCGCATGCCGCACGAGCTGATAGGACGCCGGGAAGAAGAGGACCTCGATCCCGGCGTCCCGGTCCTCAAGATTCACGATGGCCCAGGCGTTGCCCTGTTTGGTGACCTTCAGCTGGATGCCGGTGATCAGTCCGGAGAGCTGTACGTCCCCGGCGGTGCGGCCGGAGGCGAGGAGTTCGGCGACGGAGCAGTCGCGGGCGCCGGAAAGAATGTGCTCGGCGCCGTCCAGCGGATGGGCGGAGACGTACAGGCCGAGCATCTCGCGTTCGGTCGCCAGCAGCCGGTGACGGGGCCACTCGGCGTCGTCGACGGGGAAGTCCAGGCCGAACGCCGGCCCGCCGTCCTCCTTCCCGCCCAGTCCGGCGAAGAGATCGTCCTGCCCGAAGACGGCCGCTCTCTTCACGGGGATGACCGCGTCGATGGCCTCCTCGTGGATGGCGGTGAGGCCCTTGCGCGAATGCCCCAGCGAATCGAACGTGCCGGCCTTGACCAGGGACTCGACGGCCCTCTTGTTCAGGGCCGGCAGGGCGGCCTTGTCCAGGAAGTCGGAGAAGGAGGTGAACCTCCCCCTGGCACGGCGGGCGCCGACGACGGCGTCGATGACGTTGTCGCCCACGTTGCGCACCGACCGCAGCCCGAACCGCACGTCGTCGCCCACGGCCGTGAACTCCGCGACGGACTCGTTCACATCGGGCTGGAGGACCCGGACGCCGTTCTTGCGGGCGTCGGCGAGGTAGACCGCGGCCTTGTCCTTGTCGTCGCCGACGGATGTGAGCAGGGCCGCCATGTACTCGGCCGGATAGTTGGCCTTGAGGTAGGCGGTCCAGTACGAGACGAGGCCGTATCCGGCGGTGTGGGACTTGTTGAACGCATAGCCGGAGAACGGCAGCATGACGTCCCAGAGCGCCTTGACGGCCTCCTCGCCGTAGCCGTTGCCCCGCATGCCGCGGTGGAACTTGTCCCACTCCGCGGCCAGCACCTCCGGCTTCTTCTTGCCCATCGCCCGGCGCAGCAGGTCGGCGCCGCCCAGCGTGTACCCGGCCAGTTCCCGGGCGATGGCCATGATCTGCTCCTGGTAGACGAGCAGATGGAAGGTGTTGCCGAGGATCGGCTCCAGGGCCTCGCGCAGCTCGGGGTGGATCGGAGTGATCTCCTGGCGGCCGGTCTTGCGGTGCGCGTAGTTGGTGTGCGCGTTCGCCGCCATCGGACCCGGGCGGTAGAGGGCGTTGACCGCCGCGATGTCCTCGAACCGGGTGGGCTCCATCTGCTTCAGCAGGACCCGCATGCCGCCGCCGTCGAGCTGGAACACCCCGAACGTGTTCCCCTCGGCCAGCAGCCGGTAAGTCCTCGCGTCGTCGAGCGGGATCACGGTGTCGCGGGAGCCGCTGTCCATGGGGTCCACGGTGGCGAGGCCGACCCCCCGGTTCTCGCGGATGTTCTCGATGGCCTGATCGATGACTCCCAGGTTCCGCAGCCCCAGGAAGTCCATCTTGACGAGTCCCATCGCCTCGCACGACGGATAGTCGAACCCGGTGATCCGTACACCGTCCGAGGCACGCATGTGCAGCGGGATACGGTCGGTCAGCCTCGTCTTGGACAGGATCACCGCGGCGGCGTGCACACCCGTCCCGCGCGTCAGCCCCTCCACCCCCAGGGCGGTGTCGATCACCCGCTTCACATCGGGTTCGCTCTCGTACATCCGCCGGACCTCCCCGGCCTCGCCGTACCGCTCGTGCGAGGGGTCGAAGACGGCTGCCAGCGGGGCGGACCTGCCGTTCTGGTCCGGTGGGAGCGCCTTGGTGATCCGCTCCCCGTGGGAGAAGGGGTAGCCCAGGATCCGTGAGGAGTCCTTGGTCGCGTTCTTGGCCTTGATCCTGCCGAACGTGTTCACCATGGCGGTGTACTCGTCGCCGTACTTCTCGGTGACGTAGCGGACCATTCTGTCGCGCTGACGGTCGTCGAAGTCGAGGTCGACGTCCGGCGGGTTGATGCGTTCGGGGTTGAGGAACCGCTCGAACAGGAGGCCGTGTTCGAGCGGGCACAGTTCGGTGATCCGGGTGGCGTACGCGACGATGGAGCCCGTGGCCGAGCCGCGGCCCGGACCGAGGGGAATCCTGTTCTCCCGGGCGTGACGGCAGATGTCCGCGACGACGAGGAAGTACGAGCTGAAGCCCATGGGGCCGATGACCGCCATCTCGGTCTCGAAGCGGTCCAGGACGTGCTGGGGGACGGGGCTTCCGTAGCGCAGGGCCAGGCCCCTGAGAACTTCCCCGCGCAGCCATGACTCCTGGGTCTCGCCTTCGGGTACGCCGGGGAAGCGTGGCATCTCGTCGGCGTAGTCGAAGACCTCGTCGTAGGACTCGATGCGCTCGGCGATCAGGAGTGTGTTGTCGCAGGCCTCCGGAATCTCCGAGAAGAGGGCACGCATCTCGGCGGCCGTTTTGAGGTAGTAGCCGGAGCCGTTGAAGCGGAAGCGGTCCGGGTCGTCCTTGTTCCTGCCGACGCCGATGCACAGCAGGCTGTCGTGGGCGTCGGCCTGGTCCTCGGTGACGTAATGCGCGTCATTGGTGGCCAGCAGCGGGATGCCGAGCTCCCCGGCCAGGCGCAGCAGCCCGCCGCGGACCTCCCGTTCGATGTCCAGGCCGTGGTCCATCACTTCCAGGAAGTAGTTCTCGCGGCCGAAGATCTCCTGGTACGCCGCTGCGGCGGCCTTCGCCTCGTCGTACTGGTTCAGCCGCAGACGGGTCTGGATCTCGCCGGACGGACAGCCGGTGGTGGCGATGATGCCCTCCGGCCGCTCAGCGATCAGCTCCCGGTCCATGCGCGGCTTCCCGGCGGGGAACTGGCCCTCGTAACTGGCCTGTGTGCTGAGCCGGAACAGGTTCCGCAGCCCCTGGACATTCCGCGCCCACATCGTCATATGGGTGAAGCGGCCGCCGCCCGCGACATCCTTCGACCCCTCACCGCCGGCGCCGACGGCACGGCGTCCTCCCGGCCCCCAGAACTCCTGCTTCCGGGCGAACCGCGAGGAAGGGGCCACGTACGCCTCGATGCCGATGATCGGCGTGATGCCCTCGAAACCCTTCGCGACCTGGGCGAACTCATGGGCACCGAACATGTTGCCGTGGTCGCTCATGGCGATCGCGGGCATGCGCTGCCGGGCGACCTCGCCGAACATCGGTTTCAGCTTCTGCGCGCCGTCCAGCATCGAGTACTCGGTGTGGTTGTGCAGATGGACGAAAGAATCCGGCACGGGTGGGGCACCTCCGGGGCGAGCGCGTCGGCGGAGGCGGCGGCTGGTCACCCGCCGCCGAGCCGCTGCGAAACCAGACGTTGACCGGAGACATCAAAGCGAGCCGGGAGAGTGGGAATCAAACAACCATATGGCCGCTGTTACTCAATGATTGGTTGAGTCCCTATGATGTCGGCGTGGATCTCACCGCTGTGCGCACCTTCGTCACCGCCGTTGACGCGGAGCAGTTCCAGGAAGCCGCCGTCGCCTTGTCGATCACTCCACAGGCCGTCTCCAAGCGCATCGCCGCGCTGGAGACCGACCTCGGGGTGCGGCTGTTCCACCGCACCGCGCGCGGAGCCCGGCTCACCATCGACGGGCAGGCGTTCCTGCCCCATGCCCGCACTCTGCTCCGGGCCGAGGAGCGGGCCGCCGCCTCCGTACGGCCGGGCAGCCGCGCACTGCGTGTCGACGTGATCGGCCGCCGTCTCTCGGTGGCCGGGCTGCTGCGCGGATTCCACCGCGCACACCCCGACGTCGAGCTCGATGTCGTGACCCTGCTCGACTCGGACGCGGCCGTCGCCGCCATCCTGTCCGGCACGATCGACGCGACCTTCCGGGCCGTGACCATGCCCGGCCGACGGCTGCCCGACGGCATCGAGTCCACCCCTGTCCTCGACGAGCCGCTCCGTCTGTTCACCGGTCCGGCCCACGAGTTCGCCCCGGCTCCCACCGTCGCCCTCGGCCGGCTCGCCGGGCGCCGGATCTGGATGCCCGGCAACCGCCCCGGAACCGAGTGGGCCGCCTACTACGACGCACTCGCCACCGAATTCGGGTTCACCATCGACCCGATCGGCCCCGACTTCGGAATCGAGCACCTCCTCGACACGATCGCGGACTCCGCCACCCTGGCGACCTTCGTCAGCGAGCAGACTCCGCTCGTCTGGCCCGCCGGCCACGACCTGCGACTCATCCCGCTGCGCGACCCGACCCCCGTCTACCCGCACTCACTGCTCTGGCGCGCCGACAACCAGCACCCCGCCCTCATCGCCCTCCGCGCCCATCTCGTCGCCACCCGTCCCACCCGTCCCGACGGCGAGATCTGGACACCGGCGTGGGCCCGGCGTTCCGGACCGCCGCGGTAGCGGAGCGATGGCGTCCCCGGTCGTCAGCGCCGGGGCCGCGGTGCGGTCCGGAGCCTGGCGGGAGCCACCAGGGCCGCTCCCAGCACCGCGCCGAGCTCCGGATTGAGCAGGTGGATCCACGGATGGGTGGGGTGCTGGGCCAGGAGCGCCGGACCGAACTGCCGCGCCGGATTGGCCGATCCGCCACGGACGGGGCCGAGCGTCGCGATGATGACCGCGGTGGCGAGGCCCACCGCGCAGGGGGGGGGGCAGCCTGCGGCCGGCCGGGTGTGCCGGGAGGACGGACAGCGTCATCGTCGGCAGGACGAGGACTCCGGTCTCCGCCGTGAGCACCGCTCCGGCGGGCCATGAGCGGGTCGGCGTGGACGGTCGCGCAGCCGACCGGCCGGCGGGACAGCGCCGGTCCCCGGACAGGCCGGCCGAGCGCCGCTCCCGCGACGGAACCGGCCAGTTGGGCCATGACGTACGGAACGACGGCGCGGGCCGGGAAGGCGCCGAGCCCCACAGTGCGACGGTGACGGCGGGATTGAGATGTCCGGCGGACCGGCGGTCCGGGCGGGGACGCCATGAACGTCATGATCCCCGCCCGTGTGTGCGGAGGGGGCTCACGCCTGGGCGTGCGCGCCTTCCAGCCAGTTGGTGAACTCGCACGCGAAGTGCCGCTGGTGTCCGACGAAGACGTGCTCGGGAGCGTTGGCCGGGAACTGGATGGTCAGACGGATGCGCAGACCGTCGGGACCGTCGCCGAACTCGTGCATGACACGGGCGAACTCGGTGCCGTCGGCGAGGCGTCCGGTGCCGCCGATGCGCACGGGGTATTCCTCGTGGCCCTCGTCCGCGTACTCGACACCGTCGATGACCGTGCGGACACGCGGCACGCTAGCATAGGCGGAGAGAAGCTCTCCGGTTCATTGATGGAAGGTGGGTCTCATGCGGGCGGACGCCGAACGCAGCAGACGACGGATCCTGGATGCCGCCCGCGATGTGTTCCTGGAGCGGGGGCTGGGGGCTCCGCTGGACCTGATCGTGCGCAGGGCGGGTGTGGGGCCGGCCACGCTCTACCGCCGCTATGCCGACCGCGAGGCGCTCGTACGCGATCTCACCGGTGACCTGCTCTCACGCCTTGAGGCCGCGGCCCATCGGGCGGGGCAGGAGGAAGGGGACGCGTTCGGGGCGGTGCGGCGCTTCGTCCACGAGGCCGCCGACCTCCGGATGGGTGCGGTGATTCCGGTCCTGCTCGAACAGCTCGTCGTCGACCAGGAGTTGATCGACAGCCGGACCCGTACGTCGGCGGCGCTCGACCGTCTGATCCGCGCGGCGCACGACTCCGGCCGGCTGCGCCCCGAGGTGGGGTCGGGCGACCTGATCCTTCTGTCGGTCCGGCTGTCGCGCCCTCTGCCCGGCGGTCTCTCCGGGCTCGACGCGGACGGTGCGCTGCTGCACCGCCACCTCGACCTCGCCCTCGACGGTCTGACCACGCAGGCGGCGCCGGCCACGCGGGCCACGCCGGCTTCCGGCCCGGCTTCGGGTCCGGCCCCGGACGAACCGCTCACCTTCGCCGACCTCGTCGCCGCCGCCGACCGCCCGAACGTGGCCGACTGAGCACGCCGAGCCGGAGGGGGCGTTCGCTCGCCCGGACGGGCCGTGCTGCGGGGGAAGTCTGTCAGTGGCCCGTCCATGGTGTGAGCGAACGGCAGCGGTTCCCCCCGATCTGATGGGACAAAGTGTGATATAGCGCCGAATCGATGCGGCTGGACCGGACGGGAGGCACAGTGCTGCCATGACTACTCACGAGAGCAGGTCCGATCTGCTGGCACCCGCCGTGCTGCTGGAGTTCTCCGACGACCTGCGATACGAGGACATCGAGCCCCTGCGTACCTTCCTGGAAGGCCGGCTGGCCGAGCTGGTCGCCGGTCAGGAAGAGGGCGGCGAGGCCCACTTCGCCGCTGTCAGGCTGCTGGACATCACCGTCTCCGACTGTGTGCACCTGGCCGATCTGCTCACCGAATGGGAGCCGGTGGTCCTCGCGCGCATGCAGGAACAGTGCGGCCATGTCCAGACCCTGCGTCAGAACATCGCCGAGTGGTGGAACCGTCTCACCCTCACCGCGCAGCGCTTTTCCGGTCACCCCGGGTACCGGCCCCGCTGGCGCCCTCTGTGCCACATGTGCGTGGCCCACGCGGAGTTCCTCGATTCGGCCGGCGGCGGCATGAGCCGCAATGGCTACGAAGGCACGAGCGCCCACCCGTGACCGAGGCCGCCGGCGCCGATGGGCACAGGGGCCGGCGTGCACCGACCTCGGCCGGGCGCCCGGCGCCCGGCGCCGCGAGC